>NZ_CP123923.1:6147500-6447500 GCF_030450125.1 Streptomyces sp. WP-1
TGCTGGTTGCTCATGGGTGGAACGTTGACTACTCGGCCGGATGTTCGGGTCGGGGGCTGTTAGTACTGCTCTTCGGAGTGTGGAACGCATGATCCTCGGACGGGTTCTGGTCGGGCACGCTGTTGGGTGTCTGAGGGAATGATCTGATCTTCTCCTCAGTCGCCGGCCCCAGTGCACTCGAACTCCTGGTGGGTTCGGGGTGATGGGTGGCTGGTCGTTGTTTGAGAACTGCACAGTGGACGCGAGCATCTGTGGCCAAGTTTTTAAGGGCGCACGGTGGATGCCTTGGCACCAGGAACCGATGAAGGACGTGGGAGGCCGCGATAGTCCCCGGGGAGTCGTCAACCAGGCTTTGATCCGGGGGTTTCCGAATGGGGAAACCCGGCAGTCGTCATGGGCTGTCACCCTTGCCTGAACACATAGGGCAAGTGGAGGGAACGAGGGGAAGTGAAACATCTCAGTACCCTCAGGAAGAGAAAACAACCGTGATTCCGGGAGTAGTGGCGAGCGAAACCGGATGAGGCCAAACCGTATGCGTGTGATACCCGGCAGGGGTTGCGTGTGCGGGGTTGTGGGATCTCTCTTGACCAGTCTGCCGGCTGGTCGGCGAGTCAGAAACCGTTGATGTAGACGAAGGACATGCGAAAGGTCCGGCGTAGAGGGTAAGACCCCCGTAGTCGAAATGTCAGCGGCTTGCTTGAGAGACACCCAAGTAGCACGGGGCCCGAGAAATCCCGTGTGAATCTGGCGGGACCACCCGCTAAGCCTAAATATTCCCTGGTGACCGATAGCGGATAGTACCGTGAGGGAATGGTGAAAAGTACCCCGGGAGGGGAGTGAAATAGTACCTGAAACCGTGTGCCTACAAGCCGTGGGAGCGTCGGATGCAGCTTGCTGCATCTCGTGACTGCGTGCCTTTTGAAGAATGAGCCTGCGAGTTTGCGGTGTGTTGCGAGGTTAACCCGGGTGGGGAAGCCGTAGCGAAAGCGAGTCCGAACAGGGCGATTCAGTAGCACGCTCAAGACCCGAAGCGGAGTGATCTAGCCATGGGCAGGTTGAAGCGGAGGTAAGACTTCGTGGAGGACCGAACCCACCAGGGTTGAAAACCTGGGGGATGACCTGTGGTTAGGGGTGAAAGGCCAATCAAACTCCGTGATAGCTGGTTCTCCCCGAAATGCATTTAGGTGCAGCGTCGTGTGTTTCTTGCCGGAGGTAGAGCACTGGATAGGCGATGGGCCCTACCGGGTTACTGACCTTAGCCAAACTCCGAATGCCGGTAAGTGAGAGCGCGGCAGTGAGACTGTGGGGGATAAGCTCCATGGTCGAGAGGGAAACAGCCCAGAGCATCGACTAAGGCCCCTAAGCGTACGCTAAGTGGGAAAGGATGTGGAGTCGCACAGACAACCAGGAGGTTGGCTTAGAAGCAGCCACCCTTGAAAGAGTGCGTAATAGCTCACTGGTCTAGTGATTCCGCGCCGACAATGTAGCGGGGCTCAAGCGTACCGCCGAAGTCGTGTCATTGCAGCATGTAGCCCTAACGGGTGTTGTGATGGGTAGGGGAGCGTCGTCTGCCGGGTGAAGCAGCACCGGAAGGTAGTTGTGGACGGTTGACGAGTGAGAATGCAGGCATGAGTAGCGATACACACGTGAGAAACGTGTGCGCCGATTGACTAAGGGTTCCTGGGTCAAGCTGATCTGCCCAGGGTAAGTCGGGACCTAAGGCGAGGCCGACAGGCGTAGTCGATGGATAACCGGTTGATATTCCGGTACCCGCTGTGAAGCGTCAAACATCGAGCATCGTGATGCTAAGGCCGTGAAGCCGCCCTGATCTCTTCGGAGTTGAGGGGAGTGGTGGAGCCGCTGAACCGAGCGGTTAGTAGGTGAGTGATGGGGTGACGCAGGAAGGTAGTCCATCCCGGGCGGTGGTTGTCCCGGGGTAAGGGTGTAGCCCGAGTGGTAGGTAAATCCGCCACTCATGCAGGGTGAGACCTGATGCCGAGCCGATTGTGGTGAAGTGGATGATCCTATGCTGTCGAGAAAAGCCTCTAGCGAGTTTCATGGCGGCCCGTACCCTAAACCGACTCAGGTGGTCAGGTAGAGAATACCGAGGCGTTCGGGTGAACTATGGTTAAGGAACTCGGCAAAATGCCCCCGTAACTTCGGGAGAAGGGGGGCCACATCTGGTGAGAACACTTGCTGTTCGAGCTGGGGGTGGCCGCAGAGACCAGCGAGAAGCGACTGTTTACTAAAAACACAGGTCCGTGCGAAGCCGTAAGGCGATGTATACGGACTGACGCCTGCCCGGTGCTGGAACGTTAAGGGGACCGGTTAGCTCCATTTCGGTGGGGCGAAGCTGAGAACTTAAGCGCCAGTAAACGGCGGTGGTAACTATAACCATCCTAAGGTAGCGAAATTCCTTGTCGGGTAAGTTCCGACCTGCACGAATGGCGTAACGACTTCTCGACTGTCTCAACCATAGGCCCGGTGAAATTGCACTACGAGTAAAGATGCTCGTTTCGCGCAGCAGGACGGAAAGACCCCGGGACCTTTACTACAGTTTGATATTGGTGTTCGGTTCGGCTTGTGTAGGATAGCTGGGAGACTGTGAAGCTCATACGCCAGTGTGGGTGGAGTCGTCGTTGAAATACCAGTCTGGTCGTGCTGGATGTCTAACCTGGGTCCGTGATCCGGATCAGGGACAGTGTCTGATGGGTAGTTTAACTGGGGCGGTTGCCTCCTAAAGGGTAACGGAGGCGCCCAAAGGTTCCCTCAGCCTGGTTGGTAATCAGGTGTTGAGTGTAAGTGCACAAGGGAGCTTGACTGTGAGACCGACGGGTCGAGCAGGGACGAAAGTCGGGACTAGTGATCCGGCGGTGGCTTGTGGAAGCGCCGTCGCTCAACGGATAAAAGGTACCCCGGGGATAACAGGCTGATCTTCCCCAAGAGTCCATATCGACGGGATGGTTTGGCACCTCGATGTCGGCTCGTCGCATCCTGGGGCTGGAGTCGGTCCCAAGGGTTGGGCTGTTCGCCCATTAAAGCGGTACGCGAGCTGGGTTTAGAACGTCGTGAGACAGTTCGGTCCCTATCCGCTGTGCGCGTAGGAGTCTTGAGAAGGGCTGTCCCTAGTACGAGAGGACCGGGACGGACGAACCTCTGGTGTGCCAGTTGTTCTGCCAAGGGCATGGCTGGTTGGCTACGTTCGGGAGGGATAACCGCTGAAAGCATCTAAGCGGGAAGCCTGCTTCGAGATGAGGACTCCCACCCACTTGATGGGGTAAGGCTCCCAGTAGACGACTGGGTTGATAGGCCGGATCTGGAAGCCAGGTAACTGGTGGAGGTGACCGGTACTAATAGGCCGAGGGCTTGTCCTCAGTTGCTCGCGTCCACTGTGTTAGTTCTGAGGCAACGAACAGTTGCCGGCTAGAGCTGAACGCATAACTACAAAGTGTGCTTGTTCGCTCGAAACCATTAGGGTTTCGGTGGTCATAGCGTAGGGGAAACGCCCGGTTACATATCGAACCCGGAAGCTAAGCCTTACAGCGCCGATGGTACTGCAGGGGGGACCCTGTGGGAGAGTAGGACGCCGCCGAACAATCTTTGGAGGACCCCTGGTCCCAGCGTTCAGCTGGGACCAGGGGTCCTTTTGTTTTTACAATGCTTGTGGTACCGAAGACAGGAGTCACCATGTCCACCAACTCTCCCGACGACCGACCGGAGCGCGATCAGCGGCGACGGGACAGTGGGGACCGTGGCGACCGCGGCGGCTACCGCGGCGACCGTGGTGACCGCAGTGACCGTGGCGGCTTCCGGCGCGACGACAACCGCGGCGACCGTGGCGGCTTCCGCCGCGATGACCGCCGTGACGACCGCCCCTCGTACGGTCGCCGTGACGACGACCGTGGTGGTTTCCGTCGTGACGACCGTCGTGACGACAACCGTGGTGGCGGCGGCTACGGCCGACGCGACGATCGCCGTGAGGGCGACCGTTCCTCGCGTCCGGGCTTCCAGCGTGACGACCGCGGTGACCGTGGCCCCCGTCGCGACGACCGTGGTGGGCGCCCCGGAGGCTTCCGCCGCGACGACCGCCCCTCGTTCCGTCGCGACGACGACCGTCCGTCGTTCCGTCGTGACGACGACCGAGGCGGCGACCGGGGTGGCGACCGTGGCGGTTTCCGTCGCGATGACCGTCGTGACGACAACCGTGGTGGCGGCTACGGCCGCCGTGACGACCGCCCCTCCTACGGACGCCGTGACGACGACCGTGGTGGTTTCCGTCGTGACGACCGTCGTGACGACAACCGTGGTGGCGGCGGCTACGGCCGACGCGACGACCGCCGTGACGATCGACGCGATGACCGCCGGGACGACCGTCCCTCGCGTCCGGGCTTCCAGCGTGACGACCGCGGTGACCGTGGCCCCCGTCGCGACGACCGTGGTGGGCGCCCCGGAGGCTTCCGCCGCGACGACCGCCCCTCGTTCCGTCGCGACGACGACCGTCCGTCGTTCCGTCGTGACGACGACCGAGGCGGCGACCGGGGTGGCGACCGTGGCGGTTTCCGTCGCGATGACCGTCGTGACGACAACCGTGGTGGCGGCTACGGCCGCCGTGACGACCGCCCCTCCTACGGACGCCGTGACGACGACCGTGGTGGTTTCCGTCGTGACGACCGTCGTGACGACAACCGTGGTGGCGGCGGCTACGGCCGACGCGACGACCGCCGTGACGATCGACGCGATGACCGCCGGGACGACCGTCCCTCGCGTCCGGGCTTCCAGCGTGACGACCGCGGTGACCGTGGCCCCCGTCGCGACGACCGTGGTGGGCGCCCCGGAGGCTTCCGCCGCGACGACCGCCGCGACGACCGTCGGGACAGCCGGGGCGACGACCGCCGCGGCGGTGGCTACGGCCGCCGTGACGACCGGGACCGCGACCGCGACCGCCACCACGACCGGGAGCCGATCAAGCGGCTGCCGATCCCGGAGGACGTCACCGGCGACGAGATCGACAAGGACGTCCGGCAGGAGCTCCAGAGCCTGCCCAAGACGCTCGCCGAGGACGTCGCCCGCAACCTGGTGATGGTCGCGCGGCTCATCGACGAGGACCCCGAGGGTGCCTACGGCTACTCCAAGGTGGCCCTGCGCCTGGCGTCCCGTGTGGCCGCCGTACGCGAGGCCGCCGGTTTCGCGGCGTACGCGAACCAGAAGTACAGCGAGGCCCTCGCCGAGTTCCGTGCCGCCCGCCGGATGACCGGCGGCGTGGAGCTGTGGCCGGTCATGGCCGACTGCGAGCGCGGGCTCGGCCGGCCGGAGAAGGCGCTGGACATGGCCGGCGCCCCCGAGGTGCACAAGCTGGACAAGGCCGGTCAGGTCGAGATGCGGCTCGTCGCGGCCGGTGCCCGGCGGGACATGGACCAGCTGGACGCGGCCATCGTGACCCTCCAGAGCTCGGAGCTGGCCTCCAACTCCATCCAGCCCTGGACCGCCCGGCTGCGCTACGCCTACGCCGACGCCCTGCTCGCGGTCGGCCGCGAGGGCGAGGCGCGGGAGTGGTTCGCGAAGGCCGTCGAGGCCGACCGGGACGGCAGCACCGACGCCTCCGACCGGCTCGCCGAGATGGACGGCGTGGAGTTCGTGGACGCCCTGGACGAGGACGAGGAGGACTCCGCCGAGGCCGAGGCCCAGGCCGAGCCCAAGGCCACCGCCGAGGTCGAGGCCCCCGAGTCCCCCGAGGCCAAGACCTTCGCGGCCGAGGCCGACGGCGACAGCGCCGACGACGACCTGGTCGAGGACGAGGGCCGGGGCGACGAAAAGCGCGACGCGGAGCGCGACAAGGACTGACGTCCGTCACTGACGCTCGTCGGTGAGTGAACAAAGGGGGCAGGTTCCCGACGGAACCTGCCCCCTTTCGCATGCCCGGAGCCGCCCCGGGATCAGATCTCCAGCGCGCGCAGCACCAGCCCCGACGCCGGCTTCGGCCCGAACGACGTCGACTTGCGCGGCATCGTCACGCCCTGGCGGGCCAGATCGCGTACGACCTCCTCGCGCACCGGGTGCATCAGCACGGCCGTACCGCCGTCGCGTTCGGCCTTCGCCACGGTCGCGGCCGTGTCGTGGATGTAGGCGATGTGCGCCGGGGAGTCCTCGGGGATGCGCCAGACGTGTTCCAGCAGGGCGGTGTGCAGGACCGTGGCGTCCAGGGAGCGCCAGGCGGCCGGGCGGTCCGCCGGGACCGTGCGGGCCAGCAGCGCGGGGTCCGGGCGGTCCAGCAGATGGAAGGCGCCGTCACCGGCCAGCAGGAAGGCGTTGCCCGCGCAGGACGCGTCCGCCAGCGCGGCCAGGGCCTCGGCCAGCGGTACCTGGAGGTGTCGTACCTGGAACAGGCCCTCCACGGCGGCCAGCGCGTCCGCCACCGGCAGGCCGTGCAGCAGCCGGTGGATGGCGCGTACGCGCAGCGGGTAGCGGGCCGTGTCGACCAGCAGGACCAGGCCGTGGTCCCAGGGGCCGGGCGCGGGCTGCTCGTCGCGCAGCCGCAGATAGGTGGCCCAGCGGTGGTGTCCGTCGGCGATCAGGGCCTGGTGATGGGCCAGGTCGGACTGGATCAGGGCCACGTCGGCGGCGTCCGTGATCGCCCACAGGCGGTGCCGGAAGCCGTCCTCGGTGGTGGTGGCCAGCAGCGGCGGCTTCTCCGCGGTGCGCTCCACGACCTCGGCGGCCGTGCCGTCGCCGCGGTAGGTCAGCAGCAGCGGCTCCAGGTTGGCGCGGGTGGCGCGCATCAGGGCGGCGCGCTCGGCGACCACCGGCGCCATGACGCCCTCGTGCGGCAGCACCACGCCCTCGGCCGGCTCGGAGACCCGCAGCGTGCCGATGACGCCGCGCTGGAGCATGCCCTCGCCGTCGCTCTGCTCGTACACGTACAGGGCGGGTTCGGGGTCCGCGGTGAGGATGCCCTCGGCGAGCCAGCGGCGCAGCGTGTCGGCGGCCTGCTCGGTGCGTTCGCTGGGCGTGTGGGCCTCGGGGAGGATCAGCCGGACGATGTTGTGGGGGTCCGCCGACTGGAGGTGGTGCACCCCGTCGGGCCGTACCACGACGTCGTACGGCGGGGAGGTGACGGAGGCCAGGCTGCCGACCCGGTCGGGGTCGTATCGAAGGCCGCGGAACGGGGTGAGTTCCAGGCCCCGGCGCGCCATTGCTTCCGAGTGACCTGCATTGTCCATCCCGGCATCGTATGTCAGTGGCATGCGGGATGATCGGGGGTAAGCGAGCGATCGAGGAGCGATGCGGATATGAGCGACGGCGTCAGGACCGGACCCGACAGCAGTGGTCGGCCCCTGAGCGAGGCGTACGACACGGCGCTGCTCGACCTCGACGGTGTGGTGTACGCGGGTGGGCACGCGATCGCGCACGCCGTCGACTCCCTGGAGCGGGCCCGCGCCGGCGGAATGCATCTGGCGTACGTCACCAACAACGCGCTGCGCACGCCCGAGGCGGTCGCCGGGCACCTGACCGAGCTGGGGATACCGGCGGCGGCCGAGGACGTCATCACCTCGGCGCAGGCGGTGGCGCGGCTGATCGCGGAGCAGGTGCCGGCCGGGGCGCGGGTGCTGGTGATCGGCGGCGAGGGGCTGCGGGTGGCGCTGCGCGAGCGTGGCCTGGAGCCGGTGGAGTCGGCGGACGACGATCCGGCGGCGGTGGTGCAGGGGTACGGCGGGCCCGAGCTGACCTGGGGCCGGTTCGCGGAGGCGTCGTACGCGGTGGCGCGCGGTGTGCCGTGGTTCGCGTCGAACACCGATCTGACGATCCCGAGCGGGCGCGGGATCGCGCCGGGCAACGGGGCGGCGGTGGAGGTCGTACGGATCGCGACGGGCAAGGAGCCGCAGGTGGCGGGCAAGCCGCTGCCGCCGATGCACCGGGAGACGGTCATCCGCACCGGCGCGAAGCGGCCGCTGGTGGTGGGGGACCGGCTGGACACCGACATCGAGGGCGCGTTCAACGGCGGGGTGGACTCGCTCCTGGTGCTGACCGGCGTCACCGACGGCGCCCGGCTGCTGGCCGCGAAGCCGGAGCACCGGCCGACGTATGTGGACGCGGATCTGCGGGGCCTGCTCACCGGCCAGCCGGAAATCACCCGAGAGGGTGAGGGTTTCCGGTGCGGTGGGTGGACGGCGACGGCCGGGGACACCCGGCTGGAGCTGGACGGCGACGGCGAGGCCCTCGACGGGCTGCGGGCGCTGTGCGCGGCGGCGTGGACGGCGGCCGGGGAGGGCTCCTGCGAGCTGGACGGGGGGAAGGCGCTGGAGCGGCTCGGGCTCTGAGTCGGTCTCAGATCGGCGGCGGGCGGCCCTCCGTGGCCTCGCGCGGCTTCCGGTACCCGGGGATCCCGGCCTCAAAGGAGGATAGGCTAACCTAACCTCGTGTTGGTCGACAGTCCTCCGGAACCGCGCGCGGCGGCCGCCCCCGCGCCCCCAACCCGCCGGGCGGTGCGGCCCCTTGGGCTGCTGCTCTCCGTCGCGCTCCTGGTGCTGGTCGCCGTGGCGAGCATCGCGATCGGGGCGAAAGCGCTCACCTTGGCACAGGTCTGGCACGGCCTGTTCCACGACTCGGGCACGTACGGCGACGTCGTCGTGGACGAGCGGCTCTCGCGCACCGTGCTCGGGCTGCTGGCCGGCGCCGCGCTCGGCCTGTCCGGCGCGGTGCTCCAGGCGCTCACCCGCAATCCACTGGCCGACCCCGGACTGCTCGGCATCAACGCCGGCGCCTCGGCAGCCGTCGTCACCGCCATCTCCTTCTTCGGCGTCACCAGCCTGAGCGGCTATGTGTGGTTCGCCTTCCTCGGCGCCGCGGCGGTGGGGGCGCTGGTCTGGTTCCTCGGCGGCAGCCGGGGCGCCACTCCGGTCCGCCTCGCCCTCGCCGGTACGGCGATCAGCGCCGCCCTGTACGGCTATCTCCAGGCCGTGATGATCATGGACGACGCGGCGCTCGGCCGGATGCGCTTCTGGACCGTGGGTTCGCTGGCCTCCGCGAGCGGGTCGACCATCACGCAGGTGCTGCCCTTCCTCGCGGCCGGCACCCTGCTCGCGCTCGCCCTGGCCCGGCCGCTGAACGCCGTGACCATGGGCGACGACACCGCCCGCGCCCTCGGCGCCCATCTGAACCGCACCCGCGCCCTGGCCATGCTGGCCGCCACCGTGCTGTGCGGCGCCGCGACCGCCGCCTGCGGTCCCATCGTCTTCGTCGGCCTGATGGTCCCGCACGCGGTGCGCTCCTTCACCGGACCCGACCTGCGCTGGATCCTGCCCTACGCCGCCGTCCTGTCGCCCGTGCTGCTGCTCGGCGCCGATGTCGTCGGCCGCGTCGTGGCCCGCCCCGCGGAACTCCAGGTCGGCATCGTCACCGCGGTGATCGGCGGCCCGGTCTTCATCTTTCTGGTACGACGACGGAGGACGGCCCAGCTGTGAGGACACACCCCAGGAGCCGTGCCGTACGCGTCCCCGGCGGGCTGTCGCTGCGGCTGGACCCGCGTGCGCTGATCGTCGTCGTCGTGCTGGTGGCCGCCGCGCTCGCCGCCGGTGTCGCGCTGATCGGCACCGGCGACGCGCAGATCCCCGCGGCCGACGTGCTGAAGACGCTCGCCGGGAACGGCAACGCCTACCAGCACTTCATCGTCCATGAACTGCGCCTGCCCCGGGTCCTCGTCGGGCTGCTGGTCGGCGCCTCGCTCGGGCTCGGCGGCGCGCTGTTCCAGTCCGTCTCCCGCAACCCGCTGGGCAGCCCGGACGTGCTGGGCCTGTCGCAGGGGGCGACGGCGGGCGCCCTGGTGGTGATCGTGCTGCTGTCCGGCAGCGCCGCCGAGGTCACCCTCGGCGCGCTGATCGGCGGCCTGGTCACCGGGTTCGCCATCTATCTGCTCGCCTGGAAGCAGGGCGTGCACGGATACCGGCTCGTCCTGGTCGGCATCGGAGTCTGCGCGGTCGTCACCGCCGTCAACGGCTATCTGCTCACCAAGGCCGACCTGGTCGACGCGGCCCGCGCGGTCGTCTGGATGACCGGCTCGCTCGACGGCCGCGACTGGGACCAGGTCTGGCCGCTGCTCGGGCTGTGCGCCGTACTGCTGCCGCTGGTCCTCACCTACGGCCGGGGCCTGCGGATGCTGGAGATGGGCGACGACACCGCGGGCGCCCTCGGGGTGCCGGTGCAGCGGGTGCGGCTGGTGCTGATGGTCAGCGCCGTGCTGCTCACCGCGGCCGCCACCGCCGCCGCCGGACCGGTCAGCTTCGTCGCCCTCACCGCCCCCCAGCTCGCCCGCCGCCTCACCCGCTCGCCGGGCCCCAACCTCGTGGCCTCCCTCTGCATGGGCGCCGCCCTCCTCGTCACCGCCGACTGGGCCTCGCAGCGCGTCTTCGGCGCGGGCCGGCTGCCCGTCGGCGTGGTCACCGGCGTCCTCGGCGGCGCCTATCTGCTGTGGCTGCTGGTCACCGAGCGCCGGGCCGGCCGGATATGAGCGCCACCGATTTCTCTAGGAGCACCGTGAACCGCCTGTCCGCCGACCATGTCACCCTCGCCTACGACCAGCGGGTCATCGCCGAGCAGCTGTCGGTGGAGATCCCCGACCACTCCTTCACGGTGATCGTCGGACCGAACGCGTGCGGCAAGTCGACGCTGCTGCGCGCCCTGTCCCGGATGCTGAAGCCCAGCCAGGGCAAGGTCCTCCTCGACGGGCAGACCATCCAGTCGCTGCCCGCCAAGCAGGTCGCCCGCACCCTCGGCCTGCTCCCGCAGTCGGCCGTCGCGCCCGACGGCATCACCGTCGCCGACCTGGTCGGCCGGGGCCGCTATCCGCACCAGGGGCTGCTGCGCCAGTGGTCCGCCGAGGACGAGCGGGTCGTCCAGGAGTCCATGCGGCAGACCGGGGTCGCGGAGCTGGCCGAGCGGTTCGTGGACGAGCTGTCCGGCGGGCAGCGGCAGCGGGTGTGGATAGCCATGGCGCTCGCCCAGCAGACCCCGCTGCTGCTCCTGGACGAGCCCACCACCTACCTCGACATCCAGCACCAGATCGATGTCCTCGACCTGTGCGCCGAACTGCACGAGACCCAGGGCCGCACCCTGGTCGCCGTTCTGCACGACCTCAACCACGCGGCCCGCTACGCCACCCATCTGATCGCCCTGCGCGGCGGCGAGGTGATCGCCGAGGGCGCGCCGAACGACATCGTCACGGCCGAACTGGTGGAGCAGGTGTTCGGGCTGAAGTGCCAGGTCATCGAGGACCCGGAGACGGGGACCCCGCTGGTGGTGCCGGCCGCGCGCAAGGCACGCGCTCAGCGGGTCACGGCGGTTCCCACCGCCTCGGTCACAGCAGCTTCCTGAGCCGGAACAGATCCAGCAGGCTCGCCTCCAGCCGCACCCGGCCCCTGCCCCAGGCGGTCGCGAAGTGCAGCCGGCCGTCCACCAGGGCCCGCAGATCGTCACCGGCCATCGCCAGCCGGATCTGCGCCCGCTCGCGCGGCGGCCCGGACAGGGTCTCGTCCACCTCCAGGCGGCCCCCGGTCATCCGGCCCGCGAAGGTGACGTCCAGGTCGGTGATGTGGCAGCTCACCGAGCGTTCGAGCGCGGCGGCGTCCCGTACGTCGCCCTCGGCGCCGCCCAGGGTGTCCGAAAGCTTTCGCAGTGCGGTGCGGCACTCCTCGATCGTGGCCATCGCCACCGACGGTACCCCAGCGGTTCGAGGTAGCGTCTGGGCATGAGCGAGTCCGTGTCCGAGGCCGAGATCGCCGGGAGCGCCGGGCGGCCCGAGCCCCCGGCTGAACCCCCGGCCGAGTCCCACGCGGTGTCCGAACCCGCGTACGACCCCGCGGCCCCGGCCCCCCTGGACCTCCCGCGCACCCCCACCGGCGACGCCGAGGTGGACGCCCGGCTGGCGCGGCTGGCCGATGCCGACCACCTCGCCACCGACGGACATGTCGAGGTGTACGAGGATGTACACCGGGGGCTGCGCGACGCGCTGACCGCGCTCGACGGCCGCCCGGGACCTCCGGTCCCCTCACCGTCGTACGAACAAAGCAGGAGCTGAACCGAACGTGGCAGGAGTCGCACGCCGTCGTCTGGACGCGGAGCTGGTCCGCCGGAAGCTCGCGCGCTCGCGTGAGCACGCCAGCCAGCTGATCGCCGCCGGGCGGGTCACCGTCGGCAAGGCCGTGGCGACCAAGCCGGCCACGCAGGTGGAGACCGCCGCCGCGATCGTGGTCCAGGCCGACGACAGCGATCCCGACTACGTCTCCCGGGGCGGCCACAAGCTCGCCGGCGCCTTCGCGGCCTTCGTGCCGCTGGGCCTGGTGGTGGAGGGCCGGCGCGCGCTGGACGCCGGCGCGTCCACCGGCGGCTTCACCGATGTCCTGCTGCGCGCGGGCGCCGCCCATGTGGTGGCCGTGGACGTCGGCTACGGGCAGCTCGCCTGGTCGTTGCAGAGCGACGCCCGGGTCACCGTCAAGGACCGTACGAACGTACGGGAGTTGACGCTCGACGCGATCGACGGGGAACCTGTTGATCTCGTCGTGGGTGATCTCTCCTTCATCCCGCTCGGGCTGGTGCTGCCCGCCCTGAAGCGGTGCGTGAAGGAGGACGCCGACCTCGTGATGATGGTCAAACCGCAGTTCGAGGTGGGTAAGGAACGACTCGGCAGCGGGGGTGTCGTACGGAATCCGCAGCTGCGGGCGGAGGCCGTGCGAGGGGTGGCCGAGAAGGCCTGGGAGCTGGGACTCGGGGTGCGGGGGGTCACCGCGAGTCCGCTGCCGGGGCCCTCGGGCAATGTCGAGTACTTCCTGTGGCTGCGGTCCGGCGCCCCCCGCCTGGACCCGGCCGATGTCGACCGTGCAGTGGCGGAGGGGCCGCGTTGACACAGAATCTGGCGCGTACTGTTTTCCTGCTGGCCCACACCGGGCGGCCGGCGGCGATCCGCAGCGCGGAACTCGTCGTCAAGGGCCTGCTCAGGCATGGCATCGGTGTGCGGGTGCTGGAGGAGGAGGCGCGCGACCTGCCGCTCCCCGACGAGGTGGAGCTGGAGCGGGAGGCGACCCCGGCCTGCCTCGACGGCTGCGAGCTGCTGATCGTGCTCGGCGGCGACGGCACGCTGCTGCGGGGCGCGGAGTTCGCCCGTGCCTCCGGGGTGCCGATGCTCGGCGTCAACCTGGGGCGCGTGGGATTCCTCGCGGAGGCGGAACGCGATGACCTCGATCGGGTGGTCGACCGGGTGGTGGAGCGGTCGTACGAGGTCGAGGAGCGGATGACCGTCGATGTGGTGGTGCACCGCAACGGGGACATCGTGCACACCGACTGGGCGCTCAACGAGGCGGCCGTGCAGAAGGCCGGCGCGGAGAAGCTGCTGGAGGTCGTGCTGGAGATCGACGGGCGGCCGGTGACGGGGTTCGGCTGCGACGGGGTGGTGCTGTCCACGCCGACCGGGTCCACGGCGTACGCGTTCTCCGCCGGGGGGCCGGTGGTGTGGCCGGAGGTGGAGGCGCTGCTGATGGTGCCGATCAGCGCGCACGCGCTGTTCGCGAAGCCGCTGGTGACGTCGCCGGACTCGGTGCTCGCGGTGGAGGTGCTGCCGCACGTCCCGCCGGGGGTGCTGTGGTGTGACGGGCGGCGGACGATCGAGTTGCCGCCGGGCGCGCGGGTGGAGGTGCGGCGGGGGGCGGTGCCGGTGCGGCTGGCCCGGCTGCATCACTCCTCGTTCACCGACAGGCTGGTGGCGAAGTTCGCCCTGCCGACGACGGGGTGGCGGGGGGCGCACTAGTTTCCGGCGGGGTTCCGTTCGGTCGGCGGGCGCGGGTGGTCCGTGGTCGCTCGCGCGGTTCCCCGCGCCCCCGGGTGGGGACACCTCGCCGAGTGAGAAGGGCCGGGGCATGTGCGCTCGCCGCCCCGGACCTCGTATGGTCTGTTCCGTGTTGGAGGAGATGCGGATACGGTCGCTCGGGGTCATCGACGATGCCGTCGTCGAGTTGTCGCCGGGGTTCACCGCGGTCACCGGTGAGACGGGTGCGGGCAAGACCATGGTGGTCACCAGCCTGGGGCTGCTGCTCGGAGGGCGGGCCGACCCGGCGCTCGTGCGGATAGGGGCCGGCAAGGCGGTCGTGGAGGGGCGGATCTCGGTGCCCGCGGGCGCCGCCGCCGTCGTACGCGCCGAGGAGGCCGGGGCCGAGCTGGACGACGGCGCCCTGCTGATCAGCCGTACCGTCTCCGCCGAAGGCCGCTCGCGGGCCCACCTGGGCGGGCGCAGCGTGCCCGTGGGGCTGCTCGCCGAGCTGGCCGACGACCTGGTGGCCGTGCACGGGCAGACCGACCAGCAGGGGCTGCTGAAGCTGTCCCGGCAGCGCGGCGCCCTCGACCGGTACGCGGGCGACGCGGTCGCGGTGCCGCTCGCCAAGTACGGCGAGGCGTACCGCCGGCTGCGGGCCGTCGCCGTCGAGCTGGACGAGATCACCACGCGGGCACGGGAGCGGGCGCAGGAGGCCGACATGCTCCGCTACGGCCTCGACGAGATCGCCGCCGTGGAGCCCCGGCCCGGGGAGGACGCGGAGCTGGCCGAGGAGGCCGAGCGGCTCGGGCACGCGGAGGCGCTGGCCTCCGCCGCTACGGCCGCGCACGCCGCGCTCGCGGGCAACCCCGAGGACCCCGAGAGCATCGACGCCCAGGCCCTGGTCGCGGGCGCCCACCGGGCCCTGGAGGCCGTGCGCGCCCATGACCCGGCGCTCGCCGTGCTCGCCGAGCGGATCGGTGAGGTCGGGATCCTGCTCGGCGATGTGGCCGGGGAGCTGGCCGGGTACGCCGGTGACCTGGACGCCGATCCGCTGCGGCTCGCCGCGGTCGAGGAGCGCCGGGCCGCCCTGACCGCCCTGACCCGCAAGTACGGCGACGATGTGAACGCCGTGCTCGCGTGGGCCGAGCGGAGCGCCGCGCGGCTGACCGAGCTGGACGGCGACGACGAGCGGATCGAGGAGCTGACCGCCGAGCGGGACGCGCTCGGCGCCGAACTGGGCGGGCTGGCCCAGGCGCTGACCGACGCCCGGACCGAGGCCGCCGAGCGGTTCGCCGCCGCGGTGACCGCCGAACTGGCCTCGCTGGCCATGCCGCACGCGCGGGTCTCCTTCGACATCCGGCAGACCGAGGATCCCGAGGGCGTCGAGGTCGGCGGGCGTACGGTCGCCTACGGCCCCTCGGGCGTGGACGAGGTCGAGCTGCTGCTCGCCCCGCACCCGGGCGCCCCGCCGCGGCCCATCGCCAAGGGCGCGTCCGGCGGTGAGCTGTCCCGGGTGATGCTCGCGGTGGAGGTCGTCTTCGCGGGCACGGACCCGGTGCCGACGTATCTGTTCGACGAGGTCGACGCGGGCGTCGGCGGCAAGGCGGCGGTCGAGATCGGCCGGCGCCTCGCCAAGCTCGCCCGGAGCGCCCAGGTCGTCGTCGTCACCCACCTGCCCCAGGTCGCCGCCTTCGCCGACCGGCAGCTGCTGGTGGAGAAGACCAACGACGGCTCGGTGACCCGCTCCGGGGTCAAGGTCCTGGAGGGCGAGGACCGCATCCGCGAACTCTCCCGCATGCTCGCGGGCCAGGAGGACTCGGAGGCGGCCCGCGCCCACGCGGAGGAACTGCTGGCGACGGCACGGGCGGACCAGTAGCCGGAACCGGCGGATCGGTGGCCGGACTTGGCGGGCCAGTAGCCGGAACCGGCGGACCGGTGGCCCAACTTGGCGGGTCGGGAGCGGTGACCGGCGGCCCGGGAGCGGGAGTCGGCGGTCCGGGAGCGGGAGTCGGCGGTCCGGTAGCGGGACTTAGGGTGTCGGGAGGACCGGCTCCCGAAAGTCCCGCGCCTTCCTGCTGTCCGCCGCGCTCACCCGGGCCGGTTTCGTGGCGTTGCGCGCCAATGCGCCGGGCGGGCCCGCGTGTTGGGAGCGGACCAACCACGCGGGCCGGACCGTCGAGCTGCACGCCGGGCCCGCCGTGGCGGCCGGTACGGCGCTCGCCGCCGCCCGGGTGCACCCCGCGGCCGGGCTCGCCGTGTTGGCGGCGGGGGCCTGCGGGGCGTACGACGACGCGGCGGGCGACCGTCGACGCGGCTTCCGGGAACACCTCGGCGCCCTGCGCGAGGGCGAAGTCACCAGCGGTGCCGTCAAGTTGTGCGGGATCTCCGCCGCAGCCCTGCTCGCGGGCGCGCTGCTGACGGTGCGGCCGCTGGACAGGCTGCTCGCCGGAGTCGTCATCGCGGGCGCCGCGCACGGCGTGAACCTGGTCGACGTACGACCGGGACGCGCGCTCGGCGCGGTGCTCGCGCTCGGCGCCCCGGGGATGCTCGGCGAGGGACCCGGCGCGGAACTGGCGGCCGTCGCCACGGGCGGCGCGGCGGCGGTGCTGCGCGAGGACGTCGGCGAGCGCACGATGCTCGGGGACACGGGGGCGCACGCCCTCGGCGCCGCGCTGGGGGCGGCCGTGGTGGCGGGCGGCGGGCGCGCCGCACTGCTCGCGGGCGCCGTCGCGGTCGTGGCCGCCGCCGTGCACGGGGACCGGGTCACCGGGTGGGCGCGGCCGTCGTGACCGCCTGACCTCGGGGAAACGAGGAGGATCCCGTCACCTCGGAACCGGACTTCCTCACCCGTGTGGGTGATGTGCTCCGGCGCATTGCCCCGGCCCGCCGCCCCGTGCGCCCACCCGGTATTGCCCCGGGGGCCCTGCCTGCTGACATGCTGGACGGGCACAGCGACCGCGCGGGAGGCGCGCGGGGCACATTCCGCCGCCCCCGTGCGCCCGCTACTTTCTGTACGTTGCCTCGTGACCGCCCCACGCCGAACCAGGAGCCCGGCCTCGTGAGCCCCCTGAGCAGCAACGCACCGCACGGCCGGCCGCCGCTGCGCACCGTGCAGGTGCTGGGCGGGGGCAACGCCGGCGGGAGCGCGCATGTGCGCTCCCTGACCGCGGGTCTGGTCGCCCGGGGCGTGCGGGTCACGGTGTGCGCCCCCGTCGAGGCCGACCGTACCTACGACTTCGCCGGGACCGGTGCCGGCCACATCCATGTGCCGCGCAGCAGCGACCCCGCCTCGGTGGCCGCGCTCCGGGCGGCCTGCGCGGACGCCGACGTGGTGCACGCACACGGACTGCACGCCTCCTTCCGGGCCGTGCTCGCGCTCGGCGGACGCACCACTCCGCTGGTCGTCACCTGGCACGACCGGACGTACGCCGAGGGCGCGCGGGCCCATCTGCTGCGCCTGCTGGAGCGGCGCGTGGCCCGGTCCGCGACCGTGGTCCTCGGCACCAGCCCGGACCTGGTGGACCGCGCCCGCAGGACCGGCGCCCGGGACGCCCGGCTCGCCGCCGTGACCCTGCCCCGCCGCGCCCGCCCCGCCCCCGCGCCCGACGGCCCCGACCCGCTGCGGCCCAAGGCCCGTGCCGAACTCGGCGCCACCGGCCGCCCGTTGATCCTCTCCGCCGGACCCCTCGACCGGCACCGCGGCCACGAGACCCTGCTGGACGCGGCCCGCGCCTGGCGGGACCTGGACCCCGCGCCGCTGGTCGTCATCGCGGGGGAGGGCCCGCTGCGGCCCCTGCTCCAGCGGCGCATCGAGGCCGAGCGGCTCCCGGTACGGCTGCTCGGCCACCGCGAGGACCTGCCCGGACTGCTCGGCGCCGCCGACCTGGCTCTGCTGACCGGCCGCTGGGAGTCCCGCTCCGCCCTCGCCCAGGAGGCGCTGTACGCGGGCGTTCCGCTGGTGGCCACCCGGGTCGGCGGCATCCCCGACCTGGTGGGCGACGGCGCCGAACTCGTGCCGTACGGCGATCCGTCGGCCCTCGCCGACCGCGTCGGACGGCTGCTCGCCGACCCGGCACGGCGCGAGCTGCTGCGCCGCAAGGGAGCACGGCAGGCCGCCGGCTGGCCGAGCGAGGACGAGACGGTCGCCCAAGTCCTCAGCGTCTACGACGAGTTGACCCGGCCCCTCATTCTCTGAAGGGCTAGGGCGCGTGTCGGCGGGCGCGCAGGGCGAGGCTCAACGCCAGGACGGTCTGCGGGTCGTCGAGATCGGTGCCCAGCAACTCGCCGATGCGGGCGAGGCGGTTGTACAGCGTCTGCCGGTTCAGATGGAGTTCGCGGGCGGTCTCCGCCTTGCGGCCCGCGTGCGCGAGATACGTCTCCAGGGTGGGCAGCAGCGGCGGCTTGGAACGCCGGTCGTGGTCGCGCAGCGGGCCGATCGCCCGGTCCACGAAGGCCGCGAGGTCCGGATGGTCGCGCAGCCGCCACAGCAGCAGGTCGATGTCGAGGCGGCGGGCGTCGTACCAGGGGCGGTCGGTCAGGCCCTGCGCGGCCGTCGCCGTCTCCGCCGCGTGCCGCAGCCCCGCCGAGGCCGCCGCCCAGCCGCCCGCCATGGCGACGACCACCACCGGCGGGGGAGTGCCGGGCCTGCGCATCCCGGCGCGCTCGACGCCCGCCCGCAGTGCCGCCGCCACCCGGTCGGCGACCGCCGCGCGCTCCGACTCCGAGCGCAGCCCGAGCAGCACCAGCACCCGGCCCTCCACCGGCCGCACGCCCAGCAGCACCGGCAGGCCCACCGCGGCCAGCTCCTCGGAGACCGCGCGGGCGAGCACCGCCCAGCCGCCCCCGGCGGGGGAGAGGGGGTCCCCGACCCGCATCACCACCGGCAGCAGCGGACTGCCACCGGGCTTGAAGCCGAGCACCCGGGCCTGGGCGGGCGCGTCCTTTGCGGAGATACGGCCCTCGGCGAGATCGGTGAGGAAGTCGCCGCGCCCGCGCGCCGCCAGCTCCTCCTCCTGCCGGGCCTGCATCAGCACCACGGCCAGGATGCCCGCGGCCCGCTCGGCGGCGATCCGGTGCACCGCCGACAGCGGCGAGCGCACCGGCAGCAGCACCAGACGGGCACGCACCGAGCCCGCCGTACCGGGGCCGCCGCCGGGTACGTCCACCAGCACCGAACCGGCGGGCGGCGGCGCGTTCTTGTGCGGGCCGCGCAGCCCCTCCCACACCTGGAGCGGGTCCGCGCCCTCGGGCCCCTCACCGGCCGCGTACAGCAGCCGGCCGTCGGCGGTCTCCAGGAACACCGGGTTGCCGCTGAACCCGGCCAGGATGCCCAGCACCTGCGGCACCCCGCCGCCGCCCAGCAGCGCCTCGGTGCAGCGCCGGTGGACCTCCTCGGCCCGCTGGAGCAGCGCGTAGTGGCCGTTGACGATCTCGGTGTGGATCTCCTCGGTGACCGCGACGAACGGCACCTCGCGATGCAGCTGCACCAGCGGCAGATCGGCCGAACGCGCGGTGTCCACCAGCGCGGCCGGCAGCCGGCTGAAGCGCGGGCCCAGCTCCACCACCAGCGCGGCGATCCCGCGCTCGGCCAGCGTGCGCACGAACGCCCGCTGCTCGGCCGGCCGGGTGCCCAGGCCGTAGCCCGTGGTGAGCAGCAGCTCGCCGCCCTTGAGCAGTGAGGCGATGTTCGGCACCTCGCCCGCGTGCACCCAGCGCACGGTACGGCTGAGCCGGTCCGCGCCCGCGACGATCTCCGGCAGCCCGCTGCGCAGTCCCGGCAGCTCCAGGGCCCGCTGAACGGTGATCCCCGCGCCGTGGGTGTCGGGCCTGCTGTCCGTACCGCTGTCCATGAAGCGGACGCTACCTGCGAAAACGCGTCAGCAACATCTCCGTGCGCGGCCGAGTGCTACACCGGCCTGATGTCGCGGCCGAACCGGAAGACGTCGTCGGGGTCCCAGCGCCGCTTCACCTTCTCCAGGCGCAGCGTGTTCCCCTCCCCGAGGCCCGCCCGGACCCGCTCGGGGCCCTCGTCGCCGATGAGGTTCGGGCAGACGTCCCCCGTGCTCCAGGGCCGGACGGCCGCGCGGACCTCGCGCACCCAGCCGACGCACCGCTCGTCGTCGGCCGGGTCCGCCCAGCAGGCGGCCGGGTGCACGACCCAGGGCGCGTCCCGGTACGGCATCGGGTAGGCGCGCGGTCCGGACGCGACCGCCCCGCCCTGCGGGAACAGCGCGTGCCGGGAGAGGGCCGGGACCGGCATGCGCTCGCCGAGGGCGCAGTGGACGTCCACCGCGTCGTCCGGCAGCTCGCGCAGGCACTCCGCGGACCAGTGGTTCCGCAGCCCCGCCGGGGCGTCGAGCAGGCACTGCGCCTCGGCGTACGGCAGCTCGCCCAGGGCCTGGGCCTCGTGCGGCGGCGCCAGCAGGGGTCCGGCGAGCCCCCGCAGCTCCTCCTCGGCGCCCGCGTAGGTCAGCAGGGCGAGGCACAGCCGACGGCCCACCAGGCGGGGCGGTACGACATCCGTGGGAGGACCGGTGAGGTACAGCAGCGCCCCGCCGAGCGCGTCGGGGCCGGTGCGCAGGATCTCCCGGAAGGCGCGCGCCACCGGTGGGCCGTACTCCGGCGGGAAGAGCAGCGACGCCACGCAGAACCGCGGGAGTTCGTGCAGCTCAAGGGTGAGCGCGGTGGCGATACCGAAGGTGCCGCCCCCGCCGTGCAGCGCCCAGAACAGCTCCGGGTTCTCGTCGGCGCTCGCCCGCGTCCGCCCGGTGTCCGCGGTGACCAGCTCCACCCCGAGGAGGTTGTCGGCGGCCGGCCCGAACGCGCGGTCCAGCCAGCCGCTGCCACCGCCGAGGACGAACCCGCCGACCCCTGTGCCGGAGGCCCGGGCCCCGGTCGTCGCCAGCGCGTACGGCTGGGTCGCCCGGTCCAGGTCGCGCATCGTGGCCCCGCCCTCGACCCGCACCGCCCGCGCGGCCGGGTCGACCGTGACCCCGCGCATCCGGCGCAGGTCCACCACGAGCGCGCCGTCACCGAGCGCGGAGCCCGCCACACCGTGGCCGCCCCCGCGCACCGCGACCGGCAGGTCCAGCTCCCGCGCGAAGCGCACCGCGCGCACGACATCGGCCGCGCCCGCGCACCGCGCGATCACGGCCGGGCGCCGGTCGACCATCCCGTTGAACACCGCGCGGGCGTCGTCGTAACCGGGGTCCTCCGGGACGAGGACCTCACCGGCCAGATCGCCACGGAGAGCGGCGAGGGCCCTCCACGCCTTGGAACGGCAAGCCACGACTTCCAGCGTAGGCGCCTCCTACGGCGCGCCCTCAGCCCACGGCGCGCTCTCAGCCCCGGCACCGCCGCCCCGTACGGGGCGCTCTCAGCCGCCGTACGCCCCCGACGCCGTCAGCCGCAGGGCCGTGTCGATCAGGGGCACATGGCTGAACGCCTGCGGGAAGTTGCCCACCTGGCGTTGCAGCCGGGGGTCCCACTCCTCGGCGAGCAGTCCGAGGTCGTTGCGCAGCGCGAGCAGCTTCTCGAACAGCTTGCGGGCCTCGTCGACGCGGCCGATCATCGCGAGGTCGTCGGCCATCCAGAACGAGCAGGCGAGGAACGCGCCCTCGTCGCCCGGCAGACCGTCCACGCCCTCGGACTGGCCCTCCGTGGGGTAGCGCAGGATGAAGCCGTCGGAGGTGGACAGCTCGCGCTGGATCGCCTCGATGGTGCCGATCACGCGCTTGTCGTCCGGCGGCAGGAAGCCCATCTGCGGGATCAGCAGCAGGGAGGCGTCCAGCTCCTGGGAGCCGTAGGACTGGGTGAAGGTGTTGCGCTCCTTGTCGTAGCCCTTCTCGCACACGTCCCGGTGGATGTCGTCGCGCAGCTCGCGCCAGCGCTCCAGCGGGCCGTCCGCGTCCCCGGACTCGATCAGCTTGATGGTGCGGTCCACCGCGACCCAGGCCATCACCTTGGAGTGCACGAAGTGCCGGCGCGGGCCGCGCACCTCCCAGATGCCCTCGTCCGGCTCCTGCCAGTGGTCCTCCAGGTAGCGGATCAGCTTCAGCTGGAGCAGCGACGCGTAGTCGTTGCGGGCGAGGCCGGTCATGTGGGCCAGGTGCAGGGCCTCGGTGACCTCGCCGTACACATCCAGCTGGAGCTGGTGGGCCGCGCCGTTGCCGACCCGGACCGGGGCCGAGTCCTCGTAGCCGGGCAGCCAGTCCAGCTCGGCCTCGCCCAGCTCGCGCTCGCCCGCGATGCCGTACATGATCTGGAGGTTCTCCGGGTCGCCCGCGACCGCGCGCAGCAGCCACTCGCGCCAGGCGCGGGCCTCCTCGCGGTAGCCGGTGCGCAGCAGCGAGGACAGCGTGATCGCGGCGTCGCGCAGCCAGGTGTAGCGGTAGTCCCAGTTGCGCACGCCCCCGATGTCCTCGGGCAGCGAGGTGGTGGGGGCCGCGACGATGCCGCCGGTCGGCGCGTACGTCAGCGCCTTCAGGGTGATCAGCGAGCGGATCACGGCCTCGCGGTACGGCCCGTGGTACGTGCACTGCTCGACCCAGTCGCGCCAGAAGCTCTCCGTGGCCTCCAGCGACTGCTCCGGCTCCGGCAGGGCGGGCGGGCGCTTGTGCGAGGGCTCCCAGGAGATCGTGAACGCGATCCGGTCACCCGGGGCGACCGTGAAGTCGGCGTAGGTCGTCAGGGACTTCCCGTAGGTCTCGGCCTCGGTGTCGAACCACACCGAGTCGGGCCCGGCGACGGCGACCGTGCGGCCCTCGTGCTTGTGCACCCAGGGCACGACCCGGCCGTAGGAGAACCGCATCCGCAGCGCCGAGCGCATCGGCACCCGGCCGGTGACGCCCTCCACGATCCGGATCAGCTGGGGCGCGCCGTCACGCGGGGGCATGAAATCGGTCACGCGGACCGTGCCGCGCGGGGTGTCCCACTCCGATTCCAGGATCAGCGAGTCGCCCCGGTAGCCGCGGCGGGCCGCCGTGGGCGGCTCGGCGTCGGCCGCGTGCGCCGGGCCGAGCCGCCAGAAGCCGTGCTCCTCGGTGCCCAGCAGGCCGGCGAAGATGGCATGCGAGTCGAAGCGGGGCAGGCACAGCCAGTCCACCGTGCCGTCCCGGCAGACCAGTGCGGCGGTCTGCATGTCTCCGATGAGTGCGTAGTCTTCGATGCGCCCGGCCACGTGCAACTCCAGTCGAACGGCCACGTCACACCCCCGCGCGAGGGGGCTGTCGCTAGTGCGGTCAAGGGTTCGTTGTTGTGCGTCGTTGAGCGGTGAAGCAAAGCAGCCCGCCGAGCCCTGAGGCAAAACGACAGTCTTTGCTCAACGAACTGCCGCGCTCTCGTTGTTCCGGGGGAACCAGGCGGGGGTGTGCCGTCGTCCGGCCGGGCCCGGCAGGGAATGTCCGAGCAGGATACGACGCACCCACAGGATCCGCGTGCCGCTCCGGGCAACCCGTGTGAGCCGAACGAGTGACCCCCCGGTGATGATCGTGTGTTCCCCGCGGGACTGTGCTCATGCCTGGGACGCCTGGGGGAGCTGTGGCGTCGTACCTCCCCCGTCCGGGCCGGTGCGGGCACCGCCGTGCGCGTCCCCGTGCGGAAGGTGGCCGAAAGTCGACGCATCCGTGTACGGAGCGTGGCCGGAAGCCATCCCCTCCGGGCGCTGATACCCTGGTAGCCCGTGGACCGGTGGGCCCAAAACCCCCGAACCGCAGCGACGGCACCCTCGGAGCGATCCGGGACGTACAGCCGCACCGCACGACAGCCAGCGACCACGGGAGCCCCCTCTTGGCCATGCCGCCCAAATCTACGACGACCAAGCACATCTTCGTCACCGGGGGCGTCGCCTCCTCGCTCGGCAAGGGCCTCACCGCCTCCAGCCTGGGCATGCTGCTCAAGGCCCGCGGACTGCGCGTCGTGATGCAGAAGCTCGACCCGTACCTGAACGTCGACCCGGGCACGATGAACCCCTTCCAGCACGGTGAGGTGTTCGTCACCAACGACGGCGCCGAGACCGACCTGGACATCGGCCACTACGAGCGCTTCCTCGACCGCGACCTCGACGGCTCGGCCAACGTCACCACCGGCCAGGTCTACTCGACGGTGATCGCCAAGGAGCGCCGCGGCGAGTACCTCGGCGACACCGTGCAGGTCATCCCGCACATCACCAACGAGATCAAGCACCGCATCCGGCGCATGGCCACCGACGAGGTGGACGTCGTCATCACCGAGGTCGGCGGCACCGTCGGCGACATCGAGTCGCTGCCGTTCCTGGAGACCGTCCGCCAGGTCCGCCACGAGGTGGGCCGGGACAACGTCTTCGTGGTGCACATCTCCCTGCTGCCCTACATCGGCCCCTCCGGCGAGCTGAAGACCAAGCCGACCCAGCACTCGGTCGCCGCCCTGCGCAACATCGGTATCCAGCCGGACGCCATCGTGCTGCGCTGCGACCGCGAGGTCCCCACCGCCATCAAGCGCAAGATCTCGCTGATGTGCGACGTCGACGAGGCCGCGGTCGTCGCCTGCCCGGACGCCCGTTCGATCTACGACATCCCGAAGGTCGTGCACACCGAGGGCCTGGACGCCTACGTCGTGCGCAAGCTGGACCTGCCCTTCCGGGACGTGGACTGGACGACCTGGGACGACCTGCTGGACCGCGTCCACAACCCCGACCACGAGGTCACCCTCGCCCTGGTCGGCAAGTACATCGACCTGCCCGACGCCTACCTGTCGGTCACCGAGGCGCTGCGCGCCGGCGGCTTCGCCAACCGCGCCCGCGTCAAGATCAAGTGGGTCACCTCCGACGACTGCAAGACCCCGGCCGGCGCCAAGGCGCAGCTCGCCGGCGTCGACGGCATCTGCATCCCGGGCGGCTTCGGCGACCGCGGTGTGCTCGGCAAGGTCGGCGCCATCCGCTACGCCCGAGAGAACAAGATCCCGCTGCTCGGCCTCTGCCTGGGCCTGCAGTGCATCGTGATCGAGGCCGCGCGCAACCTGGCCGAGATCGCCGACGCCAACTCCACCGAGTTCGACCCGGCCACCGCCCACCCGGTGATCTCCACCATGGCCGAGCAGCTGGACATCGTGGCCGGCGAGGGCGACATGGGCGGCACCATGCGCCTGGGCATGTACCCGGCCAAACTGGCCGAGGGCTCCATCGTGCGCGAGGTGTACGAGGGCAAGGAGTACGTCGAGGAGCGCCACCGCCACCGTTACGAGGTGAACAACGCCTACCGCGCGGACCTGGAGAAGAAGGCGGGCATCCTGTTCTCCGGCACCTCCCCGGACGGCAAGCTCGTGGAGTACGTCGAGTACCCGCGCGAGGTGCACCCCTACCTGGTCGCCACCCAGGCGCACCCGGAGCTGCGCTCGCGTCCGACCCGCCCGCACCCGCTCTTCGCCGGTCTGGTGAAGGCGGCGGTCGAGCGGAAGATCGCCAAGTAACCCAGGCGCTGTACGGTGGCCGGGGCGCGCGCATCCGAACGGAGCGCGCCCCGGCCACCTGCGCACATGGGGAAGGACAGGGCATGACGACGATCAAGGACACCCCCGAGGAGTGGGAGATCCGGGCGACGGAGACCCCCTTCGTCGGCAACAAGACCTCGGTGCGCACCGACGACGTGGTCATGCCCGACGGCTCGGTGGTCCACCGCGACTACCAGGTCCACCCGGGCTCGGTCGCCGTCCTCGCCCTCGACGAGCAGGACCGGGTGCTGCTGATCAACCAGTACCGCCACCCGGTGCGGCACAAGCTGTGGGAGATCCCGGCCGGACTGCTCGACGTGCCCGGCGAGAACCCGCTGCACGCCGCCCAGCGCGAGCTGTACGAGGAGGCGCACGTCAAGGCCGAGGACTGGCGGGTGCTGACCGACGTGTACACCACCCCCGGCGGCTGCGACGAGGCCGTACGGATCTTCCTCGCCCGGGGGGTCTCCGAGGCCGAGGGGGAGCGCTTCGCGGTGGAGCACGAGGAGACCGACATGGCGTACGCGCGGGTGCCGGTCGACGAGCTGGTGCGCCGTGTCCTCGCCGGTGATGTGCACAACAACTGCCTGGTCGTCGGGGTCCTCTCGCTGGTGGCCGCGCGCGGCGGGGACGGCCTGGACGCGCTGCGCCCGGCGGACGCCGAGTGGCCGGCCCGGCCCTTCACGTCCTGAACGCCGGGCCCTTCACGTCCTGGGCGCCCGCACCTTCAGGTCCTGAGCGCCCGGCCCTCCCGTCCTGGCCACCGTCGCCGGATCCCGCCCGGGACCGTCGCCCGCATTGGTGTGACCATCGCCTGATCCGATCGGGCGATGTCCCCGCCGTGCCCGCCGTGCTCCGAGCGGAACGTCGCAGAGAGTGAACTAGGCTCTGGAACGCCCGTACCGGAAGATCCGGCGGGCTTGCGCGTGCGGTGTGGGACGGGAGTGTGGCCCGTGACGGATCAGGCGGTGGACACAGGCGATGCGCGGCTGTCCGCGCCCTCGGCCGACGGGGACCGATTCCTGGGCCGTGCACGGGAGTTGAAGGAGTTGCGCGCCGACATCGAGCGCGCGGGCCTGGACACCCTCGCCGGCCGCAAGCCGCCCCGCGCGCGGGTGCTGCTGATCGCGGGCCGCCCCGGATCCGGCCGCACCACCCTCGCCGAGGAACTCGTCCGCCAGGTCGCCCACCGTTACCCCGACGGGGTGCTGCGCGCCCGGCTCGCCGACCCCGACGGCACCCCCGTACCGGTCGAGCGTGCCGCCCGCGAACTGCTCGGCGCGCTGCGCGTGCCCGCCCCGGCCGGCGCCGCCGAGGACGACCTCGCCCAGGCCCTGCGCACCGCCCTCGCCGACCGCAAGAAGCTCCTGCTGCTGGACGACGCGACCGGCGCCGAACAGGTCGACGCCCTGCTCCCGGACGCCCCGGACTGCCTGGTGGTGGCCGTCTCCAAGGGCCCGCTCACCGGCATCTCGGACGTCCGTCCCTGCACCCTGGGCGGCCTGGACACCAAGTCCGCGCTCGAACTGCTCACCCGCTACACCGGCTCGGTCCGCATCACCGTGGACCCGCGCTCCGCCGAGAGCCTGGTGGAGGCGTGCCAGGGCCACCCGGCCACGCTGGTGCTGGCCGGCGGCTGGCTCGCCGCCCGCCCCCAGGCGTCCGTCGCCGACCTGGCCAGGCGGATGCACACCCCGGGGGAGGGCGCGGAGGAGCCGGACGCCACCCCGCTGGCCCGGATCTTCCGGCTGGTCCACGAGGCACTGCCCGGCCCCGCCGCCCGGACCCTGCGCCTGCTGAGCCTCGCCCCGGCCGGCCCGGTCGACGACCAGACCGCCTCCGCGCTGGCCGGCTGCTCCGTCGAGGCCGCCCGCGCCACCCTGGACGACTTCGTCGCCCTCGGCCTGCTGCGCCCGGCCGACTCGCCGCTCGCCGAGTACGACATCCCCGGCTGGCTGCACCCGCTGCTGCGCTCGCTCGCCGAGGCCCAGGAGCGGCCGGGGGAGCTCCAGCTGGCCCGGGCGCGGATGCTGGAGCGGACCGTACGGCTGCTGCACTCCTGCCGGACCATCACCGAGACGGACAGCGACCGCTCCCGGGAGAAGATCCAGGGCCTGCCCCGGCCGCTGCGCTTCGCCGACCCCCGCGCGGCCGCGGAGTGGCTGCGCGTCCGCAAGCCCGCGCTGCTGGCCTCCGCCCGGCTCGCGGTGGCCGACGGAGAGCTGGACACCCTGGCGAGGCGGCTGCTGTCGCAGCTGGTCAGGGCGCTGGCCGCGCATATCGGCACCCAGGCCGCCGCCGTCGATCTGTACGGCGTGCACGGCCTCGTCCTCGATGTCGCCGAGCGGCGCGGACTGCCCCGGGAGCGGGCGGCGGCGCTGCTGAACCTGGGCGATCTGGACGCCCAGACCGGCCGTACCCAGGGCGCGCTGGCCCGCTTCCGGGCCGCGCTGGACGCCGGACGCGAGGCGAACGACCCGTACGCGACCGGCCGCGCGATGGAATCCGTAGGCGGCGCCCATCTGGAGCTGGGGGACTACGACCGGGCCGCCGACTGGTTCGGGCGCGCGCTGGCCGACCGGCTGGCCCGCGGTGAGCGCGCCGAGGCCGCGCGGCTCTACGGCCGGATCGCCACCGCCCACACCTACGCGGGCCGTTACGGCGAGGCGCTGCGCAACTGGCGGGCGGCCTGCGCGGCCTACCGCAAGGGCGGCGATGTGGCCGCCCTGGCACGGGCGTTGAGCGAGACGGCCCGGGTGCAGGAGTACGCGGGGCGCCCCCAGGAATCGCTGCGCACCTGCCAGGACGCGGTGGAGTGGGCGCGGCGCGCGGAGGACGTCCGCCTCCAGGCCGCGTTGCAGCTGCGTCTCGCGGACACCCTGGAGCGCCTCGGCGACCCGACGGCGGCCCGGTTGCACCGGGCGACGGCCGGGCGTCTCCTCAGCGAGGAGGCACCGCAGCAGCCGTCACAGCAGGCCACAAGCCCGGAACGGGACCCTGACGCCTGCGAAATCCGCAGTGCATCCGATGAAGATTGATGCAATGAAAGGCTAGACACGCGGAACACCTTCATTAAACTGGCTCTGCCGCATGTCCCCGCGGTGTCTCCCGGTATGCCTGGGCATGTCTGGGTACACCCGTATATGCACCCCCCAAACCCTCTGAGCCAAGGACCGTGATCGACGTGAAGGTCGGCATCCCCCGCGAGGTCAAGAACAACGAGTTCCGGGTGGCCATCACCCCCGCCGGCGTGCACGAGCTGGTGCGCAACGGCCACCAGGTCGTCATCGAGCGGGGCGCCGGCCTCGGCTCCTCGATCACGGACGCCGAGTACGTGGCCGCCGGTGGCCAGATCCTGGACACCGCCGACGAGGTCTGGGCCGCCGCCGACCTGCTGCTCAAGGTCAAGGAGCCGATCGCGGAGGAGTACCACCGCCTTCGCAAGGACCAGATCCTCTTCACGTACCTGCACCTGGCCGCCTCCAAGGAGTGCACGGACGCGCTGATCGAGTCCGGCACCACCGCCATCGCCTACGAGACGGTCGAGCTGCCGAACCGCGCGCTCCCGCTGCTCGCCCCGATGTCCGAGGTCGCGGGCCGGCTCGCCCCGCAGGTCGGCGCCTACCAGCTGATGCGCGCCAACGGCGGCCGCGGTGTGCTGCCCGGCGGTGTCCCGGGTGTGACCCCGGCCAAGGCCGTGGTCATCGGCGGCGGCGTCTCCGGCTGGAACGCCACCCAGGTCGCCGTCGGCATGGGCTTCGACGTGACCCTGCTCGACCGCGACATCAACAAGCTGCGCGAGGCCGACAAGATCTTCGGTACGAAGGTCAAGGCGATCATGTCGAACACCTTCGAGCTGGAGAAGGCCGTCCTGGAGGCCGACCTGGTCATCGGCGCGGTGCTGATCCCGGGCGCCAAGGCCCCGAAGCTCGTCACCAACGAGCTGGTCGCCCGCATGAAGCCCGGAAGTGTCCTTGTCGACATCGCGATCGACCAGGGCGGCTGCTTCGAGGACTCCCGTCCCACCACGCACGCCGAGCCGACCTTCCAGGTCCACAACTCGGTCTTCTACTGCGTCGCCAACATGCCGGGCGCGGTGCCGAACACCTCCACCAACGCGCTCACCAACGCGACGCTGCCGTACATCGTCTCCCTCGCCAACAACGGCTGGGTCGAGGCGCTGCGCCGCGACGCCGCGCTCGCCCGGGGTCTCAACACCCATGACGGCAAGGTCGTCTACAAGGAGGTCGCCGAGGCCCACGGCCTGGAGCACATCGAGCTGGCCTCGCTGCTCGGCTGACCCTCGCGTCCCGGTGAGTCACTGAGTCGCCACTGGTAAAAGGCGATTCGTCAACACGTCTCGTCAACCGCCCACGCCCGGCCGGACCTTGCCCGACAAGGTCCGGCCGGATGTGTGTATGGTCACTTTGCGACGCTCGGTCAACTCGCCTCGAACGTAACCGTTCAACCGATTCGCACCCCGGTGAAACCTGCTGTGCGACGGCCGTACGCCCTTGACAGCGACATGTTTCATTGCCGACACATCCTGCCGGGTCCGGCGGATTGTGTTGCTGCGGACCGCCGACACGCCATAGAGTCGCCAACCGTCGGCATGGTGCCACGCTGACCTTGTCTAGAAGTTTCCTGGTCACCAAGGAGGTAAGACGACTTGTGAATGAGTCGACATTTTCTCCCGGGGGTGGTCAACCAGGAATGCCCGCAGGGGGCCAGGGGCCCGCGGGATTCGAGGCTGTCGGCTCCGTAGCTGTGCGCACCTTCGCAGCCCACCAGAGTCCGGGAACCCAGATGCCCCGGACAGCACACCAGAGCATGGATGGCCATCACGTGAACGCCATGGCCGGCGACGGAAGTGGCGCGCCCCACAACCCACTCGCCGACTACGACGAACTGCCCGAGGGGCACTTCTACGACCCCGACGCCGAGTACGAGCCCGATCCGGAGTACGCGGCCACGCTCGCGCCCGACGCGGCCCGCCAGCGCCGTGAGCGCGTCGGTCCCACCGGTCGCCCGCTGCCGTACTTCCCGATCCCGGGCCCGCTGACCGACCACGGCCCCGCGAAGATCATCGCGATGTGCAACCAGAAGGGCGGCGTCGGCAAGACGACGTCGACCATCAACCTGGGTGCCGCGCTCGCGGAGTACGGCCGGCGGGTACTGCTCGTGGACTTCGACCCGCAGGGCGCGCTGTCGGTGGGTCTCGGCGTCAACCCCATGGAACTCGACCTCACGGTCTACAACCTGCTCATGGAGCGGGGCATGTCCGCGGACGAGGTCCTGCTGAAGACCGCGGTCCCCAACATGGACCTGCTGCCCTCCAACATCGACCTGTCGGCCGCCGAGGTCCAGCTGGTCTCCGAGGTCGCGCGCGAGTCCACGCTGCAGCGGGCGCTCAAGCCGCTGCTGCCCGACTACGACTACATCGTGATCGACTGCCAGCCCTCGCTGGGCCTGCTCACGGTGAACGCGCTGACCGCCGCGCACAAGGTGATCGTGCCGCTGGAGTGCGAGTTCTTCGCGCTGCGCGGTGTGGCCCTGCTGACCGAGACCATCGAGAAGGTCCAGGAGCGGCTCAACCCCGACCTGGAGCTGGACGGCATCCTCGCCACCATGTACGACTCGCGCACGGTCCACAGCCGCGAGGTCCTGGCCCGGGTGGTCGAGGCGTTCGACGACCACGTCTACCACACGGTCATCGGGCGTACGGTCCGCTTCCCGGAGACCACGGTCGCCGGTGAGCCGATCACCACCTACGCCTCCAACTCCGTCGGTGCCGCCGCCTATCGTCAGCTCGCCAGGGAGGTGCTCGCCCGGTGTCACGCCGAGTGAGTCTGCCGGGGGCCGACGAACTCTTCCGTACGACAGGGGGGATGGCGCTCCAGCCGTCGACACCCCGGCGCGCCGGGGGCGCCGAGGCCCGGGTGCCGGCACCCGCGCAGGACAGCGACGACGTGGCCGCCGCCGAGGACGCGCCGCAGGCCGTGCCCGTGCAGAGCGGGGACGGCGAGGGCGCGGAGCACGTGGCGGCGGAGGCCGAACCGGCCGACGCCGAGTCCCGCGCCCGGCGCCGGGGGCCCGCGCCGGACGGTTCCGCAGCCGAGCCGCGCAAGCGGGGCCGGGCGGCGAACCGGCGGCCCAGCGGGCGCGAGCGGCACGACGAGAAGATCACCGTGTACGTCTCCGCCGAGGAGCTGATGGACCTGGAGCACGCCCGGCTGGTGCTCCGGGGCGAGCACGGACTCGCGGTGGACCGCGGCCGCATCGTGCGCGAGGCGGTGGCCGTGGTGCTGGCCGACCTGGAGTCCCGCGGGGACGCGAGCATCCTCGTACGGCGGCTGCGGGGGCGTTAGCGGTAGCCTGCGGGGGCTATGACCTCGTCCGACCGCTCCCCCTCCGGCAACGCCGGTCCTCGGCGTGCGCTCGGCCGGGGTCCGGGCGCGTCCGTGGCCGAGGCCGGGGACACGGCGGAGCCCGGTGGGCCGCCGCGCCCACCCGTTCCGCCGCGCGCAGCGCCTGCCCACGGCGGCGGCCCGCACCAGGAAGTGTCCGGCGCCGCCGAACCCGAGGAGGCGCCCGACGGTGTCTTCAAGGTCCGGCTCGCCAACTTCGAGGGGCCCTTCGATCTGCTGCTCCAGCTGATCTCCAAGCACAAGCTGGACGTGACCGAGGTCGCGCTGTCCAAGGTCACCGACGAGTTCATGGCGCACATCCGCGCGATGGGGCCGGACTGGGACCTGGACCAGACGACCGAGTTCCTCGTCGTCGCGGCCACGCTGCTCGACCTGAAGGCGGCCCGGCTGCTGCCCGCCGCCGAGGTGGAGGACGAGGGCGACCTGGCGCTGCTCGAAGCGCGCGACCTGCTGTTCGCGCGGCTGCTCCAGTACCGGGCGTACAAGCAGATCGCCGACATCTTCAGCGCCCGCGTCGACGAGGAGGCCCGCCGCTACCCCCGTACCGTCGGCCTCGAACCCGAGCACGCCGAGCTGCTGCCCGAGGTCGTGATCAGCATCGGGCCCGAGGGCTTCGCGAAGCTCGCGGTCAAGGCGATGCAGCCCCGGCCCGAGCCGCGGGTGTACGTCGACCACATCCACGCCCCGCTGGTCAGCGTGCAGGAGCAGGCCCAGGTCGTGGTCGAGCGGCTGCGCGAGCTGGGCGAGGCCAGCTTCCGGGTGCTCGTCGCGGACACCGACGACACGCTCACCGTCGTGGCCCGCTTCCTGGCACTCCTGGAGCTGTACCGGGAGAAGGCCGTCGCCCTGGAGCAGGAGGCCGCCCTCGGGGAGCTGCTGGTGCGCTGGACCGGCGGGGACGGGGCGGCGCAGCCGAGGGTCACCGACGAGTTCGACCGGCCGCCCGAGCTCCCCGGGCCCGAGGAGGAGAGGAAGCCGTGAGCGAGACCACCGAGGCCCCCGCGGGCCCGGGCGACGTCGCCGGCCTGGAGCTGCGGCCCGCCCTGGAGGCCGTCCTCATGGTCGTGGACGAGCCCGCGACCGAGGAGCACCTCGCCAGGATCCTGGAGCGGCCCCGGCGGCAGATCGCGGACGCGCTGCGGGCGCTGGCCGACGAGTACACCGCGCAGGGCCGCGGCTTCGAGCTGCGCCAGGTCGCGGGCGGCTGGCGCTTCTACACCCGCGCCGCCTACGCGCCCGCCGTGGAGCGGCTGGTCCTGGACGGCCAGACGGCCCGGCTCACCCAGGCCGCGCTCGAGACCCTCGCGGTCGTCGCCTACCGCCAGCCGGTCAGCCGCAGCCGGGTCTCCGCCGTACGCGGAGTGAACTGTGACGGTGTGATGCGCACCCTGCTCCAGCGCGGTCTGGTCGAGGAGGCGGGCGCGGAACCCGAAACAGGTGCGATCCTGTACAGGACGACGAACTACTTCCTGGAGCGGATGGGCCTGCGCGGCCTGGACGAGCTCCCGGAACTCGCGCCCTTCCTCCCCGAGGCGGAGGCGATCGAGGCCGAGACCCAGGAGGGAGTCCCGTCGTTCGACCCGGACGCGCCCGACGCGCCGGGTGCAGAGGACGCAGACGACTAAGACGGAACTTTGATGCGAAGCAGCGGCAGCGGCAAGAGTGGCGGGCGCGGTAACCACCGCGGCGCCGGCAACAACCGGGACGAGCGCCAGGGGCAGGGCCGTCCCAGCAAGCCCCGCCCCGAGGAGCGCCGCTACGACGTGGGCTCCGGCGCGACCAAGGACGGCCCCAAGTCCGGGCGCGGCGGCGCGGCGCGCGGCGGCGCCAAGGGCGGCCCGCGGCGGCCCCAGCAGGGCGGCCGTACGGAGCCCTCGCGCTCGCGTGAGTACGAGACGCGGGCCGAGGAGCGCAACCGGGACCGGTACGCGGGCAAGAAGGACATCAAGCTGCCCAAGACCTTCCCGGGCGCCGAGCAGGAGGGCGAGCGGCTCCAGAAGGTGCTCGCGCGCGCGGGCTACGGCTCCCGGCGCGCCTGCGAGGAGCTGATCGAGCAGTGCCGCGTCGAGGTCAACGGCGAGATCGTCACCGAGCAGGGCAAGCGGGTCGACCCGGAGAAGGACGAGGTCAAGGTCGACGGCCTGACGGTCGCGACCCAGTCGTACCAGTTCTTCTCGCTGAACAAGCCCGCCGGTGTGGTCTCCACCATGGAGGACCCGGAGGGGCGCCAGTGCCTCGGCGACTACGTCACCAACCGTGAGACGCGGCTCTTCCACGTCGGCCGGCTGGACACCGAGACCGAGGGCGTCATCCTGCTCACCAACCACGGTGAGCTGGCGCACCGCCTGACCCACCCCAAGTACGGCGTGCAGAAGACGTACCTCGCGCACATCGTCGGCCCGATCCCGCGCGACCTCGGCAAGCGCCTGAAGGACGGCATCCAGCTGGAGGACGGCTACGCGCGCGCGGACCACTTCCGCGTGGTGGAGCAGACCGGCAAGAACTACATGGTCGAGGTGACCCTGCACGAGGGGCGCAAGCACATCGTGCGGCGGATGCTCGCGGAGGCCGGGTTCCCGGTCGACAAGCTGGTGCGGACCGCGTTCGGCCCGATCACCCTGGGCGACCAGAAGTCCGGCTGGCTGCGGCGGCTGTCGAACACCGAGGTCGGCATGCTGATGAAGGAAGTCGAACTGTAGGACGGGCTTCGAAAGCGCCTTGCGTCGATCATCATCCCCCTTTATTGTCACCGTGACGATAAAGGGGGATGATGCACATGTCCAAGCGGCCCGCGACCGGCTCGCTCCTCGGACTCGCGCTGGGGGACGCCCTCGGCTTCCCGACCGAGTTCACCAAGGTGCCCGAGATCCTGGCCAGGTTCGGGCCCTGGCGCGAGATGCCGCTCGCGCGGCGCGCCTTCGTCTCCGACGACACCCAGATGACCCTCGCCCTCGGCCGGGGGCTGCGCACCGCCATGGAGCGCGGCCGTCTCGCGCCGAAGCGGCTGGAGCGGCCGGTGCGCGAGGAGTTCGTGGACTGGTACCACTCGCCGGACAACGACCGGGCGCCCGGGAACACCTGCCTGACCGCCTGCCGGCTGCTGGAGGACGGGGGCCGGGCCTGGCAGGACGCCAGCCGGCTCGGTTCCAAGGGCTGCGGCGCCAATATGCGCGTCGCGCCGATCGGGCTCGCGCCCGGCCTGAGCGAGGAACAGCGGGCGGGCGCCGCCCAGTTGCAGTCCGGGCTCACGCACGGCCACCCCACCGCGCTGGCCGCGTCCGATCTCACCGCCCGCGCGGTCCACCTGCTGGCGCGGGGCACCGAACCGGGCGCACTCGTCGGGGAGTTGCGTCACTACGCCCTCGCGAACCGCACCCGGTACGACGAGACGTGGCTCGGCGATCTGTGGACCCGTTCCGAGGACCCCACGCCCGAGCACTTCGCGGCGCGCGGCTGGGACGAGTGCCTGGCCATCCTGGACCGGCTCCAGGAGGCGGTGCGCACCCATTCCCCGGAGGACGATCCGTGCGGGGCCACCGGGGAGGGCTGGATCGCCGAGGAGGCGTTCGCCACCGGGCTGCTGTGCTTCCTGCTCTTCCCCGACGAGCCGCTGACCGCCCTGCGGCGGGCCGCCTGCACCGCCGGTGACTCCGACTCCATCGCCTGCCTGACCGGCGCCTTCGCGGGCGCGTGGCTCGGTGCGGACGCCTGGCCGGCGGACTGGGCCGACCGGATCGAGTACCGGGAAGATCTGTTGGCGCTCGGCACACTCTGGGACGCTTAGGCCCATGATCGACAACCTCGACATAGACCTCGCGCCCGTGGTCGCCGGACAGCCCGATCCCCTGCTGTTCGCCACCGTCTCCGGGGCCCATCTGTACGGCTTCCCCTCGCAGGACTCGGACGTGGACCTCAGAGGCGTCCATCTGCTGCCCGCCGCGGACCTCGTGGGCCTGCGCGAGCCGGAGGAGACCCGGTCGAAGACGTGGGTGCACCACGGAGTCGAGCTGGACCTCGTGACGCACGATCTGCGCAAGTTCGTACGGCTGATGCTGCGCCGCAACGGGTATGTGCTGGAGCAGCTGCTGTCGCCGCTGGTCGTGCGCACCACCGACGCGCACCGCGAGCTGTCCGCGCTCGCCCCGGACGTGATCACCAGCCATCACGCCCACCACTACCGGGGGTTCGCGGTCACCCAGTGGCGCCTGTTCGAGAAGACCGCCGAACTCAAGCCGCTGCTCTACACGTTCCGCGTCCTGCTCACCGGCATCCATCTCATGCGCACCGGCGAGGTTCAGCCCCATCTGCCCACGCTGGTAAGGGAGTTGGACGCCCCCGCCTACATCCCCGACCTGATCGCCGCCAAGGCCGCCCAGGAACACGGCACCTTCCCCGGCCTCGACCGGCACCGCGTCGCCGATGACGTGGAACGCCTGCACACAGCCCTCGACGAGGCCCAGGCCGCGTCCTGGCTGCCGGACACGGCGACCGGCCACGAGGCGCTGCACGACTTCGTGGTACGGATGAGGCTGGGGAGCTGAGGAACGGGGCGGGCCCATTCCGGCCGGCCCGGCCTGGCCCTTTCGGCGTCCGCCCCCGAGCAGCCGTACCCCCCGCCCCCGAAGCCGGTCCGCCTCACCCCGGTCGTGGCGGCTCCGACGCCGAGTCACGGCGTGTGCGGAACAGGAAGTCCGCCACCCGGGCTCGGTCCGGTTCCGGGGGGAGTGGGGTGTGGCGCAGGGCGGTTTCCGTCTCCGTGGCCAGGCGGGTCATCCGGGATTCGACGGCCGTCCAGGGGACCTCGCCCCGTTTCACCGCCAGCAGGGGCTCGCGCTGGTCGCCCACGTCGAGGTGCAGCTCGCCGGTGCGCAGCAGTTCGCGGCAGGAGGCCAGCAGGCGCAGCAGATGCATGGCGTGCTTCCAGCGCGGGGCGCCCGTCGTGCGCACGTCGGCGTCCAGCTTCCTGCGCTGGCCGAGGGCGTAGCGGGTGAAGGTGTCGTACACCTTCACGGAGAGGAACGCCCCGCGCAGGGACAGCAGTTCGCGGCCGGTGTCGTCCAGGTGTTCCACCAGCGGGGAGTGCAGGCACTCCAGGATGTTCGGATTGCCGCGCAGCGCCAGCTCGCAGAACCGCTCCAGCTCCCAGGAGAACTGTTCCTCGCCCGGCCCCTCCACATGCGCCGGCGGCTTCTCGAACCGCCAGAACAGGGCGGTGGGCGCGAGATACACGCCCCGCCGGTCGGTGTCGCTCGCGTCCGTGGCCAGGCCGAAGGCCCGGGACCCCATGACGCAGGCGTAGATCGTGTGGTCGCGTACCAGGTCCTCGGGCTGCATGCCCGGAGCCTACGCGGCCCCTCAGCTCAGCTGGATGGAGTTTCCGTCGACCTTGATCGGGCGCTCGGCCAGCGGCTTCGTCGCCGGACCGTCGGCCACCGAACCGTCCTCGATCTTGAACCGGCTGCCGTGGCAGGGGCAGTCGATGGTGCCGTTCTGCACCCGGCTCACCGTGCAGCCCATGTGCGTGCAGACCGCCGAGAACGCCTTGAACTGCCCCTTCACCGGCTGCGTCACCACGATCTTCTGCGCGTCGAAGACCTTGCCCCCGCCCTCGGGGATGTCACCCGTGCTCGCGAGCTTCTTCGCGTCCGCCTCCGGGGACGTACCCGTACCGGTCGGGGACGCCGAAGCCGCGGGGCTCGTCGGACCCGTCGGCGAGGGGCTGTCCGTGCCGTCGGCGGCCGCGCTCGTGTCGCTCTTGCCACCACCGCAGCCGGTCGCGAGCGCCGCCGCGCTCGTCGCGATCACCATGCGCCGCGTCGCGCCCTGGTTCATGTCACCACTCCGTACACATGTCGGGATGCGGATACCGTTGCCGATGCCTGAGAGAAAGCGTGGAAACCGGGATGAACCGGACCGCACGTATCGTCTCAGCGATCGGGCGCCGCGCGCCGTGCCCACGCGGGCTGACTAGGCTGGACGGGCGAGCACGACAACACCTGTCGGCACCTGTCAGCACTGGTTAGCGAGGAGCAGCACCGTGGCGGTACGAGCGGTCCGGGGGGCCGTCCAACTGGAGCGGGACGAAGCCGGACACATGGGCGAGCGGGTCGGAGCCCTGCTCACCGCCGTCCTGGAGCGGAACGGCCTGACCGCGGACGACCTGATCAGCATCTGGTTCACCGCCACCCCCGATCTGCGCAGCGACTTCCCGGCCGCCGCCGCCCGGGCGCTCGGCATCGTCGACGTGCCCCTGATCTGCGCCCAGGAACTGGACATCGCCGGCGCCATGCCCCGTGTCGTCCGCGTCCTCGCCCACGTCGAGTCGGACCGTCCGCGCGCCGACATCGCCCACGTCTACCTCGGCGCCGCGGCCGCCCTGCGCAAGGACATCGCCCAGTGAGAACCGCACTCGTCATCGGCACCGGCCTGATCGGCACCTCCGCCGCCCTGGCCCTGACCCGGCGCGGCGTCACCGTGCACCTCGCCGACCACGACCCGGAGCAGGCCCGTACCGCCGCCGCGCTCGGCGCCGGCACCGACACCGCCCCCGAGGGACCCGTCGACGTGGCGATCGTCGCCGCCCCGCCCGCCCATGTGGCGGGGCTCCTCGCCGACGCCATGCGCCGGGGACTGGCCCGCGGCTACCTCGACGTGGCCAGCGTCAAGGGCGGCCCGCGCCGGGAGCTGGAGGCGCTCGGCCTCGACCTCGGCGCCTACCTCGGCACCCACCCGATGTCCGGCCGGGAGAAGTCGGGCCCGCTGGCCGCGACCGGCGATCTCTTCGAGGGCCGGCCCTGGGTGCTCACCCCCACCCGGGACACCGACACCGAGGTGCTCAACCTCGCCCTGGAACTGGTCTCGCACTGCCGTGCCGTCCCGGTCGTCATGGACGCCGACGCCCACGACCGCGCCGTCGCCCTCGTCTCGCACATGCCCCACCTGGTCTCCAGCATGGTCGCCGCCCGCCTGGAGCACGCCGACGAGGCCGCCGTACGACTGTGCGGGCAGGGCATCCGGGACGTGACCCGGATCGCCGCCTCCGACCCGCGCATGTGGATCGACATCCTCTCCGCCAACCCGGGCCCGGTCGCCGACCTGCTCGCCGACGTCGCCGCCGACCTGGAGGAGACCGTGGGCGCCTTGCGCGCCCTTCAGTCCTCCGACGAGGACAAGCGCCGCACCGGCAGCACCGGCATCGAGGCCATGCTGCGCCGCGGCAACGCGGGCCAGGTGCGGGTGCCCGGCAAGCACGGCAGCGCGCCGCGGGCCTACGAGACCGTCGTCGTGCTCATCGACGACCAGCCCGGCCAGCTGGCGCGCATCTTCGCCGACGCGGGCCGCGCCGGGGTCAACATCGAGGACGTGCGCATCGAGCACGCCACCGGGCAGCAGGCCGGTCTGGTGCAGCTCTCGGTCGAACCGGGGGCCGTGCCGGCGCTCACCGACGCGCTGCGCGAGCGGGGCTGGGCGCTGCGGCAGTAGCCCGGCACGGGCGGGGCGGGGCCCGGCGGTGATATGCGTCCGGACGAGTGACCCACACCCAGTAACCTTGTGCGGGGCGCTCTCGCTCCCCGCCCCCGCCCGCACACCGCACCAGGAAGGTGTCCCCCCGTGGAAAACGGCGCCGCCCCGACCGCCAAGCCCGTGATCGTCGCGATCGACGGTCCCTCCGGCACGGGCAAGTCGAGCACGTCGAAGGCCGTGGCCGCACAGCTCGGACTCAGCTACCTGGACACCGGCGCCCAGTACCGGGCGATCACCTGGTGGATGGTGCACCACGGCATCGACCTGGCGGACCCGACCGCCATCGCCGCCGTGGCGGGCAAGCCCGAGATCGTCTCCGGCACCGACCCGTCCGCCCCGACCATCACGGTCGACGGCGTGGACGTGGCCGCCCCGATCCGCACCCAGGAGGTCACCTCCAAGGTCAGCGCGGTCAGCGCGGTGCCCGAGGTGCGCACCCGGATCACCGAGCTGCAGCGCTCGCTGGCCGTGGGCGCCGAGCGGGGCATCGTGGTCGAGGGCCGGGACATCGGTACGACGGTGCTGCCGGACGCCGACCTCAAGGTCTTCCTCACCGCCTCCCCGGAGGCCCGCGCCGCCCGCCGCAGCGGTGAGCTGAAGGGCGCGGACCTGCACGCCACCCGTGAGGCGCTGATCAAGCGCGACGCCGCCGACTCCAGCCGCAAGACCTCCCCGCTCGCCAAGGCCGACGACGCGGTCGAGGTGGACACCACCGAGCTCACCCTCGCCCAGGTCATCGAGTGCGTCGTCACCCTGGTCGAGGAGAAGCGGGCAGGGAAGTGAGCCCGGCCCTGGAGAGACGGGACGCGGGCCTGCCCTCCGAGAAGGGCGCCGAGGTCGGTCGGCGCATCGGCGTCGGCCTGATGTACGGGCTGTGGCGGCCGCGCGTGCTCGGCGCCTGGAAGGTGCCCGCGAGCGGCCCGGTGATCCTCGCCGTCAACCACTCGCACAACATCGACGGACCCATGGTCATGGGGGTGGCACCCCGGCCGACGCACTTCCTGATCAAGAAGGAGGCGTTCGTCGGCCCGCTGGGCGCCTTCCTGAGCGGCATCGGCCAGCTGAAGGTGGACCGCACCGCCGCCGACCGCGCCGCCATCACCCGGGCCCTCGACCTCCTGGCGGCCGGGGGAGTGCTGGGCATCTTCCCGGAGGGCACCCGGGGCGAGGGCGACTTCGCCTCGCTGCGTTCGGGCCTCGCCTATTTCGCGGTCCGCAGCGGGGCGCCGATCGTGCCGGTGGCCGTCATGGGAAGCTCGGACCGGCCGGGACGGTTGATAAAGGCGCTGCCCCCGGTGCGCTCGCGGGTGGACGTCGTCTTCGGGGACCCGTTCGACGCGGGCGACGGGAGCGGGCGGCGCACGCGCCGGGCGCTGGACGAGGCGACCGAGCGCATCCAGAAGCAGCTCACCGCCCACCTGGAAAACGCCAGGCGCCTGACCGGGCGCTGGGCGACACTTGAGTAGTGGATCAGCCCACCGAGGGATAAGCCCACCAGGGCCTGTTCCACCGATCACCACGATGAACAACGAGGTACGGACTTCATGAACGACGACATCCAGCCCGACGGCTCGGCCGCGCACGAGTACGAGCACGGGGCTCTCGGCGACGCCGAGTACGCGGAGTTCATGGAGCTCGCCGCGGTCGAGGGCTTCGACATCGAGGACGTCGAGGGCGCCATCGAGGCGGCGGGCCACGGCCCGCTGCCCGTGCTCGCCGTCGTCGGCCGCCCGAACGTCGGCAAGTCGACCCTGGTCAACCGGATCATCGGCCGCCGCGAGGCGGTCGTCGAGGACAAGCCCGGCGTCACCCGCGACCGCGTCACCTACGAGGCCGAGTGGGCGGGCCGCCGCTTCAAGGTGGTCGACACCGGCGGCTGGGAGCAGGACGTCCTCGGCATCGACGCCTCCGTGGCCGCCCAGGCCGAGTACGCGATCGAGGCCGCCGACGCGGTGGTCTTCGTGGTCGACGCCAAGGTCGGCGCCACCGACACCGACGAGGCGGTCGTACGACTGCTGCGCAAGGCCGGCAAGCCGGTGGTGCTGTGCGCCAACAAGGTCGACGGCCCGAGCGGCGAGGCCGACGCCTCGTACCTGTGGAGCCTCGGCCTCGGCGAGCCCCACCCCGTCTCCGCGCTGCACGGCCGCGGCACCGGCGACATGCTGGACGCCGTCCTGGAGGCGCTGCCCGAGGCGCCCGCGCAGTCCTTCGGCACCGCCATCGGCGGGCCCCGCCGCATCGCCCTCATCGGCCGCCCGAACGTCGGCAAGTCCTCCCTGCTGAACAAGGTCGCGGGCGAGGAGCGCGTCGTCGTCAACGAGATGGCGGGCACCACCCGCGACCCGGTCGACGAGATGATCGAACTCGGCGGCGTCACCTGGAAGTTCGTGGACACCGCGGGCATCCGCAAGCGCGTCCACCTCCAGCAGGGCGCGGACTACTACGCCTCGCTGCGCACCGCCGCCGCGGTGGAGAAGGCCGAGGTCGCGGTCGTCCTGATCGACGCCTCGGAGAACATCTCCGTGCAGGACCAGCGGATCGTCACCATGGCCGTGGAGGCGGGCCGGGCGATGGTCGTCGCCTTCAACAAGTGGGACACGCTGGACGAGGAGCGCCGCTACTACCTGGAGCGGGAGATCGAGACCGAGCTGGCCCAGGTCGCCTGGGCGCCCCGGGTGAACGTGTCGGCGCGCACCGGCCGCCACATGGAGAAGCTGGTCCCGGCCATCGAGACGGCCCTCGCCGGCTGGGAGACCCGCGTCCCCACCGGCAGGCTCAACGCCTTCCTCGGCGAGCTGGTCGCGGCCCACCCGCACCCGGTCCGCGGCGGCAAGCAGCCGCGCATCCTCTTCGGCACCCAGGCCGGCACCAAGCCCCCGCGCTTCGTGCTCTTCGCCTCCGGCTTCATCGAGGCGGGCTACCGGCGCTTCATCGAGCGCCGGCTGCGCGAGGAGTTCGGCTTCGAGGGCACCCCGATCCATATCTCGGTGCGGGTGCGCGAGAAGCGCGGCGCCAAGAAGAAGTAACCGCGGTACGACGCGAAGGGCGGCCCCTGTCCGGCAGGGGCCGCCCTTGTGTGTGCGGGTGTCACGCGCCGCGGCGCGGTCCGGGGGGCAGCGCCGCGGGCACATGGTGCATCCCGGTGTCCTGCTGCGGCCGCCCGAGGGTGCCGACGCGCTGCCACTGCGACTGCTGGCGGGCGCTGTAGGCCCCCGCGCTGTAGGCGCTGTACGAGCTGCTGAACGAACCCGCGCGATGGCCGCCGTACGACCACCCGGTGCGGTCCGGCAGGCCGAAGGGGACGAACCTCATCCCCTCCTCGCCGCTGCGGTCGCCCGGCAGGGTGCGGAAGGCCTTGACCCACTCCGAGGCGAGCATGTCGAAGATCGGCGTGGCCGAGGCACCACCCGCCCCTTCGTGCCCCGTCCGGGCGGACGGAACGGAGGAGAACGAGGACCGTCGGGGCGAAGTGTCGTATGCGTGCACGTATGTCCAAACGACAGCGCGCGAGAAGAGATGCGGTTTCGCAACCTTCCTTTGGACGCGGCCCCTTGGACGCGCGGGCTCAGGTGCCGGCGAGCGGGAGCGCGGCGGCGACCAGCCTGCCGCCCGCCGCCGCCCTGTCGAGGGAGTCCCGCAGCAGGTCCTCACGCGGCTGACGGCCGATGGAGCCCACCGGCGCGGCGAACATCAGCACCTGCTGGTGCTTGTTGGCCGCGGCCCGCCAGCCGTCGGTGACCTGGAGCGGCTGATGGGCCTGCCACCAGGCGACCGGGTGGCCGCCGGTCGGGCCCGGCTGGAGGACCGCGTGCAGCTGGCCCACGGCCAGCAGCACCGACCAGCCGTGCAGCACCGGCGGGACCGCGGCCAGCTCGGTCACCGGCATGAAGCCCTGCTCGACGAGGAGCGGCAGGAAGTCGTCCCCGGGCCCGATGGTGCCGGGGCGCACGATGGGCGAGGTGGGCTCGACCACCAGGGCGGGGTGCAACTCGCCCTCGATGAGGACGAGTCCGCTGGTCACACCGAGCACCGCCTGCTCGGGCACGGGCCGAGGCGGCGCGCCGCCCTCGGCCTGCGCGCCGATGGAGCGGACGGCGCCCTGCAACTGCTCCTCGGTCACCTGGACGACCTGCGAGGGCAGGCAGCTGGCGTGGGCGAAGGCGAGGACCGCCGTCTCCTCGCCGACGAAGAGGACGGTGCTGGTGCGCTCCTGCTCGGAGTCGCCCGGGGTGCGGCAGGACGTGCAGTCGTAACTGCCCGGGGCGTTCTCTCCGGCGAGCAGCCGGTCGGCTTCTTCGTCGCCGATCTCGGCGCGTACGGCGTCGCTGACGTCGAGCATGCGCGGCACGGGTGGCTCCCTCGGGATGCGTGCTGGACCGGTCGGGTGGCCCCCGGCCGATGAGCCCCAGGGTTCCGGGCTCATGAAGAAGACAACGGGCGTCCTGTGGTGGGGGTCACGCATGGCGGAGCATCGGTTCGAATCAACCGCCACACTCGATCACCCTGGGTGCCGATTCGGACACTGATCGTCAACTCCGCGCCGAGGCAAGCTACTTGAACGAGTGAAGTGGGTCACAGGGGGTCGCCGGGCAGGGGCGAAAAATCAGTAGATCAGTGCATGTAGTGGGTGTCCGGAAATCGCCGATACCAGCGGTAACTGCCAACTGGCCTGGCACGACGGTCATGTGGTTGATGTCCGGCACACGCTTTCCCTACATTCCTCCGCCGTGTGCAACGAGCACCGCTCGGGTTCGTCCGTCACCCGGCACCGGCAACGCGTCACCGCCGGCACCGGGGGCACGGACGGGGCGGGCGCGAGGAACCGCGGTCCTGCGCGGCGAGGCGCGCTCCGCCCGGGGGAACCCGGGTCGTCGGAGAGGGAGTCATATGTCCGAGTGTGCCGATATCAGCCGTACCACCACCCGTGACGACAGCGCGCGCAGGGGCCGTACGACGGCCGTACTCGCCGGCGCCGCGCTGCTGGCCCCGCTGGGGCTGCTGGCCGCGACCGGCAGCGCCGCCGCCGCGGACAACGGGGTGTGGGACCGCATCGCCCAGTGCGAGAGCGGCGGCAACTGGCACATCAGCACCGGCAACGGCTACTACGGGGGACTCCAGTTCTCCGCCCACACCTGGAGCGCGTACGGCGGCGGCGCCTACGCCTCGACGGCCGACCGAGCCTCCAGGGGCGCGCAGATCGCCGTCGCGACGCGCGTCCAGCAGGCCCAGGGCTGGGGCGCCTGGCCGGTCTGCTCCGGCCGCGCGGGCGCGATGGGCTCCGCCCCCTCGCAGGTGAGCCTCGACAAGGGCAGCACGACGAAGAAGCCGGCCCCGTCCAGGACGCCGAGGACCTCGAACACCTCGACCACCCCGACGACCTCGAAGGCACCGGGCCACCCCTCCCGGGGTACCGGCGGCTACACCGTCCGCGAGGGCGACACGCTGTCCAGGATCGCCGCTCGCCACGGCATGGACTGGCACCGCCTGTACGCGGCCAACAGGTCCGTGATCGGCGGCGACCCCGACCTCATCGTCCCCGGCACCCACCTGGCCTTCTGAGCAGCGCTCAGTCCCGCGCCTGATGGCCCCTCGGCTCCGGCTGGGGGGCCTGTGCCGCGTACGCCGGGTGGTGCAGGTCGAACGCCGGCGACTCCGAGCGGATCCTCGGCAGCGTCACGAAGTTGTGCCGCGGCGGGGGACAGGACGTCGCCCACTCCAGGGAGCGGCCGTAGCCCCAGGGGTCGTCGGTGTCGACCTTCTCGCCGTGGCGGGCCGTCTTCCAGACGTTGCAGAGGAAGGGCAGCGTCGACAGACCGAGCAGGAACGCGCCGATGGAGGACACGGTGTTGAGCGCCGTGAAGCCGTCCGCCGCCAGATAGTCCGCGTACCGGCGCGGCATCCCCTCCGCCCCCAGCCAGTGCTGCACCAGGAACGTGGTGTGGAAGCCGACGAACAGCGTCCAGAACTGGATCTTCCCCAGCCGCTCGTCCAGCATCTTCCCGGTGAACTTCGGCCACCAGAAGGCGAACCCCCCGAACACCGCGAAGACGACCGTGCCGAAGACGACGTAGTGGAAGTGCGCGACCACGAAGTACGAGTCCGTGACATGGAGGTCCATCGGCGGCGACGCGAGGATCACCCCGGTCAGCCCGCCGAACAGGAACGTCACGAGGAAGCCCAGCGCCCACAGCATCGGCGTCTCGAAGGACAGCGAGCCGTGGATCATCGTGCCGGTCCAGTTGAAGAACTTCACCCCGGTCGGCACCGCGATCAGGAACGACATGAAGGAGAAGAACGGCAGCAGCACCGCGCCGGTGGCGAACATGTGGTGCGCCCACACCACGATCGACAGACCGGTGATCGCCATCGTCGCGCCGACCAGCGTCAGATACCCGAAGATCGGCTTGCGGCTGAAGACCGGGATGATCTCCGTGACGATCCCGAAGAACGGCAGCGCGATGATGTAGACCTCGGGATGCCCGAAGAACCAGAACAGGTGCTGCCACAGCAGCGCCCCGCCGTTCGCCGCCTCGAACACCCGCGCCCCGAAGTGCCGGTCCGCCTCCAGCACCAGCAGTGCCGCCGCCAGCACCGGGAACGCCAGCAGGATCAGGATCGAGGTGAACAGGGTGTTCCAGGTGAAGATCGGCATCCGGAACATCGTCATGCCCGGCGCCCGCATCGCGATGATCGTGGTGATGAAGTTGACCGCGCCGAGGATCGTCCCGAACCCGGACAGCGCGAGCCCCATGATCCACAGGTCGGGGCCGGCCCCGGGGGAGTGCGTCGCGTCGTTGAGCGGCGCGTAGGCGAACCAGCCGTAGTCGGCGGGCCCGTCCGGGGAGAGCAGGGAGCCCAGCACGATCAGGCCGCCGAACAGGAAGAACCAGTACGACAGCATGTTCAGCCGGGGGAAGGCCACGTCCGGGGCGCCGATCTGGAGCGGCATCAGCTCATTGGCGAACCCCGCGAAGCTCGGTGTCGCGAACAGCAGCAGCATGATCGTGCCGTGCAGGGTGAACAGCTGGTCGTACCTCTCCGCGCTCATCAGCTGGAGCCCCGGCCGGGCGAGTTCGGCCCGCATCAGCAGCGCCATCACCCCGGCGGCCAGGAAGAAACCGAAGCCGGTGATCAGATACAGATGGCCGATCTTCTTGTGGTCCGTGGTGGTGAGCCAGTCCACCACCACCCGGCCCGCCCGCCCCCGCCCCCGGCCGCGCACCGGTCCCGGCGCCGCGCTCGCGGTCTCGGTCGCCATCGCTCGCCCCTTCGCGTCGGCACGCCCCGGGCCGCGCACCGGCATGTGCGGAATCCGTGAAATTTCCCATGCGGTGTCAGCTCCGGTGGCATAGCGCCGGATTCCCCCGGGGAATCATGCTCCCGGGCCCGTCCCGATCCTCACCACGGCACTTTCCGCCGGGTAATTCGAGGGGGTGGTACGACACGCGGGAATTCAGTTCGAATCCCCCGGTGGGTGGTACGGAAACCCCCGAACGTGTGAGGAAGTTCGACCGAAACGGGTCCCCGGAAGCTGTGACAGAAGTGTGACGGGAGTCTGGCCCCGCTCTTACCCTGCCGCGCCCGGCTTCCGTCACCGCGTGTGTCGCCCTAGCGTGGCCCCATGGCACCGATTCCCACTCCGCCAGCGGAGCCCCAGGACAGCCCGGACGGGTACGTCGGCCTCGACGCCGAGCAGGCCGAGCGGCGCGCCCGGGAGCGCGGCTGGTCGACCGTGCGCGCGCTGCCGCCGGGCGCGATCATCACCATGGAGTACCGCGTGGGGCGGCTCAACTTCGAGGTGCGCGACGGCCGGGTGGCCCGCGCCTGGAAGGGCTGACCGGCCTCGCCGCGCCCGCGGACGGCGCGAAGGCCCCGCTCCCGGGAAGGGGGCGGGGCCTTCGTCGTGTGCGTACCGGGGTTCGCCGCCCGGGTCCTCAGCCGCCCGTCAGGGGGCGGGCCGGGGAGGTGCCGCGCGGTGCCCGGTCGGCGCCGGGCGGGCGGCGGGGGCCCGCCGGGGTGACCGGGCTGCGCTCCGAACGGGCCGTGTGCGGGCCGGGCGCCAGGTGCGCCAGGCCCCGGGAGGCGCGGGTCGAGGAGACCGGCTCGCGGGCCGGCGCGGACTGCTCGGCCGAGGCGGCGCGCGGCCCGGTGAGCACCACCGGGGCGACGGGGACGGCCGGTTCGCGCACGGGCCGGCTGCGCCGGGCGCGCCAGCGGTCGCGCAGGTCGAACAGCCACATCTCGGTGCGGGCGATCAGTGATTCGAACCAGGGCAGGGCGAGCAGGATCAGCAGACCGGCGGCCCAGCCGAGGAGCACATCGCTGAGCCAGTGCGTACCGAGGTAGACGGTGGTGAGGCCGACACCGAGCGAGGTGATCGCGGAGACGGCCGACAGCCAGCGGCGGGCGCGCGGGGTGGAGGCCAGGTAGGCCAGGATGCCCCAGGTGACCACCGCGTTGGCGGTGTGGCCGCTGGGAAATATATCGCCGCCCCTGACCATCTCGTTCGAGCCGATCACGGTCGCGTAGTGCGGACCGAGCCGTCCCATGCCGTACTTGGCGGCGCCGACCGTGATGTTCAGCAGCAGCAGCGACGTGGCGAGGGTGAGCAGCGGGCGCAGCGTGTGCTGTCGCCAGGAGCGCCAGCCCAGCCAGGCCGCGACCATCACCGCGGTGGGGCCGCGCTGGCCGAGCACCACGTAGTAGTCGAGGAAGGCGTGGATCTGCGGCCACTGCTGGTACGGCCGGAAGAACATGACCTGCCAGTCGAGCCGGACGAGCCAGGAGGTGGTCACCACGGCCCACACGATCGCCAGGTAGAAGGCGAGGGTCGCGGAGAACAGCACGACCCGGTGCCGGCTCATCACCGGCACATCGATATGGGCCGGCCGTTCCGGCTCGCGGTCCAGCCTGGCGAACACCCGGTCCAGACGCCGGGTGAGGTTCCGTTCGGTACGCACCCAATCGACGTTACAGCGAGTGAGCTGTGGTCCCGGTCGAAACAGCGTCTTTGTGATGACGATGTGATGTGGGAAACCTCTCAAGGGCGGCTGAATTTCACAGGATTCCGCAATCCGGTGGAGCCGTCCTCTGTAATTCCTTTGATCATGCCGGGTGTTGTTTATATGGCACTTATAAATGCGTTAACCCGGTCCTGGGCCGCAATTCTCCGGGGCGTCATCGGCCCGCCGGAGTGGATCATGGAGGCCCCGAGCCGTTCAGCCAGAACGCCCCGTACACCGCGGAGACGACCGCCAATCCCACCGTGACCAGGGCGGATCGGGAGGTCCGCAGCCGGGCGAGCGCGGCGGCGAGCGGGAGGAGCACCGGGAAGGCGGGCAGCAGCAGCCGGGGCTTGGAACCGAAGTAGCTCGACGCGCACAGTGCGAGCGCGAGCACCACACCGGTGTACACGAGCAGTTCGAGCGGCTGGCCCCGGCGCACGCCGGTGACGTACAGCCAGAGCAGCAGCCCGACGCCCGCGATCAGGCCGACGCCCGCGAGCGCGCCGGGGAACGACGTGAACTTCTCGGCCACGAAACGCGCGAAGGCGTACCCGCCGTCGAAGCCGTTGCGCCATCCGGCCTGGACGTCCAGATAGCCGAGCGGGCCCCTGCCGGTGCGATGGCCCACCCACAGGACGTAACCGGCCGCGCCGAGCGGGGCGAGCGACACGCCGAGGAGACGGCGGACGGTGGAGTGCGCGGGGGCGCCTGCCGGTGACCGCGCGCCGTCCGCACGCGCCGCGCTTCGGTCCCGCACGAACGAGACCGCGGCCGCGACCCACACCGCCGCCACCACCGCGCCGCCCACCGGCCGGGTCAGCCCCGCGAACGCCGCGAGCAGCCCCGCCCCCACCCACCGCCCGGTCAGCAGCGCGTACAGCGCCCAGGCCGCCAGCGCCGTGAACAGCGACTCGCTGTACGCCATCGACTGCACGGCCGCGACCGGCAGCACCGCCCACAGCAGTACGGCGCAGATGCCGACCCGCGGCCCGTACACCCGCTCCGCCACCGCGAAGATCCCCGCTGCCGCGGCCAGCGAGGCCACCAGGCTCACCACGAGGCCCGCGTGCGGGTACGACAGCGGGGTGAGCGCGTGCAGCAGCCGCTCCAGCCAGGGCAGCAGCGGGAAGAACGCCAGGTTCGAGTGGATGTCGCCGTTCGGCAGCCGCACCTGGTAGCCGTAGCCCAGTTCGGCGACCCGGGTGTACCAGAGGGAGTCCCAGCGCGCGGTCAGCAGGGTCAGCGCGCTCGTGCCGCGCGCGGCGCTCCACACCGCCAGCACCACCAGGCCCAGGGCACGGACCGCCGCGTACGCCAGCACGGCCGGCACCGCCCGGCGGAGCAGCGGGGCGGCGGGCGGGTCCTGGGGCGGGGCGTGGGGTGCGGCCACGCCGGTGCTGAGATCGGTCACGGGCTCGATTATCGACCGGACGGGGGAACGCGCCGGCCGCCGGGGAGCGGCCGGGCCGCCGCGGCGTGGCGCACCCCACAGGGCCGCCGCCCCGGGGTGAGAGGTCCGCCACGTGGGGGCGCGACGGACTCGCGTAGGCTGACGAGCCATTCCCGTGGGTTCAGCGGGGTCCGGGAACACCGCTCCGTCCCGGCCGTACGACATAAAGGGAGAGCCTGTCGCTCCGCCCCGCACGAGGGAACATCTGGGAGGTACGTACATGTCCGGGACGACCACGGCCGCGCTCCGGCCGCGCCGTCGGACGACCGGGCCCGGTGCCGACCGCTGGGTCGTCCTCGTCGTCCTCTGCGCCAGCCTGCTGCTCGTCGCCCTCGACGCGACCGTGCTGCACGTGGCCGTCCCCGCGGTCAGCGAGGACCTGCGGCCCAGCGCCATCCAGCTGCTCTGGATCGTCGACGTCTACCCGCTGGTCTGCGCCGCGCTGCTGATCCTCTTCGGCACCCTGGGCGACCGCGTCGGACGCAGACGCGTGCTCCTGCTCGGCTACGCCCTGTTCGGCGTGGCCTCCGCGGTGGCCGCCTGCGCGCACACCGCCGAGGTGCTGATCCTCGCCCGCGCCCTGCTCGGCGTCGGCGGCGCCATGATCATGCCCGCGACCCTGTCGATCCTGCGCCAGGTCTTCCCCGACCGGCGCGAGCGCGCCCTCGCCATCGGTGTCTGGAGCGCGGTCGCCGCGGTCGGCGCGGCGGTCGGACCACTGCTCGGCGGGTTCCTGCTGGAGCACTTCTGGTGGGGCTCGGTCTTCCTGGTCAACATCCCGCTGATGCTGATCAGCCTCCCCGTCGGACGGCTGCTGCTGCCCGAGTCCCGGGGCACGGCCGACGGCCCCTGGGACGTGACCGGCGCGCTGACGGCGGCCGCGGGTCTGTTCGGCGTCGTCCTCGGTGTGAAGCGGCTCGGCGGCGGCGAGGACCCCACGAGCCCGCTCACCCTGCTGCCGCTGCTGGCCGGCGCGGCCCTGCTGGTGCTGTTCGTACGGCGCCAGCGGCGGCTGCCGCATCCGCTGGTGGACCTGTGCATGTTCCGCAGGCCCGCCTTCAGCACCTCGGTGGGCTGCATCGTGCTGGCCATGCTCGCGCTGGTCGGCCTGGAGCTGATCGCCGCGCAGTATCTGCAACTGGTGCTCGGCCTCTCCCCGCTCGCCACCGGGCTGCGGCTGCTGCCACTGACCGTGGCGGCGATGGCGGCCGGTCTGCTGGGCGCGCGCGTGCTGCGCCGGTTCGGGCCGCGCCGGATGGTGTGCACCGGCTTCTGCCTGACGGCGGCCGCGGTGCTGGCCCTGACCGCGATGGGCACCGCCGACAACTCCCCGCTGCTGCTGTCCGGCTTCGTGCTGCTCGGCTTCGGCCTGGAGACCACGTTGTTCGGCGCCTACGAGTCGATGCTCAGCGAGGCCCCCGCGGACCGGGCCGGCGGGGCGGCGGCGATCGGCGAGACGTCGTACCAGCTGGGCGCCGGCATCGGCATCGCACTGCTCGGCAGTGTGATGAACGCCGCCTATACGCCCCGGCTGCGCGCGGTCCCCGGGGTCTCCGCCCCGGACGCGACCGCCGCCGGGCACTCCCTGGGCGAGGCGTACGACGTCGCCGGCCGGCTCGGCGGCCCCACCGGGACCCTGCTCCGCCGGGTGGCCCGGGACTCCTTCGTGCACGGGCTGCATCTGACGCTGCTGGTGAGCGCGGGCCTGTTGCTGCTGGGCGCGGTGATGGCGCTGCGGCTGCCGCGGATCATGCAGTGCGGCGCGGAACCGGAGACCGGCGCGGAACCGGAGACCGGCGCGGGGGCGGAGTCCGGCGCCGGGTTGGAGTCCGGGGTTTCGGCGGGGGCCGGCGTGGAGGCGGGCGCCGAGCCGGGCGCCGCCGGGGTGCCCTCCCCGCGTGTCTCCGGCAAGCAGCGCGCCTCCGGCACGCCGCAGGTCCCCGAGAAGCCGCGGGTCTCCGCCTGACCCCTCTGGACGTGCGGGACACTGCGCCGTAACGTCGGCCGCACAGCCGTAACTAGCGCTGCTAGTTTTCCGTATCCGGAGGGTGTCCCATGTCCGCGAAGCTGCCCCCGTTCGACGCCGCCGACCCGCTCGGGATCGACGATCTGCTGGACCCGGAGGACCTGGCGATCCGGGACACCGTGCGCGGCTGGGCGGCCGACCGGGTGCTGCCGTACGTCGCCGACTGGTACGAGAAGGGCGAGCTGCCCGGGATCCGGGAGCTGGCCCGGGAGCTGGGCGGGATCGGCGCCCTCGGGATGTCCCTCAGCGGGTACGGCTGCGCGGGCGCGTCGGCCGTGCAGTACGGACTGGCCTGCCTGGAGCTGGAGGCGGCCGACTCCGGGATCCGCTCGCTGGTCTCCGTGCAGGGCTCCCTCGCCATGTACGCCATCCACCGCTTCGGCAGCGAGGAGCAGAAGCAGGAGTGGCTGCCGCGGATGGCGGCGGGCGAGGTGATCGGCTGCTTCGGCCTGACCGAGCCCGACCACGGCTCCGACCCGGCCTCCATGCGCACGCACGCCAAGAAGGACGGCGACGACTGGGTGCTCAACGGGCGCAAGATGTGGATCACCAACGGATCGGTCGCCGGGGTCGCCGTCGTCTGGGCGCAGACCGAGGAGGGCATCCGCGGCTTCGTCGTACCGACCGGCACCCCCGGTTTCTCGGCGCCCGAGATCAAGCACAAGTGGTCCCTGCGCGCCTCCGTCACCAGTGAACTCGTCCTGGACGACGTGCGGTTGCCCGCGAGCGCGGCGCTGCCGGAGGTCGTCGGGCTGCGCGGCCCGCTGAGCTGTCTCTCGCACGCCCGCTACGGCATCGTGTGGGGCGCGATGGGCGCCGCGCGCAGCAGCTTCGAGTCGGCCGTGGAGTACGCGAAGACCCGCGAGCAGTTCGGGCGGCCCATCGGCGGCTTCCAGCTCACCCAGGCCAAGCTCGCCGACATGGCGGTCGAACTGCACAAGGGGATCCTGCTCGCCCATCATCTGGGGCGGCGGATGGACGCCGGCCGCCTGCGTCCCGAGCAGGTCAGCTTCGGCAAGCTGAACAACGTCCGCGAGGCCATCGAGATCTGCCGTACGGCGCGGACGATCCTCGGTGCCAACGGGATCTCCCTCGAATACCCCGTGATGCGGCACGCGACCAACCTCGAATCGGTGCTCACCTACGAGGGCACCGTCGAGATGCACCAGCTGGTGCTGGGCAAGGCGCTCACCGGGCTCGACGCGTTCCGGTGAGCCACCGGATGGAGCGGGGCCGGTGAGCGGCCCCGCCTCAGCTCTGGTTGAAGAAGCCGTCCGTGCGGTGCGCGGACGCGTCACCGCTGATGATCTCCGTGTCGGCCGGGGTCAGCAGGAACACCCGCGTGGAGACCCGGTCGATGGAGCCGCGCAGACCGAAGATCAGCCCCGCCGCGAAGTCCACGACCCGCTTGGCGTCGCCGGGCTCCATGCTGGTGAGGTTCATGATGACCGGGACCCCGTCCCGGAACAGCTCGCCGATGGCACGGGCGTCCCGGAAGCTGTCCGGGGTGACCGTGGCGATCCGCCGGCTCTTCTCCTCGGCCTTGTCCGCGGCCACCTGGACCCGCGGGTCGGTCACCCAGGCGTCCCCGGACGTGGGGCCCTCGGCGTAGTCGTCGTCGTAATAGCGCTCGTCATCGTTGTCGTCGACGAGGCCGAGCCACGCACTCGCCTTGCGTACCGATCCCATGGACGCCTCCTCTCACAGCGGTCTCTCGTGCTTCCGCACCTTCCCCTATGGTCATCCATGATGCTGACAACGCGCCAAGTGGATAGTCGCCGCACGGGGGGTTTGTGACGGTACTGGTGCACAGCCGATCCGTCGAGACTCCTTGTCCCCCAAGGGTTGTGACACGTACGGCTGCTGACTGTGAGTGAAATATGATGGTCGGCGGCGGATGGGTGATGCCCGGTGCGTCCGGGTGAAGCCGATACCACCTCAACACACGGGGGAAACGCTGTGTTCGGAATAGTCAGACCGTGCTCGCATCGGCTCGGTGACCGCCTCACATCCGAGTGGATGGCGCATCTGTGCGGGCTCTGCCTCGCGTTGCGCCGCGACCATGGTCAGCTCGCACGTGTCGTCACCAACTATGACGGTTTGTTGATCTCCGTGTTGACGGAGGCTCAGCTCGGCCGGAGCGAGGGCGGACGACGCCTGGCGGGGCCGTGCGCGCTGCGCGGGATGCGGACGGCGTCCGTCGCGCAGGGCGAGGGCGCGCGGCTCGCGGCCGCCGTCTCCCTGGTGCTCGCCGCGGCGAAGGTCCGCGACCATGTCGCCGACCGGGACGGGCTGCTGGCCCGCAGACCCGTGGCCGCCGCCGCCCGCAAGGTCGCGGCGAGCTGGAGCCGGGACGGGGAAGCGGGCGGGGCGGCGGTCGGCTTCGACACCGGTGTCCTGGTGGACGCCGTCGACCGGCAGCTCGGCATCGAGACGCCGGCCGGGCCCGGCACCCCGCTGCTGACCGTCACCGAGCCCACCGAGACGGCTACCGCGGCCGCGTTCGCGCACACCGCGCGGCTGTCCGGCCGGCCCGGCAACGCGGCCCCGCTCGCCGAGGCCGGGCGGCTCTTCGGGCGGCTCGCGCATCTGCTGGACGCGGTGGAGGACCAGGAGGCCGACGCGGCCGGCGGCGCCTGGAACCCGCTCACCGCCACCGGAACCTCCCGCGCCGAGGCCCGCAGGCTCGCCGACGACGCGGTGCACGGCGTCCGACTCGCCCTGAAGGAGGCCGAGTTCAGCGACGGCGCGCTGATCCATCTGCTGCTGGTGCACGAGCTGCGGCGCTCGGTGGACCGGGCGTTCGGCACGACGACCTGTGGACACACGGGCGCGCAGGGCGCGTTCGGACCGCCGACCGGGCCGTACGCGCCGGGGAACCCGGGGAATCCGGGACCTCAGGGGCCGTACGCGCCGGGCGGCCCGTACGGCAACCCCTACGGCACCCCTCACGGCGGCGGGCCGCAGGGCCCGGACAAGCGGGGTTTCTGGGCCGGTTGCGCCGCCGCGCTCGCCGTGTGCTGCACCTGCAAGGTGTGCTGCGCCGACTCGTTCGAGGGGCCGTGGTCGCGCAAGCGGCGCGACGGCTGCTGCGCCTCCTGCGACTGCAACTGCGACGGGTCGTGCTGCGAGGCCATGGAGTGCTGCGAATGCTGCGAGTGCTGTGCCTGTGACTGCGGCTGCTGAGCCCGGCTCGGGCCGCTGACCCCCGCTCAGCCCTTGATCTCCGGCGGGGAGATCTGTGACTTCGTGATCGCCGAGCCCGTCGTGCCCCACTTCTTCAGGATCTTGTCGTAGGTCCCGTCGGCGATCAGCCGGTCCACCGCCGCCCGGAAGGCGGGCGCGAGTCTCGTGCCCTTCTTGAAGGCGAAGCCGACGTCCAGGCGGTGGAACTCATCGAGGAACTTCAGGCCCGGCTGCTGTGCGACGGCGTAGCGCAGCCCGTTGATCGTGGACATCACGACATCGCTGCGGCCCTGCTGCACCGAGGACCAGACCGCGCTCGGCTCGGCGTACGTCTGCACCTGGTACGGCTTCTTGCCCGCGTCGGAGCACAGATGCCTGCTCTCCTCCAGCGTGGCCTCGAAGGTGGTGCCGGCGCCGGTCGCCACGTTCAGCCCGCACAGCTGCTTCAGATCGGTGATCTTGCCCAGCTTGCTGTCCTTGCGGGTGGCGAAGCCCTGGCCGTCGTTGATGTAGGTGACGAAGTCGATGGTCCTGCGCCGCTCGTCGGTGACCCCGAAGTTGCTCGCGCCGAAGTCGTACTTGCCGCTGTCCAGGGCGGGCAGGATCGCCTCGAAACTCGCCTGGTCCACGGTCAGCTTCAAGCCCAGCACCTTGGCGACCGCCTTGGTGAAGTCGACGTCCTGCCCGGTCAGCGTTCTGCCGTCGGCGAGGTAGGTGGTGCCGGGCGGGGTGCCGCCGACGCTGATCGCGACGGTGAGGTGGCCGGTGCCGGGCGGCAGCAGCTTCGCCGCCGCCGGGTCGGTCTTCTCTGCCGACACCACGTCCGCGGTCGGCACCGCCGCGGGCGTGGCCGCCACCCCCGAGGCGTCCGCACCGCCCGTGCCCGAGCCGGAACCGCACGCGGTGAGGAGCAGGGCGGCCGAGGTCAAGGCGGTGAAGGGCATGACAAATCGATACTTCGGCATACGCATCGGCGGCGTTCTCCTGAACGGGAAAAGGGTGTGCGGAAGCGCGAGGGGAGGGGCGCGTGTGAAGGCGCGGTGGGGCGAGGAACAACGAGAGAAGCGCGGGAACGCGGAAGAGCGGAGATGCGCAGAGCGCGAAGCGGGCCCGCCGGAGGCGGGCGAGCGCAGGGGGTCAGCTCAACAGGAGGAGGACCACACGCGACCGAAGTCGATGTGGGAGCGGGTGACCAGCCACTGCTGTGGATGCATGGGGCAAGTGGAACAGGCATCCGGTTCCGCGTCAACTGACTTGAGACGTACCGCCCACACTATGGACACCCTTGACAGCGTGGGCGACCGCTTGCGTACTCTCGGTGTACGGCCCTGCTGAGGGGCTCGGCCGTGACCGCGCCGCTCGTCCGGCGCACCTGTGTGAAGGCACCACCCGTTCCGACGTTCGACCGATCGCGTCACGGAGCCTTCGCATGTCATCCGACACCCTCGCCCAAGCACCCACCGCCCCGGAGATACCCGGGCCCGCGGCCGTCCCCCGGATCGTGCCGCAGCGCCGCTACGGACAGTGGACCGCCGCCGTCGTCGTCCTCGTCCTGCTCGGCCTCGCCGTCACCTCCGTCGTGCGCAACCAGGCGTTCCAGTGGGACGTGGTCGCCGCGTACTTCACCACCGGCTCGGTGCTGCGCGGACTGTGGCTCACGCTCTGGCTGACCGCCGTGGTGATGGTCCTCGGCTTCGCCCTCGGCACCCTGCTCGCCGCGTTCCGGCTCTCCGCCAACCCCGTGCTGCGCGCGGTCGGCTGGGGCTACGTCTGGCTGTTCCGGTCCATCCCGATCCTGGTGCAGCTGCTGCTGTGGTTCAACATCGGGGCGCTGTACCCGACGGTGCTCGGGGTGAAGACGGTCGACCTGCTCAGCCCGGTCGCCGTGGCCATCGTCGGCCTCACCCTCCACGAGGCCGCCTACGCCGCCGAGGTCGTGCGCGGCGGCATCCTCTCCGTCGACCGGGGCCAGATCGAGGCCGCCCAGGCGCTCGGTCTGAGCCGGTGGCGCCGCTGGTGGCGGATCGTGCTGCCGCAGGCGATGCGCTCCATCGTGCCGCCCGCCGGCAACATGCTGATCGGCACCCTCAAGGGCACCTCCATCGTCAGCGTGATCGCCGTCAACGACCTTTTGTTCTCGGCCCAGTTGATCTACCACCGCACCTACCAGGTCATCCCGCTGCTGATGGTCGCCACCCTCTGGTACGCCGTCGTCACCACCGTGCTCGGCATCGGCCAGCACTACGTGGAGAAGCACTACGCGCGCGGCACGGGCGGGACCCGATGAGGCCCCAGCTGGTGATCGTGGGTGCCGGGCCGCGGGGGACCGGCCTCCTCGAACGCATCGCCGCCAACGCCCCCGAGCTGTATGCCGCCTCGGGCCTCGACATCCATCTCGTGGACCCGCATCCACCGGGCGGCGGACGCATCTGGCGCCAGGAGCAGTCGCCGCTGCTGTGGATGAACTCGCACGCCGAGGACGTCACCATGTTCACCGACGACACGGTGCGCATGGACGGACCGGTGCGCGAGGGGCCCACGCTGCACGAGTGGGCCGCCCTGGACGGCCGTACCTTCGCCGACCGCCGGCTCCAGGGCGGATACCTGCGCTTCGTGTACGAACGGGCCCTGGCCGAGCTGCCCCCGGACATCACCGTGCACCACCACCCCACCCGCGCGCTGCGCGTCGGCGGTCCCCGCGAGGGGCGCCAGCAGGTCTGGCTGGAGGGCCGGGCGCGCCCCCTCCTCGCCGACCTGGTGATTCTCGCCCTCGGCCACCTCGACGCCGAACTCGACCCGGAGCAGGTCAAGTTGGCCGCGTACGCCCGGACGCACAACCTGGTGCACCTGCCGCCCGACTTCACCGCCGACACCGACCTGTCCGCGCTGGAACCCGGCGAACCGGTGCTGGTGCGGGGCTTCGGACTGGCCTTCGTCGACCTGATGGTGCTGCTCACCGAGGGCCGCGGCGGCCGGTACGACGGCGACACCTATCTGCCCTCGGGACGGGAGCCGGTGCTGTACGTCGGCTCGCGGCGCGGGGTGCCGTACCACTCGAAGATCGGCTACGACTGGAGCGGCGACCGGCCCCCGCTGCCCCGCTTCCTCGGCCCCGCCGAGATCGCGGAACTGCGGTCCCGGCCGGGCGGCTTCGACTTCCGGCGCGATGTGTGGCCGCTGGTCGAGAAGGAGCTGGGCTTCGCCCACTACCACCGGCTGTTCACCGCCCACCCGGAGCGCACCACGAGCGCCTGGGCCGACTTCGAGGAGAAGTACGCGGCCGCCGACGGCCCCGCCGAACGGGACGCGCTCGCCGCCGCCGCCGTACCGGACCCGGCCGACCGGCTCGACCTCACCGCGCTCGACCATCCGCTGGCCGGGGTGCGCCACGCCTCGCACGAGGACCTCCAGGGCGGACTGCGCGCCTATATCGAGGCCGACCTCTCCAGACGCCACGACCCCTCCCACAGCGCCGACCTGGGCGTCTTCCTCGGGCTGCTCTCCGTCTACGGGCAGCTGGTGCGGCTCGGCGACATCGGGCCCTGGTGGCACGGGTTCTTCAGCTGTCTGGCGTCCGGGCCGCCCGGCCCCCGGCTGCGGCAGATGCTCGCGCTGTCCCGGGCGGGGCTGCTGCGGTTCCTCGGCGCCGGGATGACCGTCACCGCCGGGGACGGGGTGTTCCGGGCGGCGGGCCCCACCGTGCCCGGGTACTCGGTCACGGCCCGGGCGCTGGTCGAGGCCCGGCTGCCCGAGCCCACCGTGGCCCGCGCCCGCGATCCCCTGCTGCGCGAACTGCACGCCGACGGCGCCGCCGAGACCCCCGAGGGGCTGCTGCGGGTCGACCCCCGCGACGGCCGCCTCCTCGACGGCGCCGGGCGCCCGCACCCCCGCCGCTTCGCGCTCGGCCCCTACACCGACGCCCGCACCCCCGGCGCCTTCACCCGGCCGCGCACCGGCGGACCCGCCTTCCGGCAGAACGACGCCACCGCACGGGCCGCGCTGGCCTTCCTGCGTGCCGGAGCCGGCCGCGCCGTCGCGTGAACCTCCCCTCTATCCGAAGGAATTGACCCCATGACCGTCATGGTCGACATCCGGTCGGTGCACAAGAGCTTCGGCCCGCTCGACGTCCTCAAGGGCATCGACCTCCAGGTCCGCACCGGCGAGGTCACCGTCGTGCTCGGCCCCTCCGGATCCGGCAAGTCCACACTGCTGCGCACCATCAACCACCTGGAGAAGGCGGACCGGGGCGAGATCACGGTGGACGGCGCGCCAGTCGGCTACCGGCGCGCCGGGGACCGGCTGCACGAGCTGCCCGAACGCGAGGTGCTGCGCCACCGCACCAAGATCGGCTTCGTCTTCCAGAACTTCAACCTCTTCCCGCACCTCACCGTCCTGGACAATGTGACCGAGGCGCCGGTGTCCGCGCTGAAACGGCCCCGCCGGGAGGCGGAGGAGGACGCGCGCCGGCTCCTCGCGCGGGTGGGACTCGCCGACAAGTCGGACGCGTACCCACGGCAGTTGTCCGGCGGTCAGCAGCAACGCGTCGCCATCGCCCGGGCGCTGGCGCTGAAGCCCCGGCTGCTGCTCTTCGACGAGCCGACCTCGGCGCTCGATCCCGAACTGGTCGGCGAGGTCCTCGACGTCATCCGCGATCTCGCCGCCCGGGGCACCACGATGATCGTCGTCACCCATGAGATCGCCTTCGCGCGGGAGGTCGCCGACAGGGTGGTCTTCATGGCCGACGGCCGGATCGTCGAACAGGGCCCGCCCGCCGCGGTGCTGGACGCGCCGCGCGAGGAGCGGACCCGGGCGTTCCTGGCGAAGGTGTTGTGAGGATGGGCGGGCGGTACCACCGCGGGATGCTCCATCTCGCCGCCGCCCTCGACCTCTCCGACCGCCCCGGCACCGGCCCCCGCACCGAACTGGTACGGCTCGCCGAGCAGGGCCGGCTGGACTTCGTGACCCTGGACCACCTCTCGGGGCGGCCGGGGCCCGAGGTGCTCGCCCTGGTGTCGGCGATGGCGTCGGCGACCCGGCGGATCGGGCTGGTGCCGAGGGGGACGGGGATGTCCGGCCTCCTGGACCGGGTCGCCCAGGGCCGTGCGGGCCGGTGGGCCGAGACACCCGGTGCCGGGTCCGACGCGGGGGCGCGGGAGGCCGACCGCGCGAACGGGGTGCCGGGCGCGGGCGAAGTCCCGTTCCGCGCCGGTGAGTTGTGGGACCAGCCGGAGGATGCCCCCGGTGTCCCGGGGGAGGGGCACGGTCCCGGTGCCGGCCCGTCGTACCGCCTCGCCCCCCTCCGCCTCGTCGACGCGAGCACCCGGGACGCCCGGGCCCTCGCCGCCCGGTACGCCGATGTGGCCCTGGTCAGCGCCGTGACCCCGGCGCAGGCCACCGCCGTGCGCGAGGAGCTGCGGGCCCGGGCGGCGAGGTCGGGGCGGGAGCCCGGCGCCCCGCGGGTCCTGGTGAGCCTGCGGGTCGACCTCGGCGGCGGGGAGTGCGCGGCCGAGCCCGGGCACGGCGGGGGCGGCCCCCGGCCCACCGCGCGGGGCCCGCTGTACCGGGGCGGCCCGGTCGATCTCGCGGACCTGCTCGCCGACTGGCACGCCGAGGGCGCCGCCGACGGCTTCCACCTGGTCCCCGTCGAACCCCGCCGCGACCTGGAACGGCTGGTCAACGGCACGGTGGCGTTACTCCAGCACCGCGGCCTGTTCCGCACCTTCTATCCGGGCGGCACCCTGCGCGAGCACCTGGGCCTGGCCCGCCCCGCGCCGAGGCCGAAGCAGACAACACATACCCAGCACGCACAGAGATGGAACAGCATGGCAATCGACGCGTTCGACGCATGGAAGCAGTGGCGGGAGAAGCGGGAGGAGTCGGTCACCGCGCCCTACGGACCGCTCGCGCTGACCGGCACCCACTGGATCGAGGACCGGCCGGAGGGACGACTTCCGGACATTCCCGGGACTTGGCTGGCGGATGGTGACGGCATGGTCCTGACGGCCACCGAGGCCGACGGCATCCAGGTGGACCGCCGCCCCTTCGCCGGGGAGGTCCGGCTGACCGCCGACACCGGCCCGGAGGCCGCCGCCCGGGTCTCGATCGGCGAGAAACGGCTGGTCGTGCTGGTGCGCGAGGGCATCTGGGGGGTGCGGGTCTACGACCCCGGCGCCGCGGCGCGCCGGGCCTTCCGGGGCATCGAGGCCACCGAGTACGACCCGAGCTGGTCGGTGCCGGGCCGCTTCACGCCGTACGACGCGCAGCGCGTGCTGCGGCTCGGCAACGCGGACGGCCGGACCCGGGGGTTCGCCCTCGCCGGTGAACTCGCCTTCACCCTGGCCGGCCGGGAGCGGACGCTGGCCGTGGCCCGGCAGGGCGAGGGGCCGCTGTGGGCGGTGTTCGCCGACGCCACCAGCGGCGACACCAGTTTCCGGTTCCGCTTCCTCTATCCGCAGGCACCGGACGCGGAGGGCCGTACGACCGTCGACTTCAACCGCGCCCAGCTGCCGCCCTGCGCCTTCGCCGACCACTTCCTCTGCCCCTTCCCGCCGCCCGGGAACACGCTGGAGGTTGCGGTGGAGGCGGGGGAGCGGGCGCTGAGCTGACGCCAACAGGAGTCGAAGCGACGGCCGTTGGGCAAAGGAGGGATAAAGTCCGACGGCCGAAAGGCACCCTTGTGCCTACCGGTCGGTCGGCCGAATACTCCCCCTCAGCGCTTGTCAGGGACATGAGAAACCGGAACCCGGTCACGGCCCTGACTGCGCCTCACGGGCCCCGACCCCACGCGGGCCCCCGACTCCCCTTGGAGGGAACGAAAAGTGAGGATCAAGCGCACCACCGCCCCGAGCGGCCCGGCGAGACGGACCCGGTTGATCGCCGTTGCCGCGGGCTTCCTGGCCGCAGCGGCGTTCGCCGCCCCCACGGCGAGCGCCAGCGACGCCCACCCCTTCAGCGCCGCCCAGCTCACCCGGGCGAGCGACTCGGTGATGAAGGCGGACGTCCCCGGCACCGCCTGGGCCGTCGACGCCAAGAACAACCATGTCGTCGTCACCGTCGACAACACGGTCTCCCAGGCCGGGATCGCCAGGATCAAGGAGCAGGCCGGCACCGACGCGGGCGCGCTCACCATCAAGCGCACGGCCGGCACGTTCAAGCCGCTGATCAGCGGCGGCGACGCCATCTACGGCGGCCAGTACCGTTGCTCGCTCGGCTTCAACGTGCACAGCGGCAGCACCTACTACTTCCTGACCGCCGGGCACTGCGGCCAGGCCGCCTCCACCTGGTACAGCAACTCCGGGCACACCACCACGCTGGGCACCAACGTGGGCTACAGCTTCCCGGGCAACGACTTCGCCCTGGTCAAGTACACCAACTCCGCGGTCGCGCACCCGAGCGCGGTCGGCAGCCAGACCATCTCCAGCGCGGCCACCCCGAGCGTGGGCCAGACCGTCTACCGGCGCGGCTCGACCACCGGTACGCACAGCGGCAAGGTCACCGCGCTCAACGCCACCGTCAACTACGGCAGCGACGGCATCGTCTCCGGCCTGATCCAGACCACGGTCTGCGCCGAGGGCGGCGACAGCGGCGGCCCGCTGTACAACGGGTCCGTCGCCTACGGCCTGACCTCCGGCGGCAGCGGCGACTGCACCTCCGGCGGTACGACCTTCTTCCAGCCGGTGACCGAGGCGCTGAGCTACTACGGCGTCACGCTCCCCTGAAGCGGCCCCGGCTTCGGCCGGGTCGCTGTGAGCCCCCGCACAGATGCGCCTGTGCGGGGGCTTCTTCATGTCCGGCTTGTGAAGGAAGGGCGACGGCGGCGAATGAAACAAGCCACGCCTCGTCGTCACGTTCCGATGAGCGCCACTCGCCCGTAGTGTTTGCGCCCCGGAATTTACTCGGTGGTGACGGTGGGTCACCTGTGAACGGGCGTGCGAGGGCCGTTCCCCGGTGCGTCCGGAACTCGGCCTTGTGGGTTCCCTGTGGGTTTCGGAAGAGTGAGCGCTCGTCAACCAGCCTTCCGGTCGTCGGATCCCCACAATCCGGCGGTCGTCCCCCCACAGGAGGACATGAGTTGAAGCACCGACGCATACCCAGGCGCCGGCTCGTGATGGCCGGCGCGGGTGTCGCCGCGCTGGCCGCAGCGGGTGTCACCTTGCAGAATGCGAACGCCAGTGAGCCCGCGAAGCCCGCTGTCCAGGCCCGGCCGCTGTCCGCTCCGGCGGCCGCGACGCTGGCCTCCGACCTGACCGCCCGTCTCGGCGCGGACACGGCGGGCAGCTACTACGACGCCAAGGCCAAGAGCCTCGTCGTGAACGTGCTCGACAAGACGGCCGCCAAGGCGGTCGAGGCCAAGGGTGCCAAGGCCAGAATCGTCACCCGCACCCTCGCCCAGCTCGACGGCGCCCGTGCGACGCTGAAGAAGGACGCGACCATCCCGGGCACGTCCTGGTCCGTCGACCCGGTGTCGAACAAGGTCGTCGTCACGGCCGACAAGTCCGTCACCGGCGCCCGGTGGGACAAGCTGAGCAAGGTGGTCGGCGGGCTCGGCGGCGCGGCCGAACTCAAGCGGTTCCAGGGCGAGTACAAGCCCTTCATCGCCGGCGGCGACGCCATCAACGGCTCCGGCGGCCGCTGCTCGCTCGGCTTCAACGTGGTCAAGGACGGGCAGCCGTACTTCCTGACCGCCGGGCACTGCACCGCGGACATCTCCAGCTGGTCGGACGCCGACGGCGACGCGATCGGGCAGAACGCGGAGTCGCACTTCCCGGGCACCGACTTCGGGCTGGTCAAGTACACCTCGGACGCCGCCCACCCGAGCGAGGTCGACCTCTACGACGGCTCGACCCAGAAGATCACCGGCGCCGCCGAGGCCACGGTGGGCATGAAGGTCACGCGCAGCGGGTCCACCACCCATGTGCACGACGGCACGGTCACCGGTCTGAACGCCACCGTGAACTACCAGGAGGGCTCGGTCAGCGGGCTGATCCAGACCGACGTCTGCGCCGAGCCCGGCGACAGCGGCGGCTCGCTGTTCTCCGGTGACAAGGCGATCGGCCTGACCTCCGGCGGCAGCGGCGACTGCGGCTCCGGCGGGGAGACCTTCTTCCAGCCGGTCACCGCCGCCCTCTCCGCCACGGGCACCACGATCGGCTGACCGCCGGGACACCACCACCTCGACGCCCGCCCCGAATGCCCGGGGCGGGCGTCGTGCTTTCGGCCATCGGGCACTCCCCGCTCATCCGCCGGTCACCCCCGGTGAAGCCCAGTGAAGAATCACTCACGTGTTCGAACAGCACTCGCCGACCAGCATGGATGAGGCTAGAGTGGCTGGCGGGTATTCGAACGAGCGTACGATGAACGTATCGGGCGTATGGCTGAAAAGGGGTGGAGTGAGGGAGGTGTGGCATGACGGGCTTCGCCCATCTGCATGTCGCGTCCGGTTACTCCGCCCGCTACGGCGCCGCCCACCCGGAACAGCTGGCCCGGCGCGCGGCCGAGCGGGGCATGACGGCGCTCGCGCTGACCGACCGGGACACGGTCACCGGCGCTGTTCGATTCGCACGGGCGTGTGCGAAGGAAGGGGTACGGCCGCTCTTCGGCGTCGATCTCGCGGTGGAGGCCCTCGCCCCGCCGCCCCCCGCCCGGAGCCGCCGCACCCCGGCGCGCGGCGGTGCCCATGTGGTCGAGCCGCCGCTGCGCGTCGTCCTGCTCGCCCGGAACCGGGAGGGCTGGGCGCGGCTGTGCCGGATCACCTCGGCCGCCCACGCGGACGCCCTCGGCGGCCGGCCGCCCATGGTGCCGTGGTCGGCGCTGCGGGAGCACGGCGGCCCCGGGCTGCTGGCCCTGCTCGGCCCCCTGTCGGAGCCGGCGCGGGCGCTGTCGGTGGGCCGGGAGGACGCCGCGGTACGGCTGCTGGCGCCATGGCGGGAGGTCTTCGGGCGGGAGGTCCGGCTGGAGACCGTCGCGCAGAAACGTTCCGGCACGGGTCCCGGATCCCTCCGCCTCGCCGCTCGCACCCTGGCGCTGGCCGACCGCACCGGCACCACCGCCGTCCTCACCAACGCCGTCCGCTACGCCGACCCCGGCCAGCACCGCCTCGCCGACGTCCTGGACGCGGCCCGGCTGCTGCGCCCGGTCGACCGGCGCCGCCTGGACAGCGGGCAGCGCTGGCTCAAGGACGAGCGGGCGATGACGGTCCTCGCGCGCATGATCGCCGAGTGCGCCGGAGCCGACGAGCGGCGGGCCCGCCGGCTGCTCGCGGACACCGCCGCCACGGCCGCCGGGTGCGCCCTCGACCCCCGTGCCGGTCTCGGCCTCGGCACCCACCGCTTCCCCGAGCCCGCGCTCTTCGGCGCCGACCCCGGGGCGGCCGGTGCCGCCCGGCTGCTGCGCCGGCGCTGCGCGGAGGGCCTGGCCCGCCGGGGCCTCGACCGCGACCCGGTGGCGCTCGCCCGCCTCGACGAGGAACTGGCCGTGATCTCCCGGCTGCGCTACGACTCGTACTTCCTCGCCGTCGGCCAGGTCGTCGCCGACATCCGCGCCAAGGGCATCCGGGTCGCGGCCCGCGGCTCGGGCGCCGGCTCGCTGGTCTGCCACGCGCTGGGCATCGCCACCGCCAACCCGCTCGAACACCGCCTGCTGTTCGAACGGTTCCTCAGCGACCGCCGGGTCTCGCTGCCCGACATCGACATCGACGTGGAGTCCGCGCGCCGGCTGGAGGGCTACGACACGATCTTCGAGCGGTTCGGCAAGGAGCGGGTCGCGGTCACCGCGATGCCCGAGACCTACCGGGCGCGCCGGGCCCTGCGCGACACCGGCCTCGCCCTCGGCATCGCGCCCGCGGAGGTCGACCGGATCGCCAAGAGCTTCCCGCACCTGCGCGCCTCGGACATCACCGGCGCCCTCGCGGAACTGCCCGAACTGCGCCAACTCGCGGCCGAGGCGGGCCGGTTCGGGCCGCTGTGGGAGCTGGCCGAGGGGCTCGACTCGCTGGTCCACGGCATGGCCATGCACCCCTGCGGCGTGGTCATCAGCGACGCGACCCTGCTGGACCGGCTGCCGGTGCAGCCCACCCCGCAGGGCGACTACCCGATGGCCATGGCCGCGAAGGAGGAGATCGAGGCGCTCGGCAACATCAAGCTCGACGTCCTGGGCGTGCGGATGCAGTCCGCGATGGCCCACGCGGTCGCGGAGCTCGAACGGACCACCGGCGACCGCGTCGACCTGGACGACCCCGGACAGGTGCCGCTGGACGACGTGTTCGCGTTCAAGCTCATCCAGGAGAGCCAGACCCTCGGCCTGTTCCAGCTGGAATCGCCCGGCCAGCAGGACCTGCTGTCCCGGCTCCGGCCGCGCAACCAGCAGGACGTCATCGCCGACATCAGCCTCTTCCGCCCGGGACCGGTCGCGGGCGGCATGCCCGAGCGGTACATCGCCGCCCGCCACGGCGGCACACCGCGGTACGCCCACCCGGACCTGGAGCCGGTGCTCGCCGACACCTACGGCGTGACCATCTGGCACGAGCAGGTCATCGAGACGCTGGTGGTGCTGACCGGCTGCGACCCGGCCTTCGCGGAGATCACCCGGCGGGCGCTCGGCGACAAGGAGCGGCTGCCCGAGATCAGGGACTGGTTCCACCGGCTCTCCCGCGCCCGAGGCTACGACGCGGCGGTGCGGGAGGAGGTCTGGCGGACGATCGAGGCCTTCGGGGCGTACGGCTTCTGCCGGGCGCACGCGGTCGCCTTCGCCGTACCGGCCCTGCAGAGCGCCTGGCTCAAGGCGCACCATCCGGCCTTCCTGCTGGCCGGGCTGCTCGAACACGACCCCGGGATGTGGCCCAAGCGGGTGCTGGTCGCCGACGCGCGCCGGCGCGGGGTGCCGGTGCTGCCCGTCGACGTCAACCGGTCCGCGACCCGGCACACCGTGGAGAAGACCGACGAGGACCGGTGGGGGGTGCGCCTCGCGCTGTCCGCCGTGCACGGCATCGGCGAGCAGGAGTGCGCGCGGATCGAGGCGGGGCAGCCGTACGGATCGCTGTCCGACTTCTGGCAGCGGGCCCGGCCCAGCCGGCCGGTCGCCGAACGCCTCGCGGAGATCGGGGCGTTGGGCGCCCTGCACGACGGCCGACTCACCCGGCGCGATCTGCTGCTCCAGCTCGCCGAACTGCACCGGGCCGCCCGCAACCGGTCCGCGGGCACCGGCCAACTGCCCCTGATCGCGGGGGCCGTCGGCGGGTCCGAGCCGAGCGGGCTGCCGGAGCTGACCGGACGCGAGGCGCTCGGCGCCGAGTTGAACACCCTCGGCATCGACGTCTCCAAGCACCTGATGGAGTACCACCACCGGCTGCTGCGGGAGATCGGCGCGACCGACGCGGCGCATCTGTCCGGGCTGCGCGCCGGGCGGCAGGTGCTGGTCGCGGGTGTCCGGGCCTCGACGCAGACCCCGCCGATCGCGAGCGGCAAGCGGATCATCTTCGTCACCCTGGAGGACGGCTCCGGCCTGGTCGACCTGGCCTTCTTCGAGGACTCCCACCCGGCCTGCGCGTACACCGTCTTCCACAGCGGGCTGCTGCTGGTGCGCGGCACGGTGCAGGTGCGCGGCACCCGCCGTACCGTCGTCGGCACCATGGCCTGGGACCTCGACCGGATCGCCGCCGCCCGCCGCGACCACGGTCCCGAGGCCGCGCTCGCCCTCCTCGGCGAGCGCCACCCGCATCCGACCCCCGCCCAGCCGGGGCGCACCCTGGCCAACGGCACCACCGGCGCCCGTCTGCACCCGTACGCCGATCTGCTGCCCGCCGGCAGCCGCTCGGCCGACCTGAAGAAGTTCGGTTACACCAGTCCGGGGAGCGCGGGATGAGCATCCGTCAGCGGCACATCGCCCATCTGTATCTGCACGGCTCGCTGAACGAGGAGCAGTACGGCCATGTAATCGAACTGGTGTCCGGCATCACGCCCCATGTGCAGGAGATGCCGCCCGACGCCGTACAGCTGGACCTGACCTCGGCGCTCCGGTACTTCGGGCTGTCCCCCTACGACGTGGTCCAGATGACGATGATGCGCCTGAAGGCCCTCTACGGCATCGACGGCAGCGCGGGACTCGCGGGCAACCGGATGCTCGCGGCGATGGCGGCCGACGCGTCCGCGCCGGGGGAGACCACCTGGGTGCCCGCCGAGCGGGCCGCCGCATGGCTGCGCCCCCGGCCGGTCACCGCGCTGCCGGGGATCGGCCGCGCCACCGCGGCGACGCTCGGCCGGTACGGGCTGCACAGCGTCGGCCAGCTCGCCGACCTGTCCCCGGCCACCCTGCAACGCCTGCTCGGCGCGGGCACCGCCCGGCTGCTGGCCGAACGCGCCCGCGGCCACGACCCGCGCCCGGTCGTGCCCCGGGAACCGGCGGACCGGCTGATCGCCGACCTCGTGCTGGAGCGGGACTGCCTCGACCCGGCGGAGCGGCACCGGTCCGTGCTCGGGCTCGCCGACCGGATCGGCCAACTCCTGCGCGGCGAGCGGCGGGTGGCGGGCCGGGTCACCCTCACCGTGCGCTACGCCGACCGCAGCTCCAGCACCCGGGCGCACACCCTGCCGGAGGCCACCGACCATTCGCCCGCCCTCGCGGCGGCGGCCCTCGGTCTGCTGTCCTCCCTCGGCCTGCAACGGGCCCGGGTGCGCGCCTTCACGCTCCGCGCCGACCGGCTCCGCCCGGCCGCCGACGCCTTCCACCAGCTCTCCCTCGACCCCGGCGACACCCGCGCCCGTGCCGCCGAGGCCGCCGCCGACCGCGCCCGCCGGCGCTTCGGGCCGGACGCGGTACGGCCCGCCGCGACGGCGCGCCTTCCTCGTGACTCCCGTGCCGGCGGGGTCAGTTGGCCCATGGCGGGGTGAGCCGGCTGCCGTCCGCCAGTTCGGCCGTGAGCCCGACGGAGGTGGTGACCCAGGAGATCGCGGTGTGGTCGGTCGGGTTCTCCACGCCCAGCGCGGACCCGGCGTTGACGATCACCGTGTCGCCCGCGCGCACCCGCTCGGTGCGCCCGTCGAGCGTGATCAGCAGCTCGCCGACGAGCAGATGGAAGATCTCCTCGTGGCTGACGGTGTGCACCGGGGCCCGGGTGCCGGCCGGGATCTCCCCGCGCCAGGCGCACAGTTCCGCGCTGCCGGTGAGCGGGGCGGCGTAGGAGATGAAACGGGCGCCGTGGATCTCGTGGGTCACGGCGTCGGACGAGCGGACGATGGGCATGGCCGGGTTCTCCGTTCGAGTAACTGGTCAAGCAGGTTGACTATATGGTCAGGCTACTTGACCAATACGTCAAGGGTGTTTCAATGCCCTCGTGCAGAACTCCGACGCCATGGCCCTGTCCGCCACCCTGCTCGCCGCGGCGGGCGGGCTCACCCAGTGCATCCATGAGGGGGTCGTGGCGCGCGGCTTCACCGACCTGCGGCCCGCGCACGGATTCGCCTTCGTGCGGCTCGCGCCGGACGGGGCCACCGTCACCGAGCTCGCCGCGCACCTCGGGGTGACCAAGCAGGCGGCGAGCCAGCTGGTGGACGAGGTGGTGCGCCGGGGGTACGCCGAGCGGCGGCCGCACCCGGGGGACGCGCGGGCGCGGCTGATCGTGCTGACCGAGCGCGGCCGGGCCTGCACCCGGGCGGCGGAGGAGGCGGCGGCCGAGGTGGTCGGCGAGTGGCGCGAGCTGCTGGGCGAGGCGGAAGTGCGGGCGCTGTGGGGGAGTCTGGCCAGGGTCGCGCCCCACGGGCCGGTGCGGCCCCTGTGGTGACGGCGCGTCAACGAGGTGGCTGAGGCGGGAAGTTTTACTTACACGTAACTTCCCTCGGAGGCTACCCGCCCGTAACTTGACGAATGAACAGCATCCTCGTGATCCGGATCACAGGGCCAGTCCGCCGTATCCCCCTTGAGCCGCAAGGAGATCACCCGATGCTGCCCTGGAAGCGAGTGCTCAGACCCCTCACCGCGCTGCTGCTGTCCGCCGCCGCGGTCACCCTGCCCGCCACGGCCGCGCACGCCGACACCGTCACCCGCACCGGCTGGAACGACTACTCCTGCAAGCCGTCCGCCGCCCACCCCCGCCCCGTCGTGCTGGTCCACGGGACCCTCGGCAACTCGGTCGACAACTGGCTCGGCCTCGCCCCCTACCTGGAGGCCCGCGGGTACTGCGTCTTCTCCCTGGACTACGGCCAACTCCCCGGCGTCCCCGTGTTCTTCGGGCTCGGCCACATCGACCAGTCGGCCGCGCAGCTCGCCACCTTCGTGGACCAGGTGCGCTCCGCCACCGGCGCCGCCAAGGTCGACCTGGTCGGGCACTCCCAGGGCGGCATGATGCCCCGCTACTACCTGAAGTTCCTCGGCGGCGCGGACAAGGTCAACGCGCTCGTCGGCATCGCCCCCGACAACCACGGCGCCACCATCAGCGGCCTGACCAAGCTGCTGCCGTACTTCCCCGGCGCCACGGACCTGGTCAAGGCCACCACCCCCGGCCTCGCCGACCAGATACCCGGCTCCGCCTTCCTCACCAAGCTCAACGCGGGCGGCGACACCGTGCCCGGGGTGCACTACACGGTCATCGCGACCCAGTACGACGAGGTCGCCACCCCCTGGCGCAGCCAGTACCTCAGCGGCTCCGACGTGCACAACGTCCTGCTCCAGGACCTGTGCCCGCTGGACCTCTCCGAGCATGTGCTGGCCGGCCTGAGCGACCGCATCGTCTTCCACGAGGCCGCCAACGCCCTCGACCCGGCGCACGCGAGCACCACCACCTGCGCCTCCGCCCTCAGCTGACGGCCGGGCGCCGGGTCAGCCGTCGGGCCACCAGGTGCGCGCGATGTCCTTGCGCACCTCGGGGCGCCCCGCCGGACGCTCCTCCGCCTCCTCGCGGACCCGGCGGACGTCCGTCCTCTTCAGCGGCTTCTGCACGGATGTACGGCGCATGGCTGCCTCCTTCGGCGCCTACCCGGTTCCGCGTGGCGGCGGAGGTAGACGTGTGGGGTGAGAGTTCCTCATTCGTGCGGGACTGTCAGTGGCGTGTGTCACTTTGCGGCCATGACCGTTGAGCGTGAGCACAGGGATACGACTGCCCAGCCGCCGCACTGGGACGCGCAGGCCGCCGGATTCGACGACGAACCGGCCCACGGCCCGCGCGATCCCACCGCACGGACCGCCTGGTCGGCCCGCCTCGCCCCCTGGCTGCCCGGGCACCCAGCCGAGGTGCTCGACCTCGGCTGCGGCACCGGCGGCCTGTCGCTGCTCGCCGCCGAGCAGGGGCACCGGGTGACGGCCGGGGCGGGCGTGGAGCGGCTGTCCGGTGACGCCGTGTTGTGGGGAAAGGAGGTGACGGACGAGCGGTACGCGGTGGTGGCGGGCGTCTGAGCCGTGCCCGACGGGGGTCAGGCCAGCAGGTCGCCGAAACCGTCCGCGCGGGCCAGCCGCTCCAGCTCGTCGAGGGCGGCCACGGCGGCCGTCGCGGCCCCCGGATCCCGCTCGGCCAGCCCGCTCGCGGCGAACTCGTCCTCGTCCAGGCGGCGCACGTCCCCGCCGTCGGCCGACCGCCACAGGTCCAGGTCGAGGTCCCCCACCACCAGTTCCGCCCCGGTGCGGACCGCGGGCCGGGTGATGTCGCAGTACCAGCCCTTGACGCGGCCGTCCGCGGCGCGGACCTCCTTCACCGCGTACCACCGGTCCCGCCAGTAGTACTCGGTGAACACATCGCCCGGCTCGAAGCGCACGAACCCGAAGTCACGGGTGCCGTCGCCCGCCCAGGGCGCCCGGACCACGACCCGGGTGCCGTCGTCCCCGAGCAGCCCCGCCGGGTAACGGATCTTCGTACGGCCGCCCTTGACCAGGCTGACGGTCAGATCGGTCGTCGGCTCAGCCGAGTTCACGGACATGACGGACCTCCGCCGCACAGATCTCGTAGCCGAGCCACTTGTTGACCGCGATCATCGGATCGTTGCCGGCGTCGTTGCCCGTGAACGCGTCGGTGACACCGGCGGCGCGGGCCCGGTGCAGCGAGTGCAGCTTGGCGAGCTTGGCCAGGCCGCGCCCGCGGTGGGCGCGGGCGGTGCCGGTCATCGAGGTGGAGTACCGGCCGCCGCCGTCGGTGCAGGCGGCGGTGAAGGCGACCGGGCGGCCGTCGACACACGCGGCCATGGTCAGCTCGCGGTTCAGCAGCGGGTCATGCCAGGTGCTGGTCAGCCAGTCGTCGTAGTCCGGCGCCTCGAAGCCGACATCGCCCGGCTCGTCCTGGAGGGTCTCCGCGTCCAGCTCGAACAGCGGGCGCGGGTCGTCCGCGAACTCCGCGGCCGAGCGCAGCTCGACGCCCGGCGGGGCGGGCGTCAGCGGCGGAAGCCCGCCACCGGCCAGGTCCAGCCGGAGGAAGTACGCGGACCTGCTGGCCCGGTAGCCGTGCCGCTCGGCGAAGGCGCGGTCGGCCGGCTCGTCCAGGACCCAGCTGAACACCTTGGTCGCGCCCAGCGAGGCGAGATACTCCTCGGCCGTGCGCAGCAGCAGCGTGCCCGCGCCGCGCCCCGCCCGGTCCGGCCGGACGTGGATGTTCAGCAGGCCCTGACCCGGCTCGCCGCTGTCGTGTGCCAGCAGGACCTGGGCGGCGCCGACGATCTCGCCGCCCTCCTCCGCGACCAGCGGGCGGTAGCGGGCGTCGGGATGGGTGTGCAGCGCGCTGTGCCGGACCGATTCCGGGGTGGACAGGATGTACGGCAGGGCGAGCCGGCGCACCCGGGCGAAGCCCTCCGTGTCGGCCGGTACCTCGGGGCGCACATCGCGGACGATCAATGTCATGTGGAGGGACCGTACGGGGAGTTGCCCCGGGGGTGCCCCTCATTTTTCGGCGGGTGCGTCAGAATCGGGCTGTGAGCCTGAAGATCCGCATCGATGACAGCGCGCCCCCCTACGAGCAGGTGCGGGCGCAGATTTCCGAGCAGGCACGGTCCGGGGTGCTGCCCGTGGGGTACCGGCTGCCGACCGTGCGGGGGCTGGCCGAGTCCCTGGGGCTCGCGGTGAACACGGTGGCCAAGGCGTACCGGGCGCTGGAGGGCGACGGGGTGATCGAGACGCGGGGACGCCTCGGCACGTATGTGGCCGCCGCCGGCTCGGCCGCGGAACGTGAGGCGTCGGTGGCGGCGCAGGCGTATGCCGACCGGGTGCGGAGGCTGGGGCTGGGGGAGGAGGCGGCGCTGGCGGCGGTACGGGACGCCCTGCGGGCGGCTTACGGGGGCAGCTGAGGCGGGGCCGGGGTGTCGGGGGTGGGCCGAGAAGGGCTCGGCACCGCCGGGACGCGTCAGCGCTGACCCGCCGGTTCCGGGAATCGCGTCACCGTCAGGCCCGCCCGCCGCACCGCCCTCGCGAAGGTCACCGCGTCCGCCACCGCCGCTCCGCCCGGGTCGTTGTTGAAGTAGGCGTGGACGGGCTCGTCGTCGGGGAAGGCCGTGGCGATGCGGTCCACCCAGGTCTCCAGGGCGCGGTGGCCGTAGTGGGGCCAGGGGTGGGCGCGGCCCTGGTGGAAGCGGACGTAGCCCCAGCCGGTGGTGCGCCACAGCGGGGTGACCGGGCGGGACAGCACATCGGCCCAGCACAGGGCCGCGCCCCGGGAGACGAGGACCTCCCGCACCTCGGGCGTCCACCAGGAGTCGTGCCGGGGCTCCACCGCGACCCTCGTACCGGCCGGGAAGCAGGCCAGACAGGCGTCCAGCAGGGCCGGGTCGGCGCGCAGCGTGGGCGGGAGCTGGAGCAGGACCGGACCGAGCCGGTCGCGGAGGCCCGCCGCGTGGGTCATCAGCCGGTCCACCGGCTCGGCGGGGTCCTTCAGCCGCCTGATGTGGGTCAGATAGCGGCTGGCCTTGACCGCGACCACGAAATCCGGTGGCACCCGCGAGCGCCAGACGGCGAAATTGTCGTACGACGGCAGCCGGTAGAACGCGTTGTTGATCTCCACCGTGGCGAACAGCCGGGTGTACTCCTCCAGCCACAGCCGCGCCGGGACCCCGGCCGGATAGACGAGGTCCCGCCAGTCCTTGTACTGCCACCCGGAGGTGCCGACCAGCAAGGTCACCTCCTCATGAAAGCACTACAGGTACAGCCCCGCGTCCGCGCCGTTGCGCGCCCCCGGCACCGATGTCGGGGTGGTGCCCCGGCGCAGCGCGTACAGCTCGGCCAGGGTGGCGCCCTCGCGGCCGACGCCCTCCTCCGTGCCGAGCCAGTGCACCGCCTCGTCGCGGGTGAGCGGGCCCACCTCGATGCGGGCCAGGCAGCGGCCGGGGCGGACCACGGCGGGGTGCAGGCGCTCCAGGTCCTCGTTCGTGGTGACGCCCACCAGGACGTTGCGGCCCTGGCCGAGCAGGCCGTCGGTGAGGTTCAGCAGCCGGGACAGCGCCTGGCCCGCGGTGTGCCGGGCCTCGCCGCGGATCAGCTCGTCGCAGTCCTCCAGGAGCAGCAGCCGCCAGCGGCCCTTGCCCGCGCCGTCCTCCTCGCCGATCGCGATGTCCATCAGATAGCCGACGTCGGAGAAGAGCCGCTCGGGATCGAGGACGCAGTCCACCTGGCACCAGTCCCGCCAGGAGCGGGCCAGGGTGCGCAGCGCCGAGGTCTTGCCGGTGCCCGGCGGGCCGTGCAGCAGCAGGAGGCGGCCCGCGATGTCCTCCGGGGTGGTCTTCATCAGCCGGTCCATCGCCTCGGCGACCGGCGCGGTGTAGTTGGCGCGGACCTCCGACCAGGTGCCGGCCGAGATCTGCCGGGTGGTGCGGTGCGGACCGCGGCGCGGGGACACGTACCAGAACCCCATCGTCACGTTCTCCGGCTGGGGTTCGGGCTCGTCGGCAGCGCCGTCCGTGGCCCGGTCGAGGATCTCCTGGGCCAGTTCGGCGCTGGTCGCGGTCACGGTGACATCCGCGCCCCGGCTCCAGCGGGAGACCAGCAGCGTCCAGCCGTCGCCCTCGGCGAGGGTGGCGCTGCGGTCGTCGTCCCGGGCGACCCGGAGCACCTGGGCGCCCTCGGGCAGCAGGGTCGCGCCGGAGCGCACGCGGTCGATGTTCACCGCGTGCGAGTACGGCTGCTCGCCCGTCGCGAAACGGCCGAGGAACAGCGCGTCGACGACGTCGGACGGCGAGTCGGAATCGTCGACGTGGAGCCGGATCGGCAGAGCGTCGTGCGGGTTCGCAGGCATGCCGCCATGATCCGTCACCGATGCCCTCCGCGCACGGCATTTCCACCGCTTGTTCCGGGTGTCCCGGGGGCGCCCCGGGTCTGCCCAAGCCCCGTACCGCGCCGATACTGTGGCCCTCGATGGCACGTCATGGGTGGGCACCGGTCGGCCGGCGATGGCGGCTCGCCGCCCTGCTCGGGGGGATCGCGGCGGCGCTCGCCGTGCTGGTGGGCCTGCTCGGCGGGCCGCCCGGCGGACTGCCCGGCGGATCGCCCGGCACCTCGGCCGCGCCGCGCGGCACCGCGCGGCCGTACGTCGGCTGGGGCTTCACCCACACCCAGTTCAGCGCCGACGAGGGCGCGCCCGCCGCCACCGCCCGGGTGCGGGGGCTCCTCAAGGCGGACGGCGGCCCGGCGCAGGACCAGGCGATCATGGGCTGGGGCGCGGACAACCCCGAACCGTCCCCGGGGCACTACGACTTCGCCGCCCTGGACCGCCGGATCGCCTTCGTCCGCGCCTCCGGCGGCACCCCGGTGATCACCCTGTGCTGCGCCCCCGACTGGATGAAGGGCGGCAAGTCCGGCGCGGACAACACCGATTGGAGCCGGTCGGCCCTGGAGACCGCGCCCACCCCCGCCCACTACCAGGACTTCGCCGACCTCGCCGCCACCGTGGCCCGGCGCTATCCGGACGTCCACCACTTCCTCGTCTGGAACGAGTTCAAGGGCTTCTGGGACGAGGCCGCGGGCCGCTGGGACTACGAGGGGTACACCGACCTGTACAACCTCGTGTACCGCGCGCTGAAGAGGACCGGCGAGGACGTCCTGGTCGGCGGCCCCTATCTGCCGATGGTCAGCGTCGCCCCGTCCGACCCCGAGGCGTCCCCCCGGCTGCGGGGCGACTGGGGCGCGATGGACCAGCGGGTGCTCGACGCCTTCTCCTACTGGAACGCGCACAAGGCGGGCGCCGACTTCACCGTCGTCGACGGCGCCAGCTACCCCGACGGCGGCAGCCCCCGGCCCGACGAGTTCAGCGCCACGGACAAGCTGACCGCCGTCAGCGCCTGGGTACGACGGCAGACCCATGACCTTCCCCTGTGGTGGGCCGAGTACTACGTGGAACCCGGCGACGGCGACGCCGGCTGGTCCGATCCGCACCGGGTCGCCGTCCAGGCCACCGGCATGATCGCCCTGGTCCGGGGCGGCGCCGGATCCGGCTTCTACTGGAACCCGGAGAAGCGCACCGGCCCCGCCTGCCCCGGCTGCCTGTGGACCCCGACCGACCGCGCCGACGGGGGCCGGCCGCTGCCCATGTACGCGCTGCTGTCCCGGTTCGCCGCCGCCTTCCCGCCGGGCACCCGCTACCGCACGGTCCCCGTCGACCCGGCCGCCACGTCCGGCCTGCGCGTCCTCGGGAGCGACCGCACCGTCCTCGTCGTCAACACCCGCGACCGTACGACCGTCGCGCGGGTGGACGGCGGCCGGCTCACGCTGCGGCCGTACGAGGTGAAGTGGCTCGACCGCTGACACCCGCCGCCCTCACTTCAGTGTCAGGAACCGCTGCACCAGCACCGCGAGCACCACCGCCAGGAGCGGCAGGGAGAACCAGAAACTCCCGTGGAGGAAACGCACTTGGCGCGCCCCCGGCCGCACCGCCACCCGCACCACCTCGCGCGCGGCGAGCAGCAGCATCAGGACGACGGCGGCCAGCGCGCCGACCACCGACCAGGGCGTCCAGGTCACCCGGGGTCCGACCGGCCCGGGGTGCGGCTCGGGGACCGGGCCCGGGGGCGGCGCGCGCAGGGCGTACACCGTGACATCCGCGTCGGCCAGGACCTTCGTCAGCTCCGGCCGGGCGTCCAGGCTCCGGGTGAGCCGGGGCCCCCAGGCCGCCGGGTAGCCCGCGTCCAGCCGCAGATACGTCACCTGGCTCTCATCGACCATCAGACAGGAGTGCGGGCCCGCCTCCTTCAGCGCCTCGACCAGCCCGGACACCCGGGTGGGGTCGACCGGCGCGAGCGTCGGGACGTAGTCCACCCGCTCCATGTCCTTCGCGCCCCACGGCAGCGACGGCGTCACGTCGTTCACCGTGTCATCGCTCAGCCACAGCAGGCGTACGGTCGGCCGGTCATGGGCGTACACCCAGTTCATCGCCGCGACCTCGCCGGGCCGGGTGCGCTCGAAGGGCTCGTTGCCCCACCGGGCCACCAGGAAGCCGCCCATCAGCAGCAGCCCGGCGAGCAGCGCGGCCCCGAGGGCGAGGACCGGCCGCCGGGTCCCCGTGGGGCGGGGGAAGAGCGCGAGGGCACCGAGCAGGGCCGCGCCCGGCACCGCGAACATGAAGACGCGCAGCGCCATCTCACCGCCGTACGACTGCATGCCGAAGCCCAGGAACGGGACGGAGGTGAGGACCACCAGAGACCGTTCGCGGTACCGGCACAGGCGGCGGCGCCACCAGCCGCAGCAGGCGAGGGCCAGCACGCCACCGGCCAGCAGCACCCGGGTGTACAGGACCAGCTTGTGGGTCGGATCGCCGCCCTGGATGCGGCCGGAGACGGAGGTGGAGACATTGCCGGCGATCCCGCCGATGCCGCCGAAGAGGTCGTCGAAGTGCCCGGACCAGTACGGCTCCGCCATGAAGCCGAGCCAGACGGCGACGAGCACCGCGCACAGCAGGGGCAGGCCGCGCAGTTCGCAGCGGCGCAGCAGGACGAGGGCCGCGAGGACGCCCAGCATCATGAACGGGGTCAGCTGGTGCGCGGGCACGGTCGCGGCGTACAACCCCAGCAACAGCAGGAGCAGGACGGTCCGTTGGCGGCGGTCGACGGGCGGTGGCTCCGTCTCGCCCGGCCGCAGCCGTGCCGTCAGGGCCCGGGGCGGGCGGAACCAGACCAGCAGGACCGCGGTGAAGACCAGGTACAGCAGGAAGGTGAAGCCCTGCGGGGAGAAGTAGTCCTGGCCGACCCAGCCGCACAGCGCGAACAGCCAGACGCCGGTCCACCTCGCCCGCCAGTCCGCCCGCACCGAGCGGACCAGCAGCAGCATCGGTGCCAGGTAGGCGAGTTGGATGGCCGTCGGCCACCAGCGGATGACCTCGGTGAAGTCGGTGACCCCGCAGGCCCGGCCCACGAACGCGGCCACCGCGAAGAAACCCGGCCAGCTCCAGCGGGCGTCCAGGTCCGGGACGGCGGTCCCGGTGCGGTCGATGTAGTCGAGGAAGCCCAGGTGCTGCCAGGCCGTCGCGAACCGGGGCTCGGTCTCGATCACGGCGGGCAGCGCGTGCAGCGACACGACCGTGACGAGCAGCGTCACCAGCAACAGGCCCCTCTGCTCCCGGCGTTGCCACAGCAGCCCGGCGAACACCACGACCAGCAGGCCCGCGCCCGCGAGCGTCGGCCACGGCAGCACCGAGACCAGACCCAGGCCGCCCATCCGGTCCAGATCGCCCTCCCCGAGACGCAGGGCGGGGAGCCAGTAGAGGAGGAGGGCGGTGATCAGGAGGGAGGTCAGGAGGAGGGCCGAGCGCAGGTGGCGGGCGGGGGGAGAGGGGCGCGGCGGGGGCTCCGGCTCCACCGGGGGAGAGGGGGCCGGCGGGGGCTCCGGCTCCGTGGGGGGCGCGGAACGCGTCGGGGGTGCGGCCTCCCCGGCGACCCGCTCGCGTGCCCACGCCGGCACCCGGCGCCGTACCGGCTCCTTCTCCCACAGCCCCAGGTCCGCCAGATCCCCGTCCGGCGCCACCGCGTCCGGTACGGCCCCCGCCTCCCACGTGGACCCGGGCACCGGCGCCGCATCCGCCCGCACCGTCCGCCACAGCCGTGGCGCGGCGATCGAGACGATCACGGCCAGGCTGGAGATCTCGGCGACCCCCGCCCCCGTGAGCCCCATCCGGGGCAGGAGCAGCAGGGTGAGCCCGAGGACCAGGACGCACAACAGGCCCTGGAGCCAGGCGAGTCCGGCGGTGCGGCTCTGGGCGCGCAGCACCGCGAAGTAGGTCTCCATGACGACCCGGAGCAGGGTGCCGACGGCGAACAGGCGCAGCAGCCCGGTCGCCGCGTCCGCGTAGCCCGCGCCGAAGACGCCGAGGATCCAGGGCGCGCCGAGGAACAGCACGGCGCTGATCGGCAGCATGATCCTGGCCATGCGCCACAGCGCCGCGCGGGCGTCGGCCGCCAGCCGCTCCGGGGCGTGCGAGCCCTCGACGGTGAGGGACGCGCCCATGTTGACGGCGAGCAGGTTGCAGGTGCCGCCGATGGTGGTGGTGATGTAGAAGTACGCGTTCTCCTCGGAGCTGACCTGCGCGGCGATGATCACCGGCACCAGGTAGACCACGGCGAGCGAGAACAGGGAGCCGGTGTAGTCCCCGGCCAGGAACCGCCCGATCTCCCGGGCGGGCGGCGGCCCGGGTCGCCCGGCGGTCGCCGCGACATGGCGGGGCACCAGCCGCCGGAACACCAGCCAGCCCAGCGGCACCACGGACGTGCCGATCGCGGCCACCCAGGACACGAAGACCCCGGTGGCCGGCACGGCGACGGCGAACACGGCGAGCAGCACCAGCTTCACCGCCGAGAACACCGTGTTGCCCACCGGCACCCAGGGCGCGCTGCGCAGCCCGGTCAGCACCCCGTCCTGGAGGGTGAGCAGGTTCCAGGCGACCACGGCCGCCACGAAGCCGAGGCCGGGAAGCGGTCCGTGCAGAAAGCGGTACGACGGCCCCCAGACGTCCAGGGTGCCGAGGAACACCCCGGCGGCCAGCGCCACGATCAGCGAACTGCCCGCGTACGTACGGAAGATGAAGCGACCGGTGCGCCTTCCGGACACCGGGATGAACCGGGCCAGCGCGCCGGTCAGGGTCACCGCGGTGAGCCCGGCGAGCAGCTTCATCGCGGCGATGGCGGCCGAGCCCCGGCCGACCGCGGCATCGGAGTAGTAGTGCGCCGCGGCCAGCCAGAAGCCGAGGCCGAGGACGGCGGAGATCCCGGTGTTGAGCATCAGCGCGTACGCGTTCCGCAGCAGCGGACCCCCGCCAGGGGCGCGGGCGGCGCCGGGCGCCTTCGCCGCCTCGGGCCCGGGCGCGGTGGTCGTGTCAGTCACGGGGCGGACCGGCCTTCCGCAGCGCCGGACCGATCCGCCGGGCCCGGCGCACGAGCGCGTACCCCCGGGTGAGGGCCCGGTCCCGGGCGAACGTACGGCCGATGCCCTCGCCCCGCAGCAGCCGGGCGAACTCCTCGGCGTCCGTGCCGCGGCGGACCGTGACCCGGCGCAGCGCGTACGGCCCCTGGGCGCGGCGGGCGAGCCCGTTGCCGACGGCGAACGCCTGCGCGTACCCGGCCGCGCGCACCGCCCGGCGCACCCGGCGGCTGGAGTAGCCGTACGGATACGCGAACGACACCGGCCGCGCGCCGAGTTCACCGGTGAGGATCTCCGTGCACCGGCCCAGCTCCTCGGCCAGCGCGGTGTCGTCCAGCTGGTCCAGCTGCGGATGGGTGTGGCTGTGGCCGCCGATCTCCACACCGGCGGCGGCGAGCAGCCGTACCTGGTGCCAGTCGAGCATGGTGTCGAGGCCGCCCCCGGTGTCGTAGGCGCCCCTCAGCCAGCCGGTGGCGACGAACACGGTGGCCGGGAAGCCGTACCGGACGAGCAGGGGCAGCGCGTACCGGTGCACGCCCTCGTAGCCGTCGTCGAAGGTGATCAGCACCGGGCGTGCGGGCAGCGCCCGGCCGCCGCGCCAGTGCGCCGCCAGCTCGGCGGTGGTCACGGGGGTGCGGCCCGACTCGTCGATGAGGGCCATCTGCCGGGCGAACGCGTCCGGTGCGACGGACAGGGTCCGGGTGGCGGCGCTGGGCGCGGTGGCGACGGAGTGGTACATCAGGACGGGCACGGGCGGATCACTCATGCGGGCCCCCCGCCCGGTCACCGGTCCCCGCGAAGGCGTACGCGCCGCGCCGCGCCCGCAGGCTCCCCACCGCGAACCCCCCTGCGGCCGTGAGCACCCCGGCGACGATGGCGCCCGCGCGGCCCGCGCCGCCCGGCCGGCCGAGCAGCGCGTCCCGCAGGCCCCGGACGACACCGGCTGGCAACACCCGGGTGGTGTAACGGCGTTCGGACTCCAGGCCCTTGCTCGCGCCGACGCTGCGGGCCACCAGGGCCTTGGACAGGCCCTCGGCGTAGGCGCGGGTGCGGAAGTAGGCGAAGTTCTCCCGGACCCGGGGCACCCGGTGGTGGATCACCGCGCGGTCGTCGATGAGCAGCACACCGTCGGGCCGGGCGCGGGAGAGGCGGATGCACAGCTCCGTCTCCTCGCAGCCGAGCGGCCGCCGGCCGCCGTCCCGCCCGATGCCGGTGGCGAAGCCGCCCGCCGCCTCGAAGGCCGTACGCCGGAACGAGGCGTTGCCGCCGAGGACATTGCGCACCCGCACTCGGCCCGGCGGCAGGCCACGGTAGGTGCAGCCCACCACCCAGTCGAACTCCTCCGGGAACCAGGCGGGCCGCCGGCCGGACGCCCACACCGGCTCGGTGCGCCCGCCGACCGCCAGCACCCGGGGATCGGCGTACGCCTCGGCGAACCGGCGCAGCCAGTCCCGTTCGGCCACCGCGTCGTCGTCCAGGAAAGCGATGATCTCGCCGCGCGAGGCGGTGATGCCGGTGTTGCGGCCCGAGGAGAGGCCGCGCGGACCGGAGTTGGGCAGCACCCGCACGTCCCCGGCCGTCCGGTACGCGCGCTCCAGCCGTTCGCCGAGCGCCGGGTTGTGGTCCACGACCAGGAGGGTCTCCAGGGCCGGGTACGACTGCGCGCGCACCGAGGAGACCGCCGCGCGGACGTCCTCCCAGCGGTCCTCGGTGTAGGCGCAGATCACGACGGAGATGCCGGGATCGCTCAAGACACCTCTCCCCGACGGGCCTTGAGCAGCGGGGAGTGCCGCACCCGGCGGCGCAGCGCACGCCGGTTGGAGCGCTCGCGCAGGATCACCCGCAGCACCCGCAGCCCGTCGCGCACCGCCCGCAGATTGCTGGTGCCGTGGATGCGCAGGTACTCGTGGCTCGGGACCTCCTGCACTCTCAGGCCCGCCTTGACCACTCTGATGTTCATCAGCGTCTCGACCTCGAAGCCGGTGCAGTCCAGCTCGATCTCGCCGAGGCAGTGCCGCCAGAACGCGTTGTAGCCGTAGCACAGATCGGTGTAGCGGGCGCCGAACTTGCGGTTGACGACGGCGCACAGCACCCGGTTGCCGAGCTTGCGGACGAAGGTCATGTCGTCGGTGCCGCCGCCGTTGGCGAAGCGGGACCCCTTGGCGAAGTCGGCGCCGGAGACCAGCGCGGAGACGTAGGTGATGATCTCGCCGCCGTCCGCCGAGCCGTCCGCGTCGACCATCACGATGATCTCGCCGGTGCACGCCTCGAACCCGGTGATCAGGGCGTCCCCCTTGCCCCGGCCGCGCTGCGGGACGACCTTGAGGCGCGGCCACAAGGCGCGGGCCACCTCGACCGTGCCGTCGGTGGAGTTGCCGTCCACGAGGACGACCTCGTGGATCCAGTCGGGAAGGCTCTTGAAGACGTAGGGCAGGTTCTTCGCCTCGTTCATGGCGGGTATCACCACACTCACCGGTGGAGTGATCGCCAGATGCGAGGAGATGGGCCGGTAGTGGGTGACGAGCAGCGGTTCGCGGCCGGGGCCCGGCGGGCGCAGCGCTGAACTCATAGTGGTTCCCTCTCGTCCGGTGGGCCGCCCGCCCCCGGGCGGCCCGGCTTGGGATCCGGTTCGAAAGGGGGGCTCTCCTCCGGGGCACGGCGAGCGGAACTCCGTACCCGCGGACGAGCTCGGCAAAGCTGTCCGGGCCGTCGGGCGGGCATGGCGGCCGGTCGCGCGGCCCGGCCCGGCCACCGCGCGCGGTCACCGAGCACGGCACCCCCCTACCGCGCTGCGCGGCGGAGTCACCGTCATGCCCGGCCCTCCCCAGGGACCACGCACCGGTGAACCGCCGCCATCGAGCTGTATGACGGTATTGACGGTTGAGCCCGAATGGCAAGACCTGGACGGTGCTTCGCCTTTCCCATGATTGGTCCGTTGCGCAACAGTGGCTCACCTTGCTCACTCTTGTGTGCTTTTACCGGGGATTCGATCCCGAAGGAGCACGAGGAGCAGCAGGAGCAGGCTCAGTACGGCGACGGCGGCCACCCCGCCCCGGACGGACCAGTGGTGCGCGGCGAGCATCACCTGGGCCACCAGCATGTCGACGACCACCGCACCCGCGAGCGCGCACAGGGCGCGGGCGAAGGGGTCGAGGCCGCGCAGGGCCGCGGCGAATGCGGCGGCCGGCGCGAGCAACAGGAAGAGCAGCGCGCACGGGCCGCGCAGCGCGGAGCCGGAACCGGTGAGGGCGAGCAGCGCGCCGGCCGTCGGGACGGCGGCCGTGGCGCCCGCGAGCAGCGACGACAGTTCCCTGTTGACCCGTAAGGTGCGCATTGGTGACTTTGCCCCCCGAAGCGCCGGATGCCGGGCTTTAATGTGGCGCAGGCCCGAGGGGGGCGTCAAGGGCGGCCGTCCCCCGAGAAACCCACTGGAGCAGGTGTCTGAGGCGTGGTCAACAGGTTTGACATGTACGCGCAATACATACGCAGTAAATGTTTGAAGACGGTCTTATTGAGAGTCAAAAATTCTTGACATGAACACTTCCGCTCAACGCGCGTAGTTGCTACTTAAGTTGCCGCAGACTTCCTGCTCACCTGGGAGACACACCATGAGACGTTCCCGGCTTGTCGGATTCGTTGCGCCACTCCTCCTCGCTCTGGGCCTCGGCTTCACACAGGCGGCGTCGGCGCAGGCGGCATCCAGCAGCGGCGGCTATGTGGCGCTCGGCGACTCCTACGCCTCCGGCGTCGGCGCCGGCAGCTACATCAGCTCCAGCGGCGACTGCGACCGCAGCACCAACTCCGCGGCCTACCTCTGGAACGCCGCGCACAAGCCGGCCTCCTTCGCCTTCAACGCCTGCTCGGGCGCCACGACGGACGATGTGATGGCCAACCAGCTCGGCTCGCTCAACTCCTCCACCTCGCTGGTGTCCATCAGCATCGGCGGCAACGACGCCGGGTTCGCGAGCGTCATGCAGACCTGCGTGCTGAACTCGGACAGCACCTGTCTGTCCGCCATCGCCACCGCGAAGTCCTACGCCACCAACACGCTGCCCGGGAAGCTCGACACCGTCTACAACGCCATCCACTCCAAGGCGCCCAACGCCCGTGTGGTCGTGATCGGTTACCCGCGCTTCTACCTGCTCGGCCAGACCTGCCTCGGCCTGTCCGACACCAAGCGGTCGGCCATCAACGGTGCCGCCGACACCCTGGACGGCGCCATCCAGTCCCGCGCCTCCGCCCACGGCTTCGTCTTCGGTGACGTCCGCAGCGCCTTCTCCAGCCACGAGATCTGCTCCAGCAGCTCCTGGCTCCACAGCCTCAACGTGCTCGACCTCACCGAGTCGTACCACCCCACCGCCGACGGCCAGTCCGGCGGCTACCTGCCGGCCCTCACCAACGCGGCCGGCTGACCCGAACGGGTGAGCACTCCATGGCGCACCACCGGTCCCGCCCGTCAGAGTGAACTCCCGGCCCGGCCCGGGGCGTCGGCGTAACACCTGGCACCTCCCGGGTGAGCCCGCCGTGCGCACCCGGCGGGACCGCCCACCGCGGCGGGGGCTCCGCCCGGCGGGGCCTTCGCCGACCGGACGGCCGGGCGCGTGAGATGGACCACGTTCCCGGCCGCCTCCGTACGACTTCCTCCGCCCGCGCCGTGACCGGTGCGGGCGGTCGCGGTCACGGCGGTGCGGCGGCCGCGTCCGGACCGCCGCCCGGGGCCCGTCGTCACCCTGGGGCTCCACGGGGGCGACACGCCCTTGATCACCAGGGGGCCGGCGCCGCAGGGGCGTCACGCGCGGTGACGGGCGCCCCGCAACGGCGATCCGGCACGAGCCGTCGGCCAGCCCATTGTCCAACTCGCCCTGAAACCGGTCGGATTCGGAGAGTAGTCAGCTTGGGATGGTCAACCCCCTTACGGGGAAGGTGAATCCTGAAGGCGCGATACACGAGTGCCCCGGTGGGGAGATAGGGTTACTCTGCCCGGGGCCGGGTGGACTCGTACGGGTGGGGAGTGACATGGAACAGATAACAGTGCGCAGCAGGGCCAGGGTCCCTGCGATCACCTGCGGGAGCAGCGCGACCAGCTCGCGCCTCGACCGGCACCTGGCGGTGCTGGGCGGTCCCGCGATACCGCAGCAGAAGACCGTCGAGGCGACCTCGCTGATGCGGGAGCTGACGGCGCGGGACACCCGGCGCACGCACAGCGACCGGGGCGCGCGGGTCCGCCGCGTCTCTCTCTTCGCGCCCCTGCGCCGACTGCGCCGTTCGCTGTTCGGCGGCCACTAGCCCGGTCCGCGACCGGTCACTGGTCCGGTCCTCGACCGGCCGCCGATCCGGCCACTGATCCCCTTGAGCGCCCGTCCGGCGCTCACCGGGTGAACCCGACGGTCTCCGGACCCCGTCCGGGGCCCGCGCTCAGGCCGCCACACCGTCCCGGCGCAGCGCTGCGATCTCGTCGTCCGTCATCCCCACGGCGCGCAGCAGCGCCCCGGTGTGCTGTCCGAGCGCGGGCACGTCGCCCATCCGCGCCTCCGCCCCGCCCGGCAGCGTGAGGGGCGGCAGCAGCGCCCGCAACGGCCCCACCGGCGAACCCACCTGACGCCACCGCTCCCGGGCCGCCAGCTGCGGATGCTCCGCCAGCTCGCGCAGATCCCGCAGCCGGGCGCAGGCGAGGCCCGCCCGCTCCAGCCGCGCCAGCGCCTCGTCGGTGCCCAGCGCGCCGAGCGCCCGCGCCACCGCCGCGTCCGTCTCCGCCCGGTGCGCGACCCGCGCCGCGTTCGTCGCGAACAGCGGATCCGTCCCCAACTCCGGCCGCCCCATGACCTGTTCGGCGAGCCGCCGCCACTCCCGGTCGTTCTGCACCGACAGCAGCACCCGGCCGCCGTCGGCCGTCGCATAGGCGTCGTAGGGCGCGATGACGGGATGCGCGAGACCGGTGCGCGCCGGGGGCTCGCCGTCGTGCATCGTGTGGTGCAGGGGGTGCCCCATCCACTCCGCGAGCGAGTCCAGCAGGGACACCTCCACCGGCCCGCCCCGCCCGGTGACGCCCCGGCGCACCAGCGCCGCCAGCACCCCCGAGAAGGCGTACATGGCCGCCGCGATGTCCGCCGCCGGGATCCCCGCCTTCACCGGCCGCTCCGGCGTCCCGGTGACCGACACCAGGCCCGCCTCGCACTGCACCAGCATGTCGTAGGCCCGCTTGTCCGCGTACGGGCCGACGGGGCCGTACCCCGAGATGTCCACGGCGATCAGCCGCGGGTGCGCCGCGCACAGCGTGGCCGCGTCCAGGCCGAGCCGGGCCGCGGCCCCGTGCGCCAGGTTCTGCACGAACACGTCCGCGTCCGCGACCAGCCGCCGTACGACCTCCCGGCCGCGCGGATCCTTCAGGTCCAGGGCGAGGGACTCCTTGCCCCGGTTGCACCACACGAAGTGCGAGGCGAGGCCGCCCGCCGCGGTGTCGTAGCCCCGCGCGAAGTCGCCCCCGTCCACCCGCTCCACCTTGATGACGCGGGCCCCCAGATCGGCGAGCTGCCTCGTCGCGAAGGGCGCGGCCACGGCCTGTTCGACGGCGACGACGGTGATGCCCTCCAGCGGCAGCGGCTGGGCTTTTGAGGGGTGTTCCGGGGGATGATCCGCGAGGTGCTCCATGGGGTGGATGATCTCCCCCCTCGCGCGGGTCTGTCAGTACCGCGTATGTCACTCGCCGCGGCTGTGACGGCGCACCGCGAGCGGCAGGAACACCGCGATCGGCACGAGACTCCGGACGAGCGACCCGGCGTTGCGGGGGTGTCGCCCCGGCACGGCACGCCCCCGTCGGGCGCGGCCCGCTCGCGTCGTCGTGAAGGTCGGCTTCTGGGGCACCCCCGGCGGAGCCCCTTACGGCTGCTACGGCGACATCGAGTCGCCGGTCGCGTCGCTCTTCTAGCGGGCGCACGCCCCCGGACGACCGCGGCGGCAAGGTTCTACAGCAGCGCGAACTGGCCCTCCGGGCCCTCCTCGGGGTGGTCCAGGACCGAGGCGGGCAGGTGGGAGGAGGGTGGGGGCGGGAGGACGGCCGCGTGGCGCAGGTCCGTTGCCGTGATGGACGACGGGATCCTCAAGTCGGCCTTCTGTGAGCGGACTTCGGTCAGGAGGGCCAGGACCGTGATCAGCTCCAGCAGCTCCGAGGTCCAGGACTGGAGCCAGGCCGTGGGGCGGATCGCGTCCAGGGTGCCGGGAGAGCCGGGTGTGCCGGGTGCCGTGCGGGAGGTGAACCAGGACTCCAGGACCCGGACCCCGTTCAGCTCGTACTCCCAGGCCCCGGCGGGGACGGGGGAGACACGGCCCTCGTCCAGGTGGAGGGCCTCCTCCTCGGGGTCGTAGCGCAGGGTGGCCGGGCGGGGCGGCAGCGGGGCGCGGACGTAGGGGCGGCGCCCGCCGGGCAGCTTGGGGCGGTCGCCGTCGCGGCGCAGCAGCCACAGCAGCCGGCGGCCCGACGCCACACCGGACGACCAGAGTTCCGCGTCGTCGGTCAGCGGGACCGTGCGGTCGGGGCGGGCCGTGGCCAGGAACCAGGCCGCCAGATCGAGGGGAGCGACCCGGACGCCCAGGCGGGCCGAGAGATGGTCCAGGAGGCCGGGCGCCAGGTTCGGGTCCGCGGCGGCCGGGCGGCGGTGGAGGGGACGGATCCGTCCGGTGCGCAGGGCCGGCAGCAGGCCGGTGGCCAGCAGCGGGTGGTGCTCGTCGGGGGTCTCCACCAGGAAGACCTGCCGCTCGTCCGCCACGCGCCACAGCTCCGGGCGGGCCGCGTCGAGCAGCCGGTGGTCCGGGATCAGCCACTGCTCGTCGAAGGGCGCCGCCAGCACCCGTACCGGCTCCGCGCACGGCCCCTGGGCGCGCGCCAGGCGCTCGGTGCCGCCGGTCCGGCCCGGCAGCTGGCCCACGGCCGAGTGCAGGGTGCGGGCCCGGCTCGGCTCGAACAGGGCCTCGCGGTCCGGGAGTTCCGCCTTCAGCAGGGCGTCCCAGCGGGCTCTCAGACAGCCCGGATCCGGGGCCGTCGGCCAGGCGCGGCCCGGCCGCAGCGGTGCGACGGACCACGGCATGAGGTCCGCCAGCAGCGGAGCGTCGTCGTCGTACGGCACGCTGGGCATCGTACGGGCCGGGGGCGCGCGGCGGGTCAGGTGGCGTCCAGGGTCACCGTGAAGGAGAAGCGGTCGCCCCGGTAGTGGATCACCGCGACGTCCAGCACCCGCCCCTCGGTGTCGTAGGTGATGCCCGTGTAGTGCAGGATCGGGCTGAGCAGCGGGACCTGGAGGAGGCGGGCGGTCTCCGGGTCGGCGAGCCGGGCCTCCACGGTGTCCGTGATCCGGCTGATGTCCGCCCTGACGACGTCCCGCAGCACCTTCGTCATCGGCCAGCGGATCAGGTCGTCCAGGTCGATCAGCTCGGCGAGTTCGGGGCGCACGTGGTTGACGGCGTGGTTGGTCGGCTCGCCGGTCTGCTCGTCGAAGCGCAGCCGGTGGTACGTCGCCACCTCGGCCAGCCCCGGGAAGCAGTCCGTGAGCCCGCCCGGCACCGGCGCGGGCCCGTGCGCCAGCAACTCCGTGCGCATCCCGGACTGCTGGGCCACGATCGCGTCCACCGAGCCCAGCAGCCGCACCGGGGCGCCGCGCCGCGCATCGGGCTCGATGAACGTGCCGCGCCGCCGGTGCCGGCTGATCAGCCCCTCGTCCTCCAGCTCCTTCAGCGCCTGCCGCATGGTCAGCACGCTCACCCCGTAGTGCTCCGCCAGGCGCTCCTCGGTGGGCAGGCGCAGCGGGTCCGCGGGCGAGCGGCCCAGTATCGAGGCACGCAGCGACTGCGACACCTGATACCAGAGCGGCAGCTTGCGGTTCAGGACGATCGAGTCAGGGGCGAATGAGGTCACGCTGATATCCGTACCGGGTCGGGAACGTCGGGAACAAGGGGCGCAACACAGGCGTCAGATGCGGAAGTTGCGCGTCAGGCCGCGCCACACGTCGTCGTACGCCTGCTGGAGGTGGTCGGCGCGGGCCGCGTCCGGGGTGAGCGTCACCGGCCAGCGGGTCTCGAACATGAAGGCGAGGCCGTCGTCGATCTTCTGCGGCTTCAGCTCGGCCGCGCTCGCCCTGTCGAACGTCTCCCGGTCCGGGCCGTGCGCCGACATCATGTTGTGCAGCGAACCGCCGCCCGGCACGAAGCCCTCCGCCTTCGCGTCGTAGGCGCCCTCGATCAGGCCCATGTACTCGCTCATCACGTTCCGGTGGAAGTACGGCGGCCGGAAGGTGTCCTCGCCCACCAGCCAGCGCGGCGCGAACACGACGAAGTCGACGCCGGCCAGCCCCGGGGTGTCCGACGGGGAGGTCAGGACGGTGAAGACGGAGGGGTCCGGGTGGTCGTAGGAGATCGAGCCGATCACATTGAAGCGGCGCAGGTCGTAGACGTACGGCACATGGTTGCCGTGCCAGGCGACCACGTCGAGCGGCGAGTGGTCGTAGACGGCCGTCCAGAGGTTGCCGCAGAACTTGTTCACCACCTCCACCGGGCCCTCGGTGTCCTCGTAGGCGGCGACCGGCGCACGGAAGTCCCGTGCGTTGGCGAGGCCGTTGGCGCCGATCGGGCCGAGGTCGGGCAGCCGGAACGGCGCCCCGTAGTTCTCGCACACATAGCCGCGGGCCGACGTGTCGAGCAGCTCCACCCGGAACCGCACCCCGCGCGGCACCAGCGCCACATGGGCGGGCTCCACGTGCAGCCGCCCGAACTCGGTGTGCAGCAGCAGCCCGCCGCGCTCCGGGACGATCAGCAGCTCGCCGTCCGCGTCGGAGAAGACGCGCTCCATCGAGGCGTTGGCGTGGTACAGGTGCACGGCCATGCCCGACCGCTGGGTCGCGTCGCCGTTGCCGCCGAGCGTCCACAGTCCCGCGAGGAAGTCGGTGCCGGCGGCCGGCTCAGGCAGCGGGTTCCAGCGCAGCCGGTTCGGGTCGGGCACGGTCTCGGTGAAGGGCGCCGTGCGGAGCGAGCCGTTGGCCGTCCGGGTGAACCGCGGGTGCGCGGCCGACGGACGGATCCGGTACAGCCACGAGCGGCGGTTGTGCGCCCGCGGCTCGGTGAAGGCCGCGCCGCTGAGCTGCTCCGCGTACAGGCCGAGCGGTGCGCGCTGCGGCGCGTTGCGGCCCTCGGGCAGGGCGCCCGGCACCGCCTCCGAGGCGTGCTCATTGCCGAACCCGGTCAGATACGACAGCCCCTCGGCCTTCTTGCGCGCGTCCCCGCTCATGGTCGCCCCCACGCTCCTCTGTGCTCGTCGACTGCGTCCGTTCATTCCTATGGGACACCGTAGGAATCGGCGGGGCCCGGCGCAAGAGGGCGGGGCCTCCTCCCTGCGGCCCTCCTCCCCGCCGGCGTCCTCCCTGCGGCGTCTCCTCCCCGCGGGGCGTCCCTCCCCGCATGACCTCCTCCCCGCGGGGTGGCCCGGGAACCCGACTTCAGACGGATTCCCGGGCCCGCCCCCGTGTTCTACGCTCCCGGGCATGTCGTGGACGAAGGAGACCCGAGGACGCCTGGCCGCGCTCGCGGTGTGCCTTCTGCTGCCCCTCGGCGCGGCCGGCTGCGGCACCGCGCACGGGGGCACGGGCATCGGCGCGGGCGCGGGCGCGAGCGCGGGGGCGGCCGGCGCGGACTCGCCCTCGCCGGTCGGCAAGGTCCTGGACGACACCGACGACAGCGGCCGCCATCTGCGCGAGGTCGGCGGCAAGGACGCCCCCGAGGTCGGCGTCGAGGTCACCCCGGACTCCGCCGACGGCTGGGACGTACGGCTGACCTTCCGTCACTTCCGGGTCTCCGCGCCCGGCGCCCGCAACACCGCGGTCACCGGGCGCGGGCCCGCCTGCCTCTTCGTGGACGGCCACCGGATCGCCCGGCTGTACGCGCCCCGGTACCGGTTGCCCGGCCGGCTCGTCCCGCACGGCACCCACCATGTCACCGCCCGCCTGTACGCCGACGACGGCACGGTGTGGGCCGTGCACGGCAAGCCGGTCCAGAGCACCGCCGACATAACGGTGTCGGACACCCGGCCGCCGGGGCCCACGCCTGCGGGCGCCGGCCGCCCGGCGGACGGCTGAGGGGTTCGCGCACGCGGCTCCGTACCCTGGGACCAGGTTCACCGGACCCCGGCGGAAAGGCATCATGAAGACCGTGCCCCACGCGACCCCGCTCCGCCGCGCCCCCGTCCAGCGGCGCAGCGCCGAACGGCTGACCAGGATCCTGGACGCCTGCGCCGAACTCCTCGACGAGGTGGGCTACGACGGTCTGAGCACCCGGGCCGTCGCGGTGCGCGCCGGTGTGCCCATCGGCTCGGTCTACCGCTTCTTCGGCAACAAACGGCAGATGGCCGACGCCCTCGCGCAGCGCAATCTGGAGCTGTACACCGAGCGGGTCACCGGGCGCCTGGAGCGGACGGCGGCGGGGGACTGGCGGGCCGCGATGGACGCCGTCCTGGACGAGTACCTGGCGATGAAGCGCACCGCGCCCGGCTTCTCCCTGGTCGACTTCGGCAACCAGATCCCGGTGGGCGCCCGCCAGGCGGAGCCCAACAGCCGGGTCGCCGACCGGCTTTCCGACCTGCTCGCCGGCTATATCGGCCGCACCCCCGACGAGGAGCTGCGGCGGGCCTTCCTGGTCGCGGTGGAGAGCGCGGACACCCTGGTCCAACTGGCCTTCCGGCTCGACCCGCAGGGCGACGAGGCGATCATCCACGAGACCCGGGAGCTGCTGCGGGCCTACCTGGGACGGCTGCTGGACTGACCGGCCGGCGGCCTTGGCCGGGGTCTGCCCGACGGCCAGGACGTCCACGGCACCGGAGCCGGCGCCGCGCCCCGCAGCCGGCGCCGCGCCCCGCAGCCGCGCCCCAGGGAGGCGGATCAGCGGTCAGGCTGCCGCACGGTGGTGCAGGTCAGCGCGGTGCTCCCGAGTTAGTCATATCGTCATATTGCTCCGCCAGGGGGATATCTGACGGCGCGCCGGGCCTCGATGCCGTCGGCCGACGCGTGCATTGGGCAGAGTCCAGACGAGATCGATTTGTATGAAAATCGTCTGACTCGGAGGAAATGCGTATGCCCACCCGGACATTCCCGCGCACCGCCGGTACCCGCGCCGGCGCCACCGTCGTCCTGACCGCTCTCGCCGCGGCGGGTGCGTCGTGGGTGGCGGCACCGACCGCCATGGCCCAGGGGGAGAACGGCGACATCAGAGTCCACCGGGTCGGCACGCCCTTCGGCGTCTCGAAGGACGACCCCACGGTCTGCCGGTTCTACCTGGACGCGGTCAACTTCGACATCCTGCCCGTCATCGCCTACACCATCACGCCGCAGCCCCCGCTGCCCACCTCCGCCACCGTCACCGGCACCATCCAGCTCGCCGGGGGCGCCGGGCACACCGACCCGCTGGGCCTCGCGGACGGCCAGTACCGGATCACCTGGACCGTGGCCGGCGCCCTCAAGGAGAAGGTCTTCCGGGTCAACTGCCGGGAGAACGGCAACCAGGGCGCGCCCGGCCAGATCGACGACCACCAGCAGCAGGAGCACAACGACGCCAGCTGGGGCCAGGGCGGCGAGCGCGGCGGCCCGCAGGGCGGGGTGCACGCCGGTGGCGGCGGCCTCGTCGACACCGCGGCCGCGTACTCCCCGGTGGGCGCCGCCGCGGCGGTGGGTCTGATCGCGGTCGGCGGGGCCGTGTACGTCCGGCGCAACCGCCGTCGCCCCCATGGCGCCGCGTAGGCGCAGACGCAGGCCCTGGTACCGGACCCGCGCCTTCCGCCTGGCCAGGACGGCCGCCCTCACGGCCGTCCTGGTGACGCTCGTCGGCCGGTGCGGGGACGACGGCTCGCCGGACCACACGGAGACCGTCGCCGCCGGGCCGGATCCGGGCTCGCCCCGCCCGCTGCCCCGGTCCCGGCCCACCTCCCTGCGCATCCCCTCCCTCGGTCTCGACGCCCAGGTCGTCGGCGTACGGCTGGGCAGGGACCGGCAGTTGGAGACCCCGCCGTTCGACCGGCCCAAGGCGGCCGGCTGGTACGAGGGCGGTGCCACCCCCGGTGAGGCGGGCACCGCGATCGCCGTCGGCCACCGTGACACCCCCTCCGGGCCCGCGGTGTTCGCCGCCCTCCCGATGGTCGAGCCGGGCAAGATCATCGAGGCGCGGCGCGCGGACGGCCGCACCGCCGTCTACACCGTGGACCGGGTGCAGGTCTTCGACCGGTCCGGCTTCCCCGACAAGGAGGTGTACGGCCGCGCCCGCCGCCCTGAGCTGCGCCTGCTCACCTGTGGGGGCCTGTACAGCAGGCGCACCGGGTACAGCAGCAACGTGGTGGTCTTCGCCCATCTCACCGCGACCAGGTGAGTCCGCTCGGCGGGAGTCTGGCGCCGGAAAACTATCGCCGCTAGTTTGTGGGGCGGACGACGGGCGTCCGCCGGGAGGAAGCAGCATGAAGGCACACGACGGTCTGTACATCGACGGCGGCTGGCGCCCCGCCGCCCGTCCGGACGAGGTGATCGAGGTCGTGAACCCGGCCGACGAGCAGGTCATCGCCCGGGTTCCGGCCGCCGGTCCGCAGGACGTGGACGCCGCCGTGCGCGCGGCCCGCGCCGCCCTGCCCGGGTGGGCCGCCACGGCGCCCGCCGAGCGCGCGGCCCGGCTGGCCGCGCTGCGGGACGCGCTCGCGGCCCGCAAGGACGAGATCGCCGGGACGGTCACCGCCGAACTCGGCTCCCCGCCCGCCTTCTCGGAGGCCGTGCACGCGGGCCTGCCCATCGCGGTCGCCGGCACCTACGCCGAACTCGCCGCGAGCCGCTCCTTCGAGGAGAAGGTCGGCAACTCCACGGTCCTGCACGAGCCGATCGGCGTGGTCGGCGCGATCACCCCCTGGAACTACCCGCTGCACCAGATCGTCGCCAAGGTCGCCCCGGCGCTCGCCGCCGGCTGCACGGTCGTCCTCAAGCCCGCCGAGGACACCCCGCTCACCGCCCAGCTGTTCGCCGAGGCGGTGCACGAGGCGGGCGTACCGGCGGGCGTGTTCAACCTGGTCACCGGGCTCGGACCGGTCGCCGGGCAGGCGCTGGCCGAGCACCCGGACGTGGACCTCGTCTCCTTCACCGGCTCCACCGCCGTGGGCCGCCGCATCGGCGCGCTGGCGGGCGGGGCCGTGAAGCGGGTCGCCCTCGAACTGGGCGGCAAGTCCGCCAATGTCATCCTGCCGAGCGCCGACCTGGCCAAGGCGGTCAACGTCGGCGTCGCCAACGTGATGTCCAACTCCGGTCAGACGTGCAGCGCCTGGACCCGGATGCTGGTCCACCGCGACCGGTACGAGGAGGCCGTCGGGCTGGCCGCTGCCGCCGCCGCCAAGTACGGCGACCGCATCGGACCGCTGGTCAACGCCAAGCAGCAGGAGCGGGTGCGCGGTTACATCGAGAAGGGCGTCGCGGAGGGCGCCCGCCTGGTCGCGGGCGGGCCCGAGGCGCCGCGCGAGAAGGGCTACTTCGTCAGCCCGACCGTCTTCGCCGACGTCACACCCGGCATGACCATCGCCCAGGAGGAGATCTTCGGCCCGGTCCTGTCGATCCTCGCCTACGACGACGAGGACGACGCCCTGCGCATCGCCAACGGCACGGTGTACGGCCTGGCCGGCGCGGTCTGGGCCGGGGACGAGGACGAGGCGGTGGCCTTCGCCCGGCGCATGGACACCGGGCAGGTCGACATCAACGGCGGCCGCTTCAACCCCCGCGCGCCGTTCGGCGGTTACAAGCAGTCCGGGGTCGGCCGGGAACTCGGCGGCCACGGCCTCGACGAGTACCTCCAGACCAAGTCCTTCCAGTTCTAGAGGGAGTCCGCCCGCCATGGCCGTACGAGCCGCCGTCCTTCCCGCCGTCGGCGCACCCCTGGAGACAACTAGCATCGAGCTGCCCGACCCGGGCCCCGGACAGGTCCGGGTCCGGCTCGCGGCGGCCGGGGTGTGCCACTCCGATCTGTCCCTGTCCGACGGCACGATGAGCGTGCCGGTGCCCGCGGTGCTCGGCCATGAGGGCGCCGGGACGGTCGTCGCCGTCGGCCCGGACGTCACCCATGTCTCGCCCGGGACCCCCGTCGTCCTCAACTGGGCGCCCGCGTGCGGGACATGCCACGCCTGCTCGCTCGGCGAGGTCTGGCTGTGCGCCAACGCCCTCGACGGCGCGGCCCGCGTCCACGCCCACGCCGTCGACGGCACCCCGCTGCATCCCGGTCTGAACGTCGCCGCGTTCGCCGAGGAGACCGTCGTGTCCGCGTCCTGCGTGCTGCCGCTGCCGGACGGTGTCCCGCTGGCCGACGCCGCGCTCCTCGGCTGCGCCGTGCTCACCGGGTACGGCGCGATCCACCACAGCGCGCGGGTGCGGCCCGGCGAGAGCGTCGCCGTGTTCGGCGCGGGCGGGGTCGGGCTCGCCGCGCTCCAGTCGGCCCGGATCGCGGGCGCCTCCCGGATCGTCGCCGTCGACGTCTCCCCGGCGAAGGAGCGGCTCGCGCGTGCCGCCGGTGCCACGGACTTCCTCCTGGCCTCCGCGACCACGCCCCGTGAGATCCGCGCCCTGACCGGCAAGCAGGGCGTGGACGTCGCCGTCGAGTGCGCGGGCCGCGCGGTCAGCATCCGCGCGGCCTGGGAGTCCACCCGGCGGGGCGGCCGTACGACGGTCGTCGGCATCGGCGGCAAGGACCAGCAGGTCACCTTCAACGCCCTCGAACTCTTCCACTGGGGCCGCACCCTGTCCGGCTGCGTCTACGGCAACAGCGACCCCGCGCGCGACGTCCCCCTGCTGGCCGGCCATGTCCGCACCGGCCGCCTGGACCTGTCCGCCCTGGTCACGGAGCGGATCGGCCTGGAGGACATCCCGGGCGCCTTCGAGAACATGAAGGCGGGCAAGGGCGGACGGGCGCTGGTGGTGTTCTGAGCCTAGGCCTCCTGCCGTAGCCGCTCGTACTGCTGGGCCAGCCCGTCCAGCAGTGCGCTCAGCCCCGTCTCGAAGGCCCGCTCGTCGATCTTCTCCTGCTGCTCCGCGAGGAGATGGGCCTGTCCGAGGTGCGGATAGTCGGCCGGGTCGTAGGCGCTCGCGTCGTCCACGAAGCCGCCGGCGAAGGAGCCGAGCGCGGAGCCCATGATGAAGTACCGCATCAGCGCCCCGACGGACGTGGCCTGCGCCGGTGGCCAGCCCGCGTCGACCATCGCGCCGTACGCCGCGTCCGCCACCCGCAGCGCGGCCGGGCGGCGTCCGGGGCCGCGCGCGAGCACGGGCACGATGTTGGGGTGGGCGCGCAGCGCGGCCCGGTAGGAGACGGCCCAGTCGTGCAGCGCGGTCCGCCACGGGCGGCCGTCCTCGAACATCGACAGGTCGACCAGCGCGCTCACCGAGTCCGCGACCGCCTCCAGGATCTCGTCCTTCGTGCGGAAGTGGTTGTACAGCGAGGGCCCGCTCACCCCCAGCTCCGCGGCGAGCCGGCGGGTGGAGACGGCCGCCAGACCCTCCCGGTCCACGAGTTCGCGGGCCGTCCGGACGATCCGGTCGGTGCTGAGCAGGGGCTTGCGCGGTCGGGCCATGGCGCACATAGTAGGGCTGCGCTCGTAAACTAGCAGTGCTAATTTAAATGGGAGAGGTGATCTCGTGGTGAACCTGGGGCTGAGCGAGGAGCAGGCGGCCGTACGGCGGCTCGCGCGGGACTTCGTGACCCGTGAGATCGCCCCGCACGTGATCGCCTGGGACCGCGCCGAGGAGGTCGACCGGGGCATCGTGAAGAAGCTCGGCGAGATCGGCTTCCTCGGGCTGACGATCCCGGAGGAGTACGGCGGCTCCGGCGGCGACCATCTGTCGTACTGCCTGGTCACCGAGGAGCTGGGCCGCGGGGACTCCTCGGTGCGCGGCATCGTGTCCGTCTCCCTCGGCCTCGTCGCCAAGACGATCGCGGCCTGGGGGAGCGCGGAGCAGAAGCGGCGCTGGCTGCCGGGGCTGACCGCGGGCGAGTACGTCGGCTGCTTCGGCCTCACCGAGCCCGGCACCGGCTCCGACGCGGGCAACCTCACCACCCGCGCGGTGCGCGACGGCGACGAGTACGTCATCAGCGGCAGCAAGATGTTCATCACCAACGGCACCTGGGCGGACGTCGTCCTGCTCTTCGCCCGCTCCACCGACGCCCCCGGCCACAAGGGCGTGAGCGCCTTCCTGGTGCCCACCGACACGCCCGGCCTGAGCCGCCGCCCGATCCACGGCAAGCTCGGACTGCGCGGCCAGGCCACCGCCGAACTCGTCCTTCAGGACGTGCGGGTGCCCGCCGGCGCGCTGCTGGGCGAGGAGGGCAAGGGCTTCTCGGTCGCCATGTCCGCGCTCGCCAAGGGCCGGATGTCGGTGGCGGCGGGCTGCGTCGGGATAGCCCGGGCCGCCCTGGACGCGGCCGTCGGGTACGCGGGGGAGCGCGAGCAGTTCGGCAAGCCGATCGCCCGCCACCAGCTGGTGCAGGAGCTGATCAGCGACATCGCGGTCGACGTGGACGCGGCTCGGCTGCTGACCTGGCGGGTCGCCGATCTGATCGACCGGGGCGAGCCGTTCGCCGTCGAGTCCTCCAAGGCCAAGCTGTTCGCCTCCGAGGCCGCGGTCCGCGCCGCCAACAACGCGCTCCAGGTCTTCGGCGGCTACGGCTACATCGACGAGTACCCGGTCGGCAAACTCCTGCGCGACGCCCGCGTGATGACCCTCTACGAGGGCACCAGTCAGATCCAGAAGCTGGTCATCGGCCGCTCCCTGACCGGGGTTTCGGCGTTCTGAGTACGGTCTGAGTAGCCGAGCGGATGCGGCGCGGGCCGTGTGCCCCGATGCTCTTCCTCATGAGTGACACATCGGTCAAGCAGCAGAGCACGGCCGCCTTCTACGGCCAGGCCGTCGCGTCCTTCGCCATCGCCATGGCGGCCACGTCCATCGGCATCTTCCGGCTGGACACCGACGCATGGGTGCGCGCGTTCCTCGCGATCGCCGTCCTGTACCTCGTCACCTCCGCCTTCACCCTCGCCAAGGTGATCCGGGACCGCCAGGAGGCCGGACAGATCGTCAGCCGCGTCGACCAGGCCCGCCTCGACAAGCTCCTCGCCGAGCACGACCCCTTCGCCGAGAAGCTCTGACCTTCCGCACGGCCTGTGGGCTGCTGGGCTAAGCGCTCGCTCACCGTCGGCGGTATGGTGGTGCTCCTGTCACCGAGAGGGGCGTAAGAGCGATGAGTACGGCGGCGGAGACGACCGGCGGCGAGGCGGAGCCGTGGGAAGAGGTCACCCCGGACGCGGCCCGGCGGCTGCTGGTGGCCGCCGTGGAGGCCTTCGCCGAGCGCGGCTACCACGCGACGACCACCCGGGACATCGCGGGCCGCGCCGGGATGAGCCCGGCCGCGCTCTACATCCACTACAAGACCAAGGAAGAGCTGCTCCACCGGATCAGCCGCATCGGTCACGACAAGGCCCTGGACATCCTGCGCACGGCGGCCCGCCGCGAGGGCCCCGCGAAGGAGCGGCTCGCCGACGCGGTCAGCTCCTTCGTCCGCTGGCACGCCGGGCGGCGCACCACCGCCCGGGTCGTGCAGTACGAGCTGGACGCCCTCGGCCCCGAGGCCCGCGCCGAGATCCTCGGACTGCGCCGGCAGGTCGACGCGGAGGTGCGCGGGATCGTCGAGGACGGCGTCGCCGCGGGCGAGTTCGACGTGCCGGACGTCCAGGGCACCACGCTCGCCGTGCTGTCGCTGTGCATCGACGTGGCCCGCTGGTTCAACATCGACGGGCCACGTACGCCGGAGGCGGTCGGCGAGCTGTACGCCGAGCTGGTGCTGCGGATGGTCGGGGCGAAGTAGCCCCGGCCAAGGGCGGCTCCGGGTGCCTACAGGTAGTAGCGGGACACCGACTCCGCCACGCACACCGGCTTGTCGCCGCCCTCGCGCTCCACGGTGAAGGCGACGGCGACCTGGACGCCGCCCGTGACGTCCTCGACGCCGGTGATCGTCGCGGTGGCGCGCAGCCGGGAGCCGACGGGGACGGGGGCGGGGAAGCGGACCTTGTTGGTGCCGTAGTTGACACCCATCTTCACGCCCTCGACCCGCATCAGCTGGGGGCCGAAGAGCGGCAGCAGGGACAGGGTGAGATAGCCGTGCGCGATGGTCGTCCCGAACGGCCCCGCGGCGGCCTTCTCCGGGTCCACATGGATCCACTGGTGGTCCCCGGTGGCCTCGGCGAACAGATCGATCCGCTTCTGGTCGACCTCCAGCCAGTCGGTGTGGCCCAGCTGCTCGCCCACGGCCGCCTTCAGCTCGGCGGGGGAGGTGAAGATCCTCGGTTCTGCCATGTTCCCGGCCTCTCGATCGTATGCCTAAGCAACTGCTTAGCATGGTCCGGTGCGAGGTCGATGTCAACGGAGTGACTAGGCTCTGAGGGGTGCCGCAGATTCCCGAGAAGATCCATGAGCTGACCGTCGGCCAGCTGGCCGCGCGCAGCGGTGCCGCCGTGTCCGCGCTGCACTTCTACGAGGCCAAGGGCCTGATCTCCAGCCGCCGCACCGGGGGCAACCAGCGCCGGTTCAGCCGGGACACGCTGCGCCGGGTGGCGTTCATCCGTGCGGCGCAGCGGGTCGGTATCCCCCTCGCCACGATCCGCTCCGCGCTGGCCGAGCTGCCGGAGGAGCGGACGCCGACGCGGGAGGACTGGGCGCGGCTCTCGCAGGCGTGGCGCTCGGAGCTGGACGAGCGGATCACGCAGCTCAACCGACTGCGCGATCATCTGACCGACTGCATCGGGTGCGGGTGCCTGTCGCTGGACACCTGTGTGCTCTCCAACCCGGACGATGTGTTCGGGGAGCGGCAGGCGGGGTCGCGGCTGATGGCGGAGGGCCGCTGAGCGAAGCGCTCGGCGGCCCCGCCCCCGGTCACTCGTACTCCGTGCCGCCCTTGCGGGTCAGGTACGCCGGACTCACCGCCTTCGCGATCGCGCGACCGCCGGTCACCGCGCTGTACCGCTCGCCGGCCGGCCGTATGACCACGCCCTCGCGCAGATGCAGCTCACGGCCGGAGACCGTCTCCCGGCCGCTCGCGACCGAGAGGACCCGGTCGATGTCGTACGGCCCCTCGTACAGCCGCGGCACCACCGGCAGTTCGCCGTCCAGTACGGCGGTGTCCAGCCAGCGCACGGTGCCCTCGATCTCCGCCGAGACGTCGAACACCGCGTACCCGAGGGATGCGCGGCGGCCGTCCGCACCGTAGGTGAGGTCCTGCACGCCCGCGCCGTACACCTCGCCGAAGACGCCGATCCGCCGGGCCCCGAGCCGTTCGGCGAGGCGGGCGGCGGCCTCGGGGACGCCGTGGGCGTGCACGGCGCGCCAGTACAGGTTGCGGGGGTCCTCCTTGAGCGCCAGCGACGTGGCGCCGAAGCCCTTGGAGGAGACGTACACCCGCCCCTCGTCGGCGACGTACGTCAGCAGGCAGGCCGAACCGTGCAGCTTCTCCGTGAGCACCACCGGCTCGCCGGGCGTGAAGATGTCCGGGTGGCGCTGGATGTTCTCGATGTCGACCCAGGGCAGCAGCTCGGGCGCCCGCTCCACCTCGCCGTTCATGGTGGGCGGGATCGGCGGCACCCATTTGGTGATGCCGAGCCGCTCCGCGAAGTCCGTGCCCTCCACGGCCGCGACCGCGAGATCGTCGCCGTCGAGCGCCTTCGGACGGCACACGATGCCCTGGGACAGCTCGCCGCGCAGCCGCACCGCCCTGACCCGGTCGGCCGCGGCCCCCGCGAGCCGCCCGGTCAGCCCCAGCTCCTCGATCAACTCGTCCGGGAGCACGGCCTGTTCGGGGATGTACAGGGCCACCTCCCCGCTGCGGAACGCCCCCTTGGCCACCACGGCCCGGTACAGCCCCACCTGCGCCAGCTCCAGCGCGTCGGCGTCCGGGTGCTCATGGACGGTCAGCACCTCGGCGGTCACCCGCAGCGTGGACATGGAGATCCCCCTGTTCCTTCCGGCTTCGACGCCCGCCACTGTCGCGGACACCAAACCCGTGGAGCGACCCGATTCCCGGCTGCTACTGTCCCGTCGGCCTAGGACGAGCGCCGGGCCGAGCCGTACTGGCGCAGCGCCTCCGTCACCAACCGGGCGTTGGACAGGGCCCGTTCGCCGTCCGGCAGCAGCAGGGTGTCCTCCAGGCCGATGCGGGTCGCGAGGCCGAGGCGGGCGGCGAGGCGCAGGACGGGCCAGGTGCCGGTCTCCTCGCCGTGCAGGAGGAGGGGGCGGCCGTGGGCCCCGCCCAGGGCGGCCAGGAGGGCGTGGGCCGAGGTCTCGGCCGTGGCCGGATCCGGGTCCGTGACCTCGGCGAGGACGCGCAGCACCCGGGGGCCGAGGGGGGAGCCGGTGAAGCGGGCCGCGCCGTCCGTGCCGGACCAGATGCCCGCCTCGACGGCCACGCCCCGCTCCAGCAGCAGGGCGGCCAGATCCTCCGCGCCCGGTTCGTGCCAGTTCACCGAGGCGACGTCGGGCAGCAGGGTCCAGGAGCGCACCCGGGCCAGTCGGGCGGCGGGGTCGGGTTCGGCCCAGGCGCCGGTGGTCACCCCGATCGGCACCGCGACCTCGGCGCGCAGCGCCTCCAGGACCGGGGTGAGGACCCGCGGGGAGAGGCTGTCGTGTCCGCACGGGCACTTGGGATGGACATGGATCTCCGTGGCCCCGGCCGCGACGGCGTCCGCGGCGGAGCGCGCCAGATCCCCCGGTGACATCGGGACGGCCGCGCCGTGCTCGGCGGTACGGCTTCCGTTCAGACATGCCTGCACCATGCTTCGATGGTGCCAGTCCCCGCCGGTGAAGTCAGCGGAGCGAGATCGCCGGGGCACAACGGGCGGAACATGGGGGCGCGGCATCCCCTGCGCGGCCCCCGGGACATTCCCCGGCCGTGTTCCTCACCGGCTCGCTCAGGCCGGCATCAGCAGCCGCTCCCGCCGGGCGCCCGCCAGCGCGCGCGGGGAGAGCACCGGGCGCGGGACGAGTATCCCGCAGTCGCCGCACACCGGTCCCGAGGACGGCTCGTGGTCCAGGCCGTACTTCCATACGAGCCGGTCGGCGCCGCAGACCGGGCAGCTCGCCCCCGGCTCCCGCTCCAGCGCGTCGATCAGCCTGCGCAGCACCTCGGCCAGCGGGTCGGAGGGGTGCACCCGCGGGTCGTCGCACCAGGCGACCCCGAAGCCGCCCCAGGTCAGCCGGTGCCAGTCGTCCACGCTGCCCGGTCGGCGCAGCCCGTCGTGCTTCTCGCGGCGGCGGCGCTCGGTGAAGTCGTTCTCGTAGCCGAGCCAGACGGAGCGGGCCTCCTCCAGCTCCTCCAGTGCGGCCACGAGCCGCGCCGGGTCGGGGGAGCGGTCCTCGGGACCGAACCCGGCCCGCGCGCACAAGTGGTCCCATGTCGCCCGATGCCCGTAAGGGGCGAACTTCTCAAGGCACTTGCGCAGCGAATAGCGCCGCAGTGCCAGATCGCAGCCCGGATCGCGTACCTGTCTCGCCAGACTCCGGAAACCGGCCATCGCCCTGCACCTCCGTCACACCTGCACCTGTTCCGCGGCCACTTCGGCGTCGTCGTACGGACGTCGCCTGATAGACGTATCGACCGGTGCTTCGGCTCCATCTCTTCTCGCGCTTGTTCTGCTCGGCCCTTCCGCAAACTCCGAAAACGTGACGCATGTTCATCTTCAACTTCGGGGATACCGGCGGTAACGTTCGCGCACCCCAGTCGCTAGGAGCTGCCATGCCACGGCGCACCCCACGGACCGCCCTTGACAGAGTGAGAACGTTCCGCAGACTTCCCGGGTTCCTGAAGACGGCCTCGGTATGCGTTCTGATAGCCGGACTTGTCTCCCCCATTACCCAGAGCGCCGCCGGCGCGGCCACCTCCGCCGCCCCCGCGGCGGCCGCGAACGACTACTGCGGCGGCCAGTGTTCGGACATCCTGCCGCCCGGCGAGAACGGCAACGCCACCCTCGCGCAGATCCTCCTCAACCAGGCCTTCGGCACCCAGCCCGCGCACGCCGAGGACCAGCTCGGCCCCTACGCCAACCTGGCCACGGGCTACAAGGGCCTGAGCGACACGACCATCAACAACTTCTTCAACGACGCCTCGTTCGGCGTCCCGTCCGACCAGGTCGCCTCGACCGAGAAGCCGAACGGGCGCGGCGACGTGACGATCGTGCGCGACAAGAAGACCGGTGTGCCCCACATCACCGGCACCACCCGCTACGGCACCGAGTTCGGCGCCGGGTACGCCGCGGCCGAGGACCGGCTCTGGCTGATGGACGTCTTCCGGCACGTCGGCCGGGGGCAGCTGACCTCCTTCGCGGGCGGCGCCGCCGCCAACCAGGGCCTGGAGCAGGAGTTCTACCGCAACGCGCCCTACACCGAGGCCGACCTCCAGGCGCAGATCGACCGCGCCGTGGCCGGCAACGGCGCCCGCGGCCAGCAGGCCCTCGCCGACGCCGACGCCTACCTGGACGGCATCAACTCCTACATCGACGCCTCCGACAGCGGCCGATACTTCCCCGGCGAGTACGACCTGACCGGCCACAAGGACGCGATCACCAACGCCGGCACCATCGACCACTTCAAGATCACCGACCTGGTGGCGCTGGCCTCCGTCATCGGCTCCCTGTTCGGCTCCGGCGGCGGGGGAGAGGTGAACAACGCCCTCTCCCTGATGGCCGCGCAGGACAAGTACGGCGTCGAGCAGGGCACCAAGGTCTGGGAGTCCTTCCGCGAGCGCAACGACCCCGAGGCCGTCCTCACCGTCCACGACGGCCAGAGCTTCCCGTACGGCGCCGAGCCCGCCACCGCCAAGGGGCAGGCGCTGCCCGACGCCGGCTCGGTGGCCCAGGAGCCGCTGGTCTACGACCGCACCGGCAGCGCGGCCACCGCCGCCGCCAAGAACGCCTCCACCACGGCCGCCAAGACGGACCTCGGCTCCGCCCACCGGGGGATGTCCAACGCCCTGGTGGTGAGCGGCAAATACACCGCGAGCGGCCACCCGATCGCCGTCTTCGGACCGCAGACCGGCTACTTCGCGCCGCAGCTGCTCATGCTCCAGGAGATCCAGGGCCCCGGCATCAGCGCCCGCGGCGCCTCCTTCGCGGGCCTGAGCATGTACGTCGAACTCGGCCGCGGCCAGGACTACTCCTGGAGCGCGACCACCTCCGGCCAGGACATCGTCGACACCTACGCCGTCGAGCTGTGCCAGGACGACTACCACTACCTGTACCACGGCACCTGCACCGCCATGGACAAGGTCGAGCAGAAGAACTCCTGGTCGCCCACGCTGGCCGACGGCACCGCCGCCGGGTCGTACACCATGCGGGTCTGGCGCACCAAGTACGGGCCGGTGGAGTACCGGGCGACCGTCGGCGGCAAGAAGGTCGCCTACACCAGCCTGCGCTCCTCGTACCTGCACGAGGTCGACTCGATCATCGGCTTCCAGATGCTGAACGACCCCGGCTACATCAAGGGCCCCCAGGACTTCCAGAGCGCGGCGCAGCACATCAACTACACCTTCAACTGGTTCTACGCCGACTCCCAGCACACCGCCTACTACAACAGCGGTGACAACCCGGTCCGCGCGGACGGCGTCGACGCCGAGTTCCCGGTGTGGGCACAGCCCGCCTACGAGTGGAGGAACTGGAACGCGGACACCAACACGGCCGACTACACCGCGCCCTCCGCCCACCCCAACTCCATCGACCAGGACTACTACGTCTCCTGGAACAACAAGCAGGCCAAGGACTACACCACCGCCTCCTGGGGCGACGGCTCCGTGCACCGCGCCAACCTGCTGAACGACCGGGTCAAGAAGCTGGTCGCGGCCGGCGGGGTGACCCGCGCCGAGCTGGTGCAGGCCATGGCGTCCGCGGGCGTCACCGACCTGCGCGCCGAGGACGTGCTGCCCGAGCTGCTCCAGGTGATCGACTCCTCGCCGGTGACCGACTCCGCGGCCGCCGACGCGGTGAACAAGCTCCGGACGTGGGTGAGCGCGGGCGCCCAGCGCACCGAGACCTCGGCCGGCTCCAGGACATACGCGAACGCCGACGCCATCCGCATCCTGGACGCCTGGTGGCCGCTGCTGGTCAAGGCCGAGTTCCAGCCCGGCCTCGGCAGCGATCTGTACAACGCGCTCACCGGCAACCTGGCCATCGACGAGGCCCCCTCCGCCGGACACGGACCGACCGGCTCGCACGCCGGAAGCTCCTTCCAGTACGGCTGGTGGAGCTATGTCGACAAGGACATCCGGTCGGTGCTCGGGCAGAACGTGCAGGGCCCGCTCGCCGCGAAGTACTGCGGCAACGGGGACCTGGGCGCCTGCCGGGACACCCTGATCAGCACCCTCAAGCAGGCCGCCGGGATGACCGCGGCCCAGGTCTACCCGGGCGACTCCGTCTGCTCCGCCGGTGACCAGTGGTGCGCCGACTCGATCGTCCAGCGCACGCTGGGCGGCATCAAGCACGGCAACATCAGCTGGCAGAACCGGCCGACCTTCCAGCAGGTCGTGGAGTACACCTCGCACCGGTGACCTGGGCGTCGGGTGAGCGGTGACTGGCGGCGGGTCAGGCGATCCGGCCCGCCGCCAGCACCACCCGGGCCAGTTCGGGATGCAGGATGTCGCTGTGCGCCCCGGCCGGCGGACCGCCCCGGCGGACCACCGCCGCCGCGTCCACGTTCACACACCCCGACGCGGGCAGCCGGCCCGCCAGGGCGCCGGCCAGATCCAGTCGGGCCGTGCCCGGCACCGCCTGCACCCCGTCATGGCCCAGCGCGCCCCACCGGGGCCCCAGCACGGCCGCGATCTCGTCGCCCAGGCAGGACCGGTCGTCCCCCGCGAGCCGCGAGACCAGCGGGTAGAACGTGCCGAGCGCCGCGTCGAAGTGCGAGTGGCAGCACACCAGCGGGCCGTCGATCCGCCGCTGCTGGTCCTTCAGCGCGCCCGACCTGTGCGCATCGTCGGGCAGCCGCTCCGCGAACGTGTAGTGCGAGAAGGCCCCTTCCAGCAGCGTCAGGGACTTCACCGGGCGCGCCTGGCCGGGCAGCCCGCGCAGCGCGAACGCCACCAGGCGCGCACCGAAGCTGTGCCCCACCAGATGCACCCGCACCCCCGGGGCCTTCACCGCCAACCGGCCCAGCAGCGGCCCGAGTCCATGCTCGCCGACGGTCCCGGCCCGCCCCTTCATCTGGTAGTACGCCGCCTGCCGCAGCAGCTCCTTCGCGCCCTCCCAGGGGTTGGGCAGATGGAACTGCTCGGTGCCGCCCGGCGCCGCGACGGCGGCCAGCGCGTCGGCGAACTCGGCGCAGGCGGTGGCCGGTTCCTCGGTGAAGACGGCCGGCTCGCCCTCCTCGTCGGTGTCGGCCGCCGCGCTCCCCGCCCCGTCCAGCAGCAGCCGCACCAGCCGCCCGAACTCCGTCAACCCCGCGTCCCCGTTAGGCCGTTCGTCGAGCAGCCGGGCCAGCCGGTCGACGGTGCCCGCCCGGTCCGGGAAGGCGATGAGCAGCCCGCGCCGGGTGTTCTCGTCCAGCGCCGGCCCGGGCGCCGTCTCCGCCGCCATGGCCACCGCCGACCTCGGGAAGTCCGGGATCGGCTCGTCGCTGAACCGCATCGACGGCCACACCACCCCGACGTACCCGAGGTGCGCCTTGGGCGCGAGCCCCGGGAACGGGGCGAAGAAGCGGCGGTACAGGGCGGTCGCGGCCGAGCGGTCCTCGTTCCAGCCGTGGGCGAAGACGACCAGGTCACGGACGCCCTGTCCGGTGACCTGGGCCAGCAGGTGATCGCGTTCGGGCGGGTCGACGTCCCCGCCGGCGTCGAAGGTCAGCTCCCAATAGGGAGACACGCTCATCCCGGAATCCGCCATGCCAGGCTCCCTCGCCCCGCGGAGAACGACACGTTACCCGGTGTAATTGTCCCGCGACACAGCGGAGTTGAAACCAGCCCGGCACGTCACGGGTACAGCAGGTATCGCCTCCGGATCCGCCGGAACGCGGCCAGTTCCTGCTGCCAGGCGCCCACCACCTCGTCGGTGTCCGCGCCCGCGTCGATCATCGTGCGCACCCGGTCCGAACCGGTGAGCTTGTCGATCCAGTCGTCCGGGCGCCACGCGAAGCCGTCCCAGACCTCGCGCGCGGTCACCAGCAGGGCGATCCCGGTGCGTACGGGGTCGTAGGCCGCCCGGTCCGTCACATGGATCTGCACCCCGCCGGCCGTCCTCCCCTCGAACTTGGAGAAGGTGGGCGCGAAGTACGCCTCCCGGAACCGCACCCCGGGCAGCCCCAGCGCGTTCGCCGCCGCCGCCCAGCGGCCGTCGATGCCCTCGGCGCCGAGGAGTTCGAACGGCCGGGTGGTGCCGCGCCCCTCGGACAGGTTCGTGCCCTCGAACACGCAGGTGCCGGAGTACACCAACGCCGTGTCCGGGGTGGGCATGTTGGGGCTCGGCGGCACCCAGGGCAGGGCCGAGGCGTCGTAGAAGTCCGCGCGCCGCCAGCCCGTCATCAGCACGGTCTCCAGGGGGACGGACCCGCCGAGGAACTCCCTGTCGAACAGCCGGGCCAGCTCCGCGACGGTCATCCCGTGCGCCTGCGCGATCGGCTGCCGGCCGACGAACGTGGCGAACTCCCTGTGCAGCACCGGCCCTTGGGCGGCGCGGCCGGTGACCGGGTTCGGGCGGTCGAGCACCACGAACCGCTTCCCCGCGAGCCGGGCGGCCTCCATGCAGTCGTACAGCGTCCAGATGTACGTGTAGAAGCGCGCCCCGACGTCCTGGATGTCGAAGACCACCGTGTCGACGCCGGAGGCGGTGAAGACGTCGGCCAGCGGCCGGCCGCTCTTGAGGTACGTGTCGTAGACCGGCAGACCCGTCTCCGGATCGTCGTAGCGGCCCTCGGAGCCACCGGCCTGCGCGGTCCCCCGGAATCCGTGCTCCGGGCCGAAGACCGCCGTCAGCTCGACCTGGGGATCGGCGTGCATGACGTCCACGATGTGCCGGGCGTCGCGGGTGATGCCGGTGGGGTTGGTGACGATGCCGACCTTCTGGCCGTGGAGCAGCTGGTAGCCGTCGGCCGCGAGCCGTTCGAAGCCGGTGCGGAGGGACGCGCGGTGCCGAGGGGGCATGGCCTCCACGGGGGACGCGGCCGGGACGGCGGTCAGGGCGGCCGTGGCCAGGAGGTTTCTACGGGACGGGTGCATGGGACCTCCGTCGGTGCGGCAGGTGCGGGCCTCTAGAGGTTGGTACGACAGCCCTTCCTTCACACATACCGACCGGTTAGTCTGGCCGCGCTGAGCCGAGTCGCGTCGTGTCGAAGGAGACCGATGGTGGAAGCCATGCAGGATGCGGGAGTCGTCGTCACCGGTGCCGGTGGGGGGATCGGGGCCGCGCTGGCCCGGAGGTTCGCCGGGGCCGGGGCACGGGTCGTGGTGAACGACCTGGACGGCCCGAAGGCGAAGGCGGTGGCCGAGGAGATCGGCGGGACCGCCGTGCCCGGGGACGCCTCCGCGATCGTCGACAAGGCGCGGGACGCGCTCGGCGGGACCATCGACGTGTACTGCGCCAACGCCGGGGTCGGCTTCTCCGACGGGGACATCGCCGGGCCGCTCGACGAGCGGTCCTGGGCGCTGTCCTGGGACGTCAATGTGATGGCACACGTCCGCGCGGCCCACGCCCTGCTGCCGCACTGGCTGGAGCGGGGCAGCGGCCGGTTCGTCACCACCGTGTCCGCCGCCGGGCTGCTCACCATGGTCGGCGCCCCCTCCTACAGCGTCACCAAGCACGGCGCATACGCGTTCGCCGAGTGGCTGTCCCTGACGTACCGCCACCGCGGTCTGAAGGTGCACGCCATCTGCCCGGAGGGCGTGCGCACCGACATGCTCGCGGCCACCGGTACCGCGGGCGAGGTGGTGCTGGTGCCGACCGCGATCGAGCCGGAGGACGTGGCCGACGCGCTGTTCAAGGGCATCGAGGAGGACCGCTTCCTGATCCTGCCGCACCCGGAGACCGGCGCCCGCTACCAGGTGCGCGCGGCGGACCCCGAGCGCTGGCTGGCCGGCATGAACCACCTCCAGCAGAAGGTGGAGGAGGTCTCGTGAGCGACTCCCCCTACGCGGCCAAGCCCTGGCTGGCCCTGCTCGACGAGGCCCAGCGGGCCCCCGTCGAACCCGCCGACTCGCTGGTGCACGCCCTGCGCGCCGCCGTCGCCGAGGCGCCCGAGCGCACCTTCCTCGCCTACTTCGACGCCCGGCTGAGCTACCGCGAGGCGGACCGGCTCAGCGACTCGGTCGCCGCGCACCTCGCCGCGCGCGGACTGGAGCGCGGCGACCGGGTGGCCGTACTCCTCCAGAACTCCCCGCACTTCGTGCTCGCCGTGCTCGGCGCCTGGAAGGCGGGCGCGACCGTGGTGCCGGTCAACCCGATGTACAAGTCGGCCGAGGTCGGCCATGTGCTGCGGGACTCCGAGGCCGCCGCGCTGATCTGCTCCGACCGGGCGTGGGAGTCGTATCTGCGGCGGACGGCCGCCGACTCGCCGGTGCGGATCGTGCTCACCGGGTGCGAGCTGGACTTCCAGACCCGCGACGACCGGCGGGTGCTGGCCTTCGAGCGGCTGCCCGTGGCCCCCGACGCCGAGGACCTGGTGGCCGTGGCCCGGCAGGGCGGCCGGGCGCCCGAGGGGCGGGATCCGGGGCCCGGGGACATCGCGCTGATCAGCTACACCTCCGGGACCAGCGGCACCCCCAAGGGCGCCACCAACACCCACGGCAACATCATGTACACCGTGGAACGCCAGCGCACCGGGCTCCCGCTGCCCGAGGGCCCGGTGTACTTCGCGCTCGCGCCGCTGTTCCACATCACCGGCATGGTCTGCCAGTTCGGCGCCTGTCTGAACAGCGCCGGCACCCTGGTGCTCGCCTACCGCTTCGAACCGGGCGTGGTCCTGGAGGCGTTCGCCGAGCACCGCCCGGTGTTCACGGTCGGCCCCGCCACCGCGTTCATGGCGCTCGGCGCCCACCCCGGGGCGGGTCCGGAGCACTTCTCCTCCTTCGTGCACCTCGCCTCCGGCGGCGCCCCGCTGCCGCCCGCGCTGGTGGAGGGGTTCCGGGCGCGGTTCGGGGCGTACATCCGCAACGGGTACGGGCTCACCGAGTGCACCGCGCCCTGCGCCTCCGTGCCCTCCGGCCTTCAGGCGCCGGTCGACCCGGTCTCCGGGACGCTCGCGGTCGGCCTGCCGGGACCCGACACGCTCGTACGGATCGTGGACGAGAACGGCGCGGACGTGCCGTTCGGCGAGCAGGGCGAGATCGTGGTGCGCGGCCCCCAGGTGATCCCCGGCTACTGGCGCCGCCCCGAGGCGACCGCCGAGACCTTCCCCGGGGGCGAGCTGCGCACCGGCGACATCGGCTTCATGGACCCGCAGGGCTGGCTCTACGTCGTGGACCGCAAGAAGGACATGATCAACGCCTCCGGGTTCAAGGTGTGGCCGCGCGAGGTGGAGGACGTCCTGTACGCCCACCCGGCGGTGCGCGAGGCGGCCGTCGTCGGCATCCCCGACGGCTATCGCGGGGAGACCGTCAAGGCGTACATCAGCCTGCGGCCGGGCGCCGAGGCGGACCCGGATGAACTCGCGGTGTACTGCAAGGAGAGACTGGCCGCCTACAAATATCCGCGCCAGGTGGAGATCCTGCCCGAGTTGCCCAAGACGTCGAGTGGGAAGATCCTCCGGCGGGAGCTTCGTTCCCGTGGCGACGGCAGCGGCCGGAACTAGCGACATCACGGAAGGCAGGTGGCGGCAGTGCCCAGGACGACGGACGGCGACGGAGCACCTGTTCCGCAGCGGCTTCTGGCCGCCGCCACCCGGCTCTTCGCCGAGCAGGGCTACGACCGGACCTCCGTACAGGAGATCGTGGAGGCGGCGGGCGTCACCAAGGGGGCGCTGTACCACTACTTCGGCTCCAAGGACGATCTGCTGCACGAGGTGTACGCGCGGATGCTCCGCGTCCAGCAGGAGCGGCTCGACCACTTCGCCGACATGGACGCGCCCGTGGAGCGGCGGCTGCGGGAGGCGGCGGCGGACGTCGTGGTGTCGACCATCGAGAACCTGGACGACGCCTCGATCTTCTTCCGCTCCATGCACCAGCTGAGCCCGGAGAAGCACAAACAGGTACGGGCCGAACGGCGCCGCTACCACGAGAGGTTCCGCGCGCTCGTCGAGGAGGGCCAGAAGTCCGGCGTGTTCTCCACCGCCACCCCGGCCGACCTGGTCGTGGACTACCACTTCGGCTCCGTCCACCACCTGTCCACCTGGTACCGCCCGGACGGACCGCTGAGCCCCCAGCAGGTGGCCGACCACCTCGCGGACCTGCTGCTGCGCGCGCTGCGCCCCTGAACGCCGGCAAGGGGCGGCTCTCCCTCAGGGGCCGCCCCTCACGCGCGTCCGCCTACAGGTACTTCTTCAGCTCCCGCCGGGCCAGCGACCGCTGGTGCACCTCGTCCGGGCCGTCGGCCAGCATCAGGGTGCGGGCGGCGGCGTAGACCTCGGCCAGCGGGAAGTCCTGGCTGACCCCGCCCGCGCCGTGCAGCTGGATCGCCCGGTCCAGGATGTCGACCACCGCGCGCGGCGTGGCGATCTTGATGGCCTGGATCTCGGTGTGCGCGCCCCGGTTGCCGACGGTGTCCATCAGCCAGGCCGTCTTCAGCACCAGCAGCCGCAGCTGCTCGACCGTCACCCGGGCGTCGGCGATCCAGTTCTGCACCACGCCCTGCTGGGCCAGCGGCTTGCCGAACGCGGTACGGGAGACCGCGCGCCGGCACATCAGCTCGATCGCCCGCTCGGCCATGCCGATCAGCCGCATGCAGTGGTGGATGCGGCCGGGACCGAGCCGGGCCTGCGCGATGGCGAAGCCGCCGCCCTCCTCGCCGATCAGACTGCTCACCGGCACCCGCACCCGGTCGAAGACCACCTCGGCGTGCCCGCCGTGCGAGTGGTCCTCGTAACCGAACACCTGCATGGCCCGCGTGACGGTCACCCCGGGCGTGTCGCGCGGGACCAGGACCATGGACTGCTGGCGGCGGAGGTCCGCGCCGTCCGGGTCCGTCTTGCCCATCACGATGAAGATCCGGCAGTCCGGGTTCATCGCCCCGGAGATGTACCACTTGCGGCCGGTGATGACGTACTCGTCGCCGTCCCGCTCGATCAGGGTGGTGATGTTGGTGGCGTCCGATGAGGCCACCTCCGGCTCGGTCATCGCGAACGCGGACCGGATCTCACCGGCGAGCAGCGGCTCCAGCCACTGCTTCTTCTGCGCCTCGTCGCCGAACTGCGCCAGCACCTCCATGTTCCCGGTGTCGGGCGCCGCGCAGTTGGTCGCGATGGGCGCCAGGTGCGGGGAGCGGCCGGTGATCTCGGCGAGCGGCGCGTACTGGAGGTTCGTCAGGCCCGCGCCGTACTCCGTGTCGGGCAGGAACAGGTTCCACAGCCCCTGCCGGCGCGCCTGCGCCTTCAGCTCCTCCACCACCGCCGGGGTGTCCCAGGGCGAGGCGAGCGCGGCCCGCTGCTCCTCGGCGACCGGCTCGGCCGGGTGGACGTACTCGTCCATGAAGGCGAGCAGCTTGGCCCGCATCTCCTCGGTACGCGCGTCGAACGCGAAGTCCATGACGGTCAGCCTTCCTGAAGGGTGGTCAGTCCGTGGTCGATGAAGACGGGCACCAGCTCGCCGATCCGGTCGAAGCCGCGCCCGACCGTCTGGCCCAGCGTGAAGCGGTAGTGGATGCCCTCGAGGATCACGGCGAGCTTGAAGAACGCGAACGCCTCGTACCAGGAGACGGCCGTCACGTCCCGCCCGGAGCGCGCCGCGTACCGCTCGATCAGCTCCTCGGGCGCGGGATGCCCCGGCGCCTCGGCGGTGGTGGAGACGGGCGAGCCCGGCACGTCCAGATGGCGGCTGTACATCACCAGCAGGCCGAGGTCGGTCAGCGGGTCGCCGAGCGTGGACATCTCCCAGTCCAGGACCGCCGTGATCCGGTCGTCCGCCCCGATCAGCACATTGTCCAGCCGGTAGTCGCCGTGCACGACGGTGGCGGCGGGGGAGACGGGCAGCTTGCGGCCCAGTTCGGCGTGGAGTTCGTCGATGCCGGGCAGCTCGCGGTCGCGGGAGGCGTCCAGCTGCTTGCCCCAGCGGCGCAGCTGCCGGTCCAGATAGCCCTCCGGGCGGCCGAAGCCGCCGAGACCCACCTCGGCGGGGTCCACCGCGTGCAGCTCGACCAGCGTGTCCACCAGGGACAGCACCGCGCCCCGCACCCGCTCCTCGCCGAGCGGGGCGAGCTGCGCGGAGGTGCGGTACGGCGTGCCCGCCACGAACTCCATCATGTAGAACGGCGCGCCGAGCACCTCCTCGTCCTCGCACAGCAGCACCGGCGCGGGGACCGGCACGGAGGTGGGGTGCAGGGCGCTGATCACCCGGTGCTCCCGCTTCATGTCGTGCGCGGTGGCGAGGACATGGCCGAGCGGCGGGCGGCGCACGACCCACTTCGAGGTGCCGTCGGAGAGCGCGTAGGTGAGGTTCGACCGGCCGCCCTCGATCAGCCGCCCGGTGAGCGGCCCCCGCACCAGCCCCGGGCGCTCCCGCTCCAGCAGGGCGCGCAGCCGGTCCAGGTCCAGTCCGGGCGGGTGGTCGGCGCTCATGGGTCACTCCTGTGCACGGTCGGGTATCAGGACTCGACTCATGATGCCGACCGGTCGGTATGTCGTCCAGTGGGTGCGGCGAACCCGACGGGAAACGTGACGGGGACCACCGGATCTCCGGGGCGGGGGAGACTCAGTTCCCGGCGCGGAACTCCGCGAGCCGCTCGTACGCGGCCAGCCCGTCCGGCACCCACTCCCACTCGCCGAGGCGCGCCTCGACCTCCTCGTCGGAGAGGAAGTCGTACCACTGGACCTCCTCCGCCTGCGGGTTCACGGGCAGTTCGCAGCGCACCTCGTACACCGCCGACCACCAGCTCTTCCCGGCGCCGTCGTCGTAGAGGAACGTGAAGAGGAACGTGGGCCGGGGCAGCCCGGACACGCCCAGCTCCTCCTCGGCCTCCCGCAGCGCCGCCTCGTCGTAGGACTCGCCCGCGCCCACGACCCCGCCGACGAACGGGTCGTACAGGGCGGGGAACACCAGCTTGGTCGCGGTGCGCCGGTGCACGAACAGGCGCCCCCGCGCGTCTCGGGCCTGGATGAAGACACAGCGGTGGCGCAGCCCGCGCTCGTACACCTCGCCGCGCGGCAACTGCCCGACGACATGGTCGTGTTCGTCGACGATGTCGAGGATCTCGTCAGCAGGATTCATGCCCTCATCCAAGCACGGGGGCGGGCGCCCCGGCGGAGGGCTTCAGCGGCGCTGGAGTTCGTGGGCCGGCGGTTCCGACTCCGTCGTGCCGCAGGGCATCGCCGGGTGCATCCCGAGCAGCACGATGCCCGCGACCACGCCCGCGAGCCCGGCCGCCTCGATGGCCAGCGCCCCGGTGTCGGTGCGCAGCCGGTCGCCGAGGAAGCCCACCCCGCACAGGATCCCGGCGAGCGGCTCGGCCGCGGTGAGCGCGGGCAGCGACATCCGCAGCGGCGCCGTCTCGAACGCGCTCTGCACCAGCACCAGACCGGAGACCCCGCAGACGAACACGCCGTACGGCTGCCAGCTGGTGAACAGCTCCGCGAAGCCGCCGTCGGAGAAGAGGGTGCCGCTCACCCGGGTCAGCGCGTCCTGCACCCCGTAGAGCAGCCCGGCGGCCAGGGCCAGCAGCACGGCGGCCCAGTTCAGCCGGGAGCGCTTGGCGTACGTCGTCAGGGCCAGGGCCACGCCCACCACCGCGCCGATGATCAGCCAGTGCCGCAGCGGGTCCGCGATGGCGTCGCCGGCCCGCGGCTCGCCCGCCGTGATGAACGCGCTCACCCCGCCCGCGAGCAGCAGCAGCCCCGCCCAGCCCTGGCGTCCCAGCGGCTGCCTGGTCTGGTACCGGGAGAGCGCCAGCGCGAACAGCAGATTGGTCGCGAGCAGCGGCTCCACCAGCGAGATCTCGCCCTTGCCGAGGGCCACCGCGCCCAGCACCATGCCGGCCACCATCAGGCCGAGGCCGCCCAGCCAGCGCGGCACCCGCATCAGGTCGAGCAGCAGCCGGAACGACAGGAAGTCGCTCAGCGGCGCCTGTTGCGCGGCGTTCTGCTGGAGCACGAAGCCGAGGCCCAGACAGCAGGCCGCGCTCACGGCGAGGAGGAGAACCAGAACCGACACGCTGCGTACCTCGATCATCCGGCCGGACCACGGACGCGTAGTGGCCGACTGTAGCGCCCCCGGGACGGCATTGCCCCGGAAGAACCCGGAAAGGGGCGGTTGACCCGCCATGGTCGGCGCCGGGGGCGCGGGGCGCCATGGCGTACGCCACACACCTCGGCACGGCGGGAGGCGCGACGGCATGGCGTCCACCACAGCGCCGCACTTCACGCCGGTCCCGCGCCGGTTCCGGCCCGGCCGCACGGGCGGTCACGTATCCGCGCCTATACCCCAATTTCCCGGCCGCGAACGGTAGTTGAACCCATTAACATCAGCGTTCCGCTTGACGCAAACCTTGGCCTGCGGGTTTGCTGTGTGTGATCGGCCGATGGCAGCCCGAGAAACAGGAAGTCCTGCGGTGTCACCACTCCCGCCCCTGCTCGACGTGCGCCGGGCCCGCACGGACCCCTCCGGTGCCCCCGCCCCGGACCTCCCCGGCGGGTACGACGACGCCCTCGACGACGCCGAACTGCGCGCCGCCCGCGCCGCGTTGGCCCAGGGCCGCCGCCAGGCCGCCCGCTCCCTGCTGCTGCGCACCGGCGACGACTGGGACCGCCGGGGCCACCGGCTGACCGCGCTCGCCCGCGAGCCGTACGCCGCCGCCCGGGCCCGGGACTGGCTCCGGGCCGAACCCGGCTCCCCGGACGCCGCCGCGCTGCTCGCCCTCGCCCTCGTCCAGCGCGCCCTGCGCGGCCGGGAGAACCCCGGACGGGCCCGCGAGGCATGCGAGCGGGCCGCCGCGCTCGCCCCCGCCGACCCCACCCCCTGGCTCGGACTGCTCCGCCTCGCCCGGATCGCCGGGCCCGAGCGCGAGGTCCTCGACGTGTTCGCCGAGGTGCGCCGCCGCCATCCCGAGCACCACCACGCCCACCATCTGCTCGTCGCCCGCCTCGCCGAACGGCCCTCGGGCGGCCGGTACGAGTCCCACGAGGTGTACGACCTCGCCGAACTGGCCGCCGCCGAGGCCCCCGCCGACTCCCCGCTGGCCGTGCTGCCCGTCGTCGCCCTCGCCGAGCGCCACCGGGTGCTCGCCGCCACCGGCCTCGCCCCGGCCGACCCCACCGCCTCGGCGCACTGGTCCGGGCCGCGCGCCCGCCGGATCCTGCGGGCCGGCTTCGACTGGTGGCTGGAATGGGAGCAGGACGAGCACCCCCGCCGCCACATCGACCTCAACCACCTCGCGTTCGCCCTGTCCTGCGCGGGCCGCCCGGCCGAGGCCGCCGTCCTCTTTCGGCGCATCGGCCCGCACGCCACCCGGGCCCCCTGGAACTACCCGCACCGCGACCCGCGCGCCGCCTTCCGCACGGCCCGCGCCCGCGCCCTGGCATTCCTTACGAATCCCTGACCGCGGCCCCGATGCCCTGGTCACCCCGCGAGCCCGGTGTTCGAATGAGCAGGTGAACCCCGAACCCCCCGAGGAACGGGACGGCACCCCCGTCGGCCGCCGCGTCTTCCTCGGCACCCTCGGCCTGGGCGCCCTCGGTGTGCTCGCCGCGCCCACCCTGCAGCGCGCCCTGGAGGGCATCGCGGGCAAGGACCCGACGGGCCTGACCGGGCTGCTGCCCAACGGCGGCGGCTTCCGCTACTACTCGGTCGCCGCCTCCGTCCCGGACAAGAACGCCACGACCTACCGCCTGACCGTCGGCGGCCTGGTCGACCGTCCCCGCGCCTACACCCTCGCCGACCTGCGCGCCCTCCCGCAGACCCGGCTGGTCAGGGACGTCCAGTGCGTCACCGGCTGGCGGGTCCCCGGCACCCCCTTCGAAGGCGTACGCCTCGCCGATCTCCTCGACGCCGCCGGGGTCCGCCCGACCGCCAGGGCGATCCGCTTCACCTGCTTCGACGGCACCTACACCGAGAGCCTCACCCTCGACCAGGCCCGCCGCCCGGACGTCCTGGTCGCCCTGCGCATGCAGAACAAGGACATCGGCCACGACCACGGCGGCCCGGTCCGCCTCTATGTCGCGCCCATGTACTTCTACAAGTCCGCCAAGTGGCTCTCCGGCATCACCGTCACCGACCGCGTCCAGCCGGGTTACTGGGAGAACCTGGGGTACGACGTCGACGCCTGGGTCGGCCGTTCGAACGGACGCACCGATGAGCCTACGAGCTGACACCCCGGCCCGCCCCGCCGCCCGGATCCGTCGCTTCTCCCGGGCCGAACGCTGGATCCACCGGGCCACGGCCGCGCTGATGGGCGTCTGCGTGGCGACCGCGGCCGTCCTCTACATCCCGCAGCTCGCCGTCCTGGTCGGCCGCCGCGCCCTGGTCGTCCGCGTCCACGAGTGCGCCGGGCTCGCGCTGCCCGTCCCCGTCCTGCTGGGCCTGGCCTCCCGCGCCTTCCGCGCCGACCTGCGCTTCCTCAACCGGTTCGGCCCGCACGACAAGCTCTGGCTGCGGGCCGCCCTGCGCCGCGACCGGCGCCCGGAGGCCCGCCCGGCGGGCAAGTTCAACGCCGGGCAGAAGATCTATGCCGCCTGGATCGCGGGCGCGACCCCGGTCATGCTCGGCACCGGCCTGCTGATGTGGTTCACCCATCTCGCGCCGCTGGTCTGGCGCACCTCCGCCACCTTCGTCCACGACTGGCTCGCCCTCACCATCGCGGTCGTCCTCGCGGGCCATATCGGCATGGCGCTGGGCGACCCGGAGGCGAGAGAGGGGCTGCGCACGGGAACGGTCAGCCGGGAGTGGGCGAAACGGCGGCACCCTCTGTGGCGCCCGCGGCCATGAACGGGCACCGGCCCGCCAAGAGGCCCCCATGCGGAAGGCCCGCCCCCCGGCAGAGGGGGCGGGCCTTCCGCTTCGTACCGCCGTCGCTAGACCACCAGTGACAGCACCAGCACCAGCGCGCCGCCGACCACCGACAGGATCGTCTCCATGATCGACCAGGTCTTGACGGTCTGGCCGACGGTGAGCCCGAAATACTCCTTGACCAGCCAGAACCCGGCGTCGTTGACGAAGCTGAAGAACAGCGAGCCGGCGCCGATCGCCAGGACCAGCAGGGCGGTGTGCGTGGTCGACATGTCGGCCGCGAGCGGGGCCACCAGACCGGCCGCCGAGACCGTCGCCACCGTCGCCGAGCCGGTCGCCAGCCGGATCACCACGGCGATCAGCCAGGCCAGCAGCACCGCCGGGATCGACCAGTCCTTGGAGACGTCCAGGATCATCTGGCCGACACCGCAGTCGATCAGCGTCTGCTTGAAGCCGCCGCCCGCGCCCACGATCAGCAGGATGCCCGCGATGGGCATCAGGCCCTTCTCCACCGTGGCCTGGAGCCGCTCCTTGCTGAACCCGGCGGGCCGGCCCAGCGTGAAGAAGCCGACGATCACGGCGGCGAGCAGGGCGATCAGCGGGGCGCCGATGACGTCGAAGGCGCGATGCGTGGTGTTCGCCGGGTCGTCGACGACGATGTCCACCAGCGCCTTGAGCAGCATCAGCGCCACCGGCAGCAGGATGGTGGCGAGCGTCGCGGCGAAGCTCGGACGGCGGGTCAGCTCCTGCGAGGGCCGCTGCGGCAGCATCCGCTCGGGCGCCGGGACGTCCACCCAGCGGGCCGCGACCTTCGAGAACAGCGGGCCGCCGACGATCACCGTCGGGACGGCGACCAGGATGCCGAACGCCAGGGTCACGCCCAGGTTGGCGTGCAGCGCCGAGATCGCGACCAGCGGGCCGGGGTGCGGCGGGATCAGGCCGTGCATCACGGACAGACCGGCGAGCGCCGGGATGCCGATGCGCATCAGGGAGTAGTTGCCGCGCTTGGCGACCATCAGCACGACCGGGATCAGCAGCACGATGCCGACCTCGAAGAAGATCGGCAGCCCGATCACGGAGGCGATGAGCACCATCGCCCACGGCATCGCCCGGCCGCCGGCCCTGGCCAGGATCGTGTCCACGATCTGGTCCGCGCCCCCGGAGTCGGCGAGCAGTTTGCCGAGCGTGGCGCCCAGGGCGATCAGCACACCGACGCTCGCGACCGTGGCGCCGAGCCCGGTGGTGAAGCTGGTGAGCACCTTGTCGAGGGGCGCGCCGGCCGCCGCGCCGAGCGCCAGCGACCCGATGGTCAGCGCCAGGAAGGCATGCAGCTTGAACTTGGTGATGAGCAGGACGATCACCGCGATGCCCACCAGGACGGCGATGCCCAGCTGGGCGTGTCCTGCGGTGGAGATCGGCGGAGGGGCGTCCGCTGCCAGCATCTCGACGCTGAGTCTGGTCACGGGGGTTCCTTGCGGTAACAGGGAGTTGGGGAGGGCGCTACTGCGGCGCGGATGCGGTGGACAGCCCGTCCAGCGCCAGTACGGCGCGTTCGGTGATCTCCTCGGGGCCGCCGGCGACGTCCACGGCGACGCCCGCCTCGTCCGGCCCGAGAGGCTCCAGCGTGGCGAACTGCGAGTCCAGCAGCGCGGTCGGCATGAAGTGGCCCTGCCGGTGCGCCATCCGGTCCTCGATCAGCTTCCGGTCGCCGGTCAGGTGCACGAACACGACCCCGGGCGCCACCGCCCGCAGCCGGTCGCGGTACGCCCGCTTCAGCGCCGAACTGCTGACCACCCCGCCGAGCCCGGCCCGCCCGTGCGCCCAGTGGCCGATGGCGTCCAGCCAGGGCAGGCGGTCGCTGTCGTCCAGCGGTGTCCCGGCCGTCATCTTGTCGATATTGGCCTTGGGGTGGAAGTCGTCGCCCTCGGCGTACGGGACGCCCAGCCGCGCGGCGAGCAGGGGACCGATCGTGGTCTTGCCCGTCCCCGCGACGCCCATCACGACGACGACCTGGGGGGTTCGCATGTACTGCCTCGCTGTCTTCCTCGACATCCGACGCCACGGCGGCGTCGCCACACTGAAACCCATTAGGTACGACGAATTCAAGAGTCTGTGATGTATAAGTCTGACTTTTTGTTTCCGTGACCTACGCCGTACGCTGAGTGCATGAGCACACCGGGCCGGGGGCTGCACGGCCGCGTACTGGACAGCCTCGGCCCCGCGATCACCGCCGGCGAGTACCCGCCGGGCGCCATCCTGCGCACCGACGAACTCGCCCAGCACTTCGAGGTGTCACGCTCCGTGATGCGCGAGGCGGTGCGGGTCCTCGAATCCATGCACCTGGTCGAGTCCCGCCGCCGGGTGGGCGTCACGGTCCGCCCCAAGTGCGAGTGGAACGTCTACGATCCGCAGGTCATCCGCTGGCGGCTGGCCGGTGCCGACCGCCCCCACCAGCTGCGCTCGCTCACCGTGCTGCGCTCCGCGATCGAACCGGCCGCCGCCGGACTCGCGGCCCGGCACGCCACCGCCGAGCAGTGCGCCGAACTCACCGAGTGCGCGCTCGGCATGGTCGCCCACTCACGCGGCCACCGGCTCGCGGAGTACCTGTTCCACGACGTCGCCTTCCACCGGGTCATCCTCACCGCCTCGGGCAACGAGATGTTCGCCCGCCTCGGCGACGTCGTGGCCGAGGTGCTGACCGGCCGCACCCAGCACGAGATCATGTTCGAGGACCCCGACCCGGCGGCCGTCACCCTGCATGTACGGGTCGCCGAGGCGGTCCGCGCCCGGGACGCGGTGCGCGCCGAGGAACTCACCCGGCAGATCACCGTGGGCGCGCTCCAGGAACTGGACATCCTGGCGCCCTGACCGGGGCGCCCTGACCGGGGCGCCCTACTCCAGGAAGTCCCCGTCCACATACACCCACGCCCCGGCCACCCGCTCGAACCGGCTGCGCTCGTGCAGCGAGCCGCCCCGGTAGGAGGCGCGGAAGGTCACCGTCCCGGTGGTGTGGAAGGCGGACCCGTCGGTGCCGTCGAGGATCTCCAGACCGGTCCACCGCATCCCCGGATCGAGGTCGAGCCGCTCCGGCCGGGTCCGCGGATGCCAGGTGCGCAGCAGATACCCCGTGTCCCCCTTGACGAAGGCGCAGTACCGCGAGCGCATCAGCAGCTCGGCGGTCGGCGCGGCCGCGGCGTCCGAGTGGAAACGGCCGCAGCAGGCGTCGTAGGACTGCGGCAGTCCGCAGGGGCAGGTGGCGCGCGTGGTCATGCGCCCCATTGTGCCGGGACGGCAGGGCCGCGCCGGGCCCGGGGCAGCGGAGGCGTCCGCCGCCGGGCGGGTGCACAGTGGAGAACGGGCGGACCCACGAAGCCGAGGACGGGCGGGCCCACGGCGGATGTACGGCCCGACGCGCCCGGGGCCCGCGCCGCGAGGAGGAGGGACGGACGATGACCCGACCCGTGAGCAGCCATCACCCGCCGGCGGTCAAGGAGTGGCGGCTGAACCTGTACCTGTCCGAGCACGACCCGGACACCACGGCCCGGATCGTCCTGGACACCGGGGACAACGTCCTGGAGAGCCACGCCGAGGCCCGCCGCAGCCCGTACGACCGCGACATGCCCGAGATCGGGGACGAACTCGCCGCCGGACGCGCCCTGATCGCCATGGGCCGGCTGCTGGTGCGCGCGGCCGACGGCGACATGCGGGCGCTGGGCGCGGCCGACACGGAGGACCCCACGCCGCTCTGGCTGCCCCGGGAGTGAGGGGGTCCGCCGTGCGGTTCGCCGACCGGCTGGAGGCGGGACGCGGGCTCGGCGCCCGCCTGCGAGAGCTGCGGGGCCCGGACGTGGTGGTGCTCGGACTGCCGCGCGGGGGAGTACCGGTGGCCGCCGAGGTCGCCGAGGCCCTGGACGCCCCGCTGGACGTCTGCCTCGTGCGCAAGCTCGGGGTTCCGTACCAGCCCGAACTGGCGATGGGCGCGATCGGCGAGGACGGCGTACGGGTGCTCAACACGGACGTGCTGCGCGGCACCGGCGTACGCGACGACGAACTCGCCCGGGTCGAGGAGCAAGAGCGCCGGGTGCTCGCCGAACGCGCCGAACGCTACCGGGGCGAATGTCCCTCCACCCCGCTCACCGGCCGCACCGCCGTGGTCGTCGACGACGGGGTGGCCACCGGCTCCACCGCCCGCGTCGCCTGCCAGGTCGCCCGCGCCCGCGGCGCCGCCCGCATCGTGCTCGCGGTCCCCGTCGCCCCCCGCGACGTCGCCCACCGCCTCGGCGGGGACGCGGACGACGTCGTCTGCCTCCTGACGCCCTGGGACTTCGCCGCCGTCGGGCAGTTCTACGACGACTTCACGCAGACCGAGGACGCGGAGGTCACGGCGTGTCTGCGCCGGGCACGACGACGCCGTACGAACGCCGGACCGAGCGGCGCCGAGCGGGAGGTGACCGTACCCGCCGGTGCCGTACGGCTGGGCGGGAGCCTGACCGTGCCCGAGGGCGCCACCGGCGTCGTCGCCTTCGCGCACGGCAGCGGCAGCAGCCGGCACAGCCCCCGCAACCGGCACGTCGCCGAGGGCCTGCACCGCGCCGGGCTCGGCACCCTGCTGTTCGACCTGCTCACCGACGCGGAGGCACGGGACCGCGACAACGTGTTCGACATCCCGCTGCTGGCCGCCCGGCTGCTCGCCGCCACCCACTGGCTGCGCGCCGAGCCCACCACCTCCGGGCTCGCCCTCGGCTACTTCGGCGCCAGCACCGGCGCGGCCGCCGCCCTGTGGGCCGCGCCCGAGGGGCACCCCGCCGCCGTCGTCTCCCGGGGCGGCCGCCCCGACCTCGCCGGATCCCGGCTCCCCGAGGTCACCGCCCCCACCCTGCTGCTCGTCGGCGGCGCCGACCCGCTGGTCCTCGACCTCAACCGGGCCGCCCAGGCCCGGCTGCGCTGCGAGAACCGGCTGGAGACCGTCCCCGGCGCCACCCACCTCTTCGAGGAACCGGGCACCCTGGAACGGGTGACCGAACTGGCCCGCGACTGGTTCACGGACCACCTGGCACCCGCGCACGTGTAGGCCCGACCGCCGCCCCGCGCCGTGTCGCCCGCCGGGGCTCAGCGCCCGCCCTTGCGCAGAAACCGGCGCAGCCGGGTCAGCGGCCAGGTGTTCACCACCTCGTCCGGGGTCAGCCAGCCGCGCTGGGCGGTGCCGATGCCGTACCGCAGCTGCGCCAGCTGCGGCACCGAGTGCGCGTCGGTGTTCACCGCGAACCGCACCCCGTGCGTCCGCGCCCGCAGGATGTCCTCGTCCCCGAGGTCCAGCCGGTCCGGCTGCGCGTTGACCTCCAGCGCGGTCCCGGAGCGCGCGCAGGCCGCGAACACCTCGTCCCAGTCCGCGTCCACCCCCGCCCGGCGGCCGATCAGCCGGGTGGTGGGATGCCCGAGGATGTTCACGTACGGGTTCTCCACCGCCCGCACCAGCCGCCGGGTCATCGCCCTGCGGCCGAGGTCGAAGTGCGAGTGCGGCGAGGCCACGCACAGATCGAAGCCGGCCAGGAACTCGTCCGGCCAGTCGAGCCCGCCGTCGGGCCCGATGTTCAGCTCCGTACCGTGCAGCAGCCGCATCCGGTGATGCGTGCCGTCCAGCTCCCGCAGCCGTTCCCGCTGGGCGAGGATCTTCTCGTCCGTCATCCTCTGCATGTACAGATCCGGCGCGTGATCCGTCACCGCGCAGTACGCGTACCCGCGCCGCGCCGCCGCCTCCACCATGGCGTCCAGGGACGCCAGCCCGTCGGTGAGATCCGTGTGCGTGTGCAGATCACCGCGCACGTCCCGCTCGGTCACCACCTCGGGCAGCTCCCCGCGCAGCGCCGCCTCGATCTCCCCGCGGTCCTCCCGCAGCGTCGGCGCGATCCACGGCAGCCCCAGCCGCGCGTACACCTCCTCCTCGGTGCGGGACGCCACCGACTCCCCGCTCTCCGCGTCGAACACGCCGTACTCCGACAGCTTCAGCCCCCGGCGCACGGCGATCGTCCGGGTGCGGATGTTGTGCGCCTTGGACCCGGTGAAGTACTGGAGCCCCGCGCCCCACGAGTCCGGCGGCAGCACCCGCAGATCCACCTGGAGCCCCTCGCCGGTGCGCACCGACGTCTTCTTCGTGCCCCGCGCGATCACCTCGGCCGTGTCCGGCAGCTCGCACAGCGCCGCCATGAACGGCCCCGACTTCCGCGCCGCCACCAGGATGTCCAGGTCCCCGACGGTCTCCCGCATCCGCCGCAGCGACCCCGCGTACGCGCACCGCCGGCACCCGGTCACCTCTTGCAGCGCGCCGACGATCCCCTCGGCGGTCTCCAGCGCGACCGACAGCGGCACCCGCGCCCCCGCCTGCCGCAGCAGCTCGATCCCGTGCCGGATGTTGTCCTGCGTCTTCTCCCCGAACCCCTTGAGATCGGCCAGCCGGTCCGCCTCGATCGCCGCGGCCAGCTCGCTCACCGAGGAGATGTGCAGATCCTCGTACAGCCGCAGCGCCTTCTTCGGCCCGAGTGTCGGAATGGTGATCAACTCCCGCACCCCGGCGGGGATCCTGGCCCGCCGCTCCTCGACGGCCGCCATCTTCCCGGTCCGCAGGTACTCGACCACCTTGTCCGCGATCGACCGCCCCACATTCGGGATCTCCCGCAGCCCCTCCTCGTCCAGCTTCGAGACATCGGCCGGATACCCCCCGACGGCACGCGCCGCCTTCTCGTAGGCACGCGCCTTGAACGCGTCACCTCCGGTGATCGCGATGAGATCGGCGTACTCCCGCAGAACCGCCTCGACCTCACCATTGACCCGGGCCACACCTCAAGTCTAGGAACCCGACGACCTCCGGGCACGCGAAAGGCCCCTTGCTGGGCAAGGGGCCTTCACTGGTGTCCGAGGGGCAACTTGAACTCTCGACTCGGGCACCAGCCCGCTCATGACGGAAGAGTCGAGTACCGCTCAATGCTCGCTCGGCCCGTGGACCGGTCGAGTAGGCGCAGCTCCCACGGTCCGGTGTTCACGTCAAAATCCTTGCCGAACCCCACCCACTTACCCGCCATGCGGCGGCCGGTGGGCTCGATCAGCATCTGAATGGCCCCGTAATAGCGGGCTCCCTGGTAGTAGCCATCGGCCGCAGTCTGTTCGGTCCAGGTGCCCGTGATGACGTTTCGGTCCACGGTGAGATCCAGAGACAGGGGGCTGTCCGGGTTGGTCGAGGCTCCGGGCAAGCTCTGCGCCGTCAGCCGGTTGCCGTGCTGGACGATCACGACGTAGTGCTTACAGTCGAACGTCTCGTCACGGCTGGACGAGTAGAACTCATACCGCGACAGCCAGATACCCGCGTACTCACCCTGAGCGTCTATCTCCGGGCTTGCGACGGCACCGGTGGTACCGGTCGTCATGATCTGAGGCTAGCCACGCCGCGCTTCCAATGACACCGGTTTGACGCCTTCGGCTCGACACCGAGATGACACCCGAGGGACGCCGGGAACGTCGCCGCGATGGTTACGGCCGATCCGGAACATGGTCGTCATGTCCCTCCGCATCAGCACCTACAAGGTGAGAGCAGACGGTACGCAGACAGAGCCCCAGACCCTCTACGAGGGAGAGGGCGGGGAGCCCCTCGCTACTGACTTGATGCCCCCGTGCTCATGCCCCCAGTGCCGAGGCGGACGACAGAACCGAAGTACATCCGACCCCCGATCACGTGGAGGCCAGCCAGCATGAGTACGGCAGTAGTGATCCGCGACCCGAAGGCGTACGTCACGCCGGACGTGTGGGAGCGGGAGGTGACGCTCCTTCTCCGGAACCCGGACAACACTCGGGAGCTGGCGGAGGCCAAGTTCGGGCAGGCCGTCGCCTACCTGGTCACGTGCGGTGAGAACCCGGACCTGCTCATGGGTCCGTCGAAGCAGGTGGACGAGGCGTGGCACTCGTTCATGCTGGACTCGATCCTGTACCACCACTTCACGGGCCGGCACTTCGGCCGGTACATCCACCACGTTCCCGAGCTGGGCGACGGGCGCGACTCGCAGGACGGCGGTCCGCTGGTTCTGGAGCGGACGATCAACGCCATCAAGGCGGCCGGGTTCGAGATCGACCCCGATCTGTGGGGTATGGACAGCGCGGCCGACTGCAACCAGTGCCACGCCGGATGCCACGACTCGCCCAAGTAGAGCCGAACAGCGCATGAGTTGGGGCTCACCCCCGTACGTTGGGGGCGAGCCCCGCTCCCGGAGAGGAACACTGCATGTCATTGGCTGAGTCCTGGGACAGGTACGCAGTCGGGAGTACGCCCCGTAGGGACAGGAACGCCAACGGAGACACGACCTGGCTGAACTGGACTCAGTACGCCGATCACGGGCCGAACGAGGGTCTTCTAGGTACCGTCGCCGGACGCCGAGTGCTGGAACTCGGCTCGGGAAGCGGAAGCAACTTGGCACACCTGGTGACCCTCGGCGCGTCCGGTCTCGGGGTGGACATCGCCCCCGCTCGTGAGGTTGTGGCACGGGAACGTTGGAGCGATTTGCGGGGTCTTGAGTTCCGCACAGCGGAAGCGACGGCGTTCCTGAGCGGGACGGACCAAACGTTCGATGTTGTGCTCTCGATCTTCGGTGCCGTCTGGTTCGTTGATCCGGAGACTCTGCTCCCCCTGATCCGGGCGCGCATGGCAGCGGATGGCATTCTGGCGTTCTCGCACCTGCCTGCCGGAAGTCAGAGTCCGCGACCGGGTAGGGCGGGTCTGCGATACGACCACAGCCCAAGCGAATGGATGCGCCTCCTCACCGGCCACGGATTCACAGATGTTTCCGCATCCGTCATCGACCCGCCGGAAGGCAGGACCGTAGGCACGATGCTCGTGCGTGCGGTAGCTCTCTGACCCCGCTTGCTCGGGCATGACGATGCCTCCGACGCGTACGCCAGGGGTTTGCCAGAACGGCTGTGTGCCTGTCTCAGGCGCTCTCACCGATGTGCCGGTACAAGGTGGTACGCGAGATTCCCAGGGCCTTGGCGATGGCGGTGACGCTCTCGCTCTTGGCGTGCCGGGCGCGGGCTCACGTAAGGACGGAGCGCGGCGGCTGGCCGCTTCCGGAGCGGGCCGACTCGGCCTGTCATCCCTGGTCTGACCTGGGGATTCGCCCGGCTGTTGGTCACGTCACAGCCCGAGAAACAGAAAAACCCCAGATCAACTGGGGTTTTTCTCTCTGGTGTCCGAGGGGGGACTTGAACCCCCACGCCCGATAAAGGGCACTAGCACCTCAAGCTAGCGCGTCTGCCATTCCGCCACCCGGACAAGGTGTCTGTCGTGCGTGGTGTTCCCTCGGCGGGGTTTTCCTCGCGGCGACAGAGGAAACATTACCAGGCTTTCGGGGGTGGCTGATCACCCCCCGGTCCGGGGCGGGCGGGCGTGAACGGCGTGTGACGGGCCGGGACCGGTCTTGGGTCCGGGCCGCGCCCGGAGAGAGGATGAGGGGGACCCACCAGCAGGGAAGCGGGAGGAAGCAGCGTGAGTGAGAAGGACACGGCCCAGGGTGTCACCGGTGAGGACGAGGTCGCGGACCTCTGCCGCGACCTGATCCGGTTCGACACCAGCAACTACGGCGACCACTCCGGGCCCGGCGAGCGCCAGGCCGCCGAGTGGGTCGCCGGGAAGCTGGCGGAGGTCGGCCTGGAGCCGAAGATCTACGAGTCCCACCCCGGCCGCGCCTCCACCGTGGCCCGTATCGCGGGGGAGGACCCCTCCCGGCCCGCCCTGCTGATCCACGGCCACCTGGACGTCGTACCGGCCAACGCCGACGACTGGACCCACCACCCCTTCGCCGGCGAGATCGCCGACGGGTGCGTATGGGGGCGCGGGGCGGTCGACATGAAGGACATGGACGCCATGACCCTCGCGGTGGTGCGCGACCGGCTGCGCAGCGGGCGGCGGCCCCCGCGCGACATCGTCGTCGCCTTCCTCGCCGACGAGGAGGCCGGCGGCACCTTCGGCGCGCGCCACCTGGTCGACCACCACCCCGAGCTGTTCGAGGGCGTCACCGAGGCGATCAGCGAGGTCGGCGGCTTCTCCTTCACCGTGAGCGAGCAGCGGCGGCTCTATCTGATCCAGACGGCCGAGAAGGGCATGCACTGGATGAAGCTCACCGTGGCCGGCACCGCCGGGCACGGCTCCATGATCCACCGCGACAACGCCATCACCGAGCTGTCCGAGGCGGTCGCCCGCGTCGGCCGCCACAGGTTCCCGGTGCGGGTCACCAAGACCACCCGGGCCTTCCTCGACGAGCTGGGCGACGCGCTCGGCACCGAGCTGGACCCCGAGGACATGGAGGCGACCGTCGCCAAGCTCGGCGGCATCGCCAAGCTGATCGGCGCGACCCTGAGCAACACCGCCAACCCGACCCAGCTGAACGCCGGTTACAAGGTCAACGTCATCCCCGGCGAGGCCACCGCGCACATCGACGGCCGCTTCCTGCCCGGGTACGAGGAGGAGTTCCTCGGCGACCTCGACCGGCTGCTCGGCCCGCATGTGCGCCGCGAGGACGTGCACGCCGACAAGGCCGTCGAGACCAGCTTCGACGGGGCGCTGGTCGAGGCCATGCAGTCCGCGCTGCTCGCCGAGGACCCCATCGCCAAGGCGGTCCCGTACATGCTCTCCGGCGGCACCGACGCCAAGTCCTTCGACGACCTCGGCATCCGCGGCTTCGGCTTCGCCCCGCTGAAGCTGCCGCCGGAGCTGGACTTCGCCGGCATGTTCCACGGCGTGGACGAGCGGGTGCCGGTGGACGGTCTCCAGTTCGGCGTGCGGGTGCTCGACCGGTTCATCGACGCGTCCTGAGCGGCCGCCGGGACGTTCGAGCCGCACCCCCCTGGTTTCGGGCGCCCGTTCGAGATCGACTGAGAAGGGTGAATGCGACCATAAGCTCGTAGCTCCATTACTCCCTCCTCGTTACAGGTGATGCGACCCCGCACCTTGGGGCCGCTTTGCCAACGAGGAGGAACAATGATCAAGAAGGTCGTCGCTGCCGCGGCTGCCACCGGTGGGCTGGTTCTCGCGGGCGCGGGCCTGGCCGTCGCCGACTCCGGTGCCCAGGGTGCCGCCCTGCACTCCCCGGGTGTCGTCTCCGGCAACGTCATCCAGGTGCCCGTGCACGTTCCGGTGAACGTGTGCGGCGACACGATCAACGTGATCGGGCTCCTGAACCCCGCCTTCGGCAACACCTGCGTCAACGGCTGACACCCGTTCCCCGTAGGGGCTTCCACCCCGAGGGGCGTCTTCTTTCAGCCGTCGGCCTCGGAGCGCGCGCCATGCGCTCCGAGGCCGACCGGCCTTTTCCAGACAGTGACGGCAAGCGAAGGCAGGGGGGTACGCAGCAATGCGACAAGGAACCCGTAAGGGTCTGATGACCATGGCGGCGGCGACCGGGGTACTCGCCGCCGCGACCGGTATGGCACACGCGGACGCGGGCGCGTCCGGCGCCGCCACCGGCTCACCGGGCGTCCTGTCCGGCAACACCGTGCAGGCACCGGTCCATGTCCCGGTGAACGTCTGCGGCAACACCGTGAACGTCGTCGGGCTCCTCAACCCGGCGATGGGCAACGCCTGCGCCAACTCCGGCGGCGGCCACGGAGGTCAGGGCCACGGCGGCGCCGGCGGTTCGGGAGGCTCCGGCGCGGGCGGCCACACCTCCGGCTCGCCGGGCGTGGGGTCGGGCAACACCGTCCAGGTGCCGATCGACGTCCCGGTGAACGTGTGCGGCAACAGCGTCGACGTCGTCGGCGTGGGCAACCCCGCCCTGGGCAACCACTGCTCGAACGGCGGCGGTACGCACAGCACCCCGCCGGGCGGCCACACCAGCCCGCCGAGCCACCCCGGTCACCCGAGTCACCCAGGCCACCCGAGCCACCCGACTCAGCCGGGCAAGCCGACCGCCCCGGGCACCCCGCACCACCCGGGCACCCCGGCGACCCCGCCCGCCCACCAGGTGCACGTGCCGCAGGCGCCCCCGGCGTCCCTGACCACGGGGCAGCTCGCGCACACCGGCAGCGACCTGCCTCTGGGCCTCGCGCTGCCGGCCGGCGCGGGTGCGCTGATCGCGGGCGCCGTGCTCTACCGCAAGGCACGGGTCAAGGCCTGATCCGGCGGACGAACACGCCGTGACGGGCGGGCATGAGGAGCGGGTCCGGCCCTGGGGGCGGGCCCGCTCCGCCTCTTTCGCGCCCCCGTCGCCCTCAGCGGTCCCGCCTCACCAGGTGGCCCGCAGCTGGCGGATGATCCGCCGCCGCAGCCGCACCTTGCGGCTGCCGTCGCGCAGCAGGCTCAGGCGGTCCAACTCCCAGTGTCCGTACTCGGCATGGTCCGTCAGCAGACGTGCGGTCTCCTTGCGGGACACCCCGCGAGGGACATACACGTCGACAAATTCGTATTCCGGCATCGCATCTATTGTGCGGGCTGGTGCCCGGTACGGATAGCGTCTGCACTATGTCTGATGCTGCGCAGCCCACCGCTGCCGAGGTACGCGCCGCCGCCGAGGCGATCAAGACCGCGCTCGACCGTCACCTGGCGGCGGTCGAACGCAGGTCAGGAGACGACGACCCGGCCGTTTTCGAGGCGTTCAACCAGCTGGCCGCGGCCGCCGAGGTGTACGACGAGCTGCTCTACGACCGCTACGACGAGGTCACCCCCTTCGAGATCCCCGGCGCCGACGAGACGCTGCCGCCGTACGCGGGCCCCGAGGAACCCCACGCGATCAGCGTGCTGATCCGCCGCGACTACACGGTGGCGGAGCCCCAGCGGCTGCTGGCCCAGGCCGAGCGGGTCGAGGCCGCGGAGGACTTCGAGGATCTCGCCGGTCTGGACGAGGACGCCGCCGGCACCGTCCCCGGGGCGCTGGGCCTGCTCTTCGGCGAGTTCGAACCGGACGAGATCGCCTCCCGGCACAAGGAGTTCGGCCTGGAGGAGGGCGACTCCACGCTCTGGGTCACCGCGGCCGACGAGGCCCCGGAGGCGGGGGAGTGGCTGGAGGCCCCCTTCGAGCACTTCGACCCGCAGGCGGTGGTGTGCCGCTTCGACGTCAGCGCGGTGTTCGACGACGAGGACGACGAACACGACGAGCACGACGAGCACGACGAGCACGACGCCGCCGACCCGGATGCCGAGGACGACGACATCGAGTTCGTGGACGACGAGGACCTGGACGAGACCGAGGACGAGCACGGAGGCGAGCACGGCGAGGCCGGCGGCGCGGCCGTCCGGGGCGCCGGCAGGTGACCTCGGCGGCGGTGCCGTGACGGCGCGAAGCCGGTACGGCGCCGCCGCACGGCGCCGCCTCGGATGATCCTCACCACGTCGGCGCCGGGGACTCAGTCCGTCGGGGGCTGCGGGCGCAGCAGGGTCGCCAGCCGCGTCGTACGGGGCTTGGCCGGGATCTCCGCGACCGCTCGCGGCAGCGCCCCCTCCACGCCGTGGACCACGGAGAGATGCCGCTCGCCCCGGCCGAACGCCGTGTACACCCACGGCCTGCTCAGCGTCTGCGCCGCGTCGCCGGGCAGCACCACGACCGCCGCGGGCCAGCGCCCGCCCACCGCCTGGTGCGCGGTCAGCGCCCATCCGTGCCGCACCGACCCCTCCACCCGCTCCCGCGGTACGGCCACGGGGGCGCCCGCGCAGGACAGGTGCAGCCCCTCGGCATCGGCCTTCACCACGGTGCCCGGCAGGGTCCGTCCGGGGGCGGGGGAGTAGGCGATCCGGTCGCCGGGGTCGAAGCCGCCGAACCGGCCGGGGCCGGGGTTGAGGCGCTCCTTCAGGGCGGAGTTGAGAGCCCGGGTACCGGCCGCGCCGCCATGGCCCGGCGTGATCACCACCGTGTCCTCGACGGGCACCCCGAAGGCGCGCGGCACCGAGTCCGCGACCAGCTGCACCGTGCGGTGCACGGCCTCGCCCGCGTCCCGCACCGGCACGATCACGACCTCCTTGCCGGGCGCCTCGACCTGGTTCAGCTCGCCGATGCCGATCCCGGAGACCAGCTCGCCGATCGGACCCGGGTCGGGCAGCCGGGAGGCGAGCTGGGGGCAGGCGCGGGCCGCGAGCAGATCGGCGAAGACCCGTCCCGGACCGGCCGACCACAGCAGCGCCGGATCCCCGCTGAGCACCAGCCGCGCCCCGTCGGGCAGCGACTCCACCAGCATCGCCGCGCTCTCCACGTCGAGTTGGGGCGCGTCCAGCACGATCAGCAGATCCAGCTCCAGCGCTCCGTCGCCGTCCCGGCCCGGTCCCTCGGCACCGGCCAGCAGACCCGCGACCGTACCCACGCCCGCCCCGCGCGTCGGCGGCAGCGCGGCGAGACGGTCGCGGCCGTCGGGGGTGTGGCACACGGCGAGGGCCCGCAGGCCCGCGTCCCGGGCGGCGCCGAGCAGGGCGGCCGGTTCGGCGCGCGAGGCGTCGCCGCCGGTGTGCAGGACCAGGCCGTGCCCGGCGACCGCGCGGGCCAGCTCGGCGGCGCCGCCCGACAACTCCGCGACGACCGGCGCCCAGGCCTCCCCGGCGTCCTGGGACGGGGAGTTGATCAGCCGGGCCAGGCCGTCGGCGAGGCTCTCCTCGGCCATGGCGTACCGCTCCAGGGCGATGAGCACCCGCACCGGGCGCTCCGCCGCCTCTTCCTCCTCGTCGTCCGCCGCCCGCGCGGCCGGGGCGCCCGCCTCCTCCAGGGCGTCCTCGAACACCAGCGCCTCGCCCTCGGCGAGGGTGCTCTGCACGGCCTCGTCCGGGTCCGGCACGCCCCGCTGGGCCAGGGCCGCGGTGAGCGCGGGCAGCTCCAGGGCGGTGTGTCCGGCGAGGGCCGCCTGCTCCAGCAGCCAGACCGTCACCGCCCGCCCCCGCCGCTCGTCCCGCGGGCCGCACTCGGCGCCGAGCAGCGCCCGCGCGAAGCCGTCCGCCTGCTCGGGCCGCACCCCCGGGAGCCGCAGCAACTGCCAGGGGTCCTCCCGCAGCACATCGCCCGCGCCCTCGCCGAGCACCAGGGCCGCCTGCTGCCCCAGCGCCTCCGGCGCCCCACCCCGCGCGAGCACCTGTCGTACGGCCTCCACCGTCTGCGGCGAGGGCCCGACCGGGGCGGCCGCGGGGGCGGGCGCGGGCCGCTCCTGGCGCACCGGCTCCGGTACGGGTGCGGGACGGACCGGGGCGGTCGCGGGGCCCGGCTCGGGTGCCCGCTCGGGCGCGGGCCGCGCGGGCTGTGCGAACACCGTGGACGCCGGCTTCTTGCCCCCCTCCACCGCCCGGACCGCGGCCAGCAGATCGGCCGCCGTCCCGCTCAGCTTGGCGCCGCTCTCCACGGGCCCCCTGCGCTCCGCCTTGCGCCGCTCGATCCGCTCCCGCTCCAGCCGCTGCGCGGCCAACTCGGCCGCCGCCTCGGACAGCTCCGGCTTCCCGGCACCCTCGGCCACCGGTCCGGCCGACCCATCCGACTCCGCCTCCTCGGCCGACCCGGTCGGCTCCGCCGTCTCCGCCCCCTCGGCCGGCTCCGCCGTCTCCTCGCCCGCGCCGCCGTCCTCCACCTCGGACGTCTCGGGCGCTCCGGATGCCTCGGACACGTCGGACACCTCGGACGCACCCTCACCGCCGTCCGCCGCGAGACCGTCCCCGGCCACCCCGGCCACCCCGTCCGGCGCCTCCGGCGCGCCCTGCGCCTCCGGCATCTCCGGCGTCCCCGGCCCCGTTTCCTCCGTGGTCTCCGGTTCCGTGCTCACAGCGTGCTCCAGTCGTGATCGGGATAGCGGTGCAAGGGCGCCGACACATCGTCCAGCGCCCGGCAGATCTCGTCAGGAAGACTAAGCGCCTCCACTGACAACGCCGCCGTGAGCTGCTGCGCGGTGCGCGCGCCGACGATCGGGGCGGTGACCCCGGGGCGGTCGCGGACCCAGGCCAGCGCCACCTGGAGCGGGGTGACCGCGAGCCCGTCGGCGGCCGTCGTCACCGCGTCGACGATGCGGGTCGCCGTGTCGTCCAGATACGGCTCCACGAACGGCGCCAGATGATCGGAGGCGCCGCGCGAGTCCGCGGGCGTGTTGTGCCGGTACTTTCCGGTCAGCACGCCCCGGCCCAGCGGCGAGGAGGGCAGCAGGCCCACGCCCAGGTCCAGCGCGGCGGGCAGCACCTCGCGCTCCACGCCCCGCTGGAGCAGCGAGTACTCCATCTGCGTGCTGGCCAGCCGGGTGCGGGTGCCCGGCGCCGCGAGCTGCCAGGTGGCCGCCTTGGCGAGCTGCCAGCCACAGAAGTTGGACACGCCCGCGTACCGGGCCCGGCCGCTGGCCACCGCTATGTCGAGGGCCTGGAGCGTCTCCTCCAGCGGGGTCCCGGGGTCGTACGCGTGGATGTGCCACAGGTCCACATGGTCCGTGCCCAGGCGGACCAGGGAGGCGTCCAGCGCGGCGAGCAGATGGCCCCGGGAGCCGTCGAAGCGGCGCCCGGGGTCCGGGACGCTGCCCGCCTTCGTGGAGATGACCAGGTCGCGGCGCGGTACGAGCCGTTCCATCAGCCGCCCGAGCAGATACTCCGCCTCCCCGCCGCCGTACACGTCCGCCGTGTCGACGAGGGTGCCGCCGGCCTCCCAGAACGCCTTGAGCATGTCCGCGGCGTCATGCTCTTCGGTGTCCCGGCCCCAGGTGAGGGTGCCGAGTCCGATCCGGGACACGCGCAGGCCGGTACGGCCGAGATGCCTCTGCTCCATGACCGCGAGATTACTGGCCGGAACGAGCGGGGCGGGAAGCCTGTGGACAACTCGCGCGGGCCCGCACGGGGCGCCGCCCGCGCCCCCGCGCTAAGGTCTGCGCCACAGGGACGTTACTCACGGGTAAGGGGAATCGGCCATGCAACTCGGACTCAACCTCGGCTACTGGGGTGCCGGAATGGACGGCGACAATCTGGCCGTGGCGCAGGAGGCCGACCGGCTGGGCTACGCCGTGTGCTGGGCAGCCGAGGCGTACGGCTCCGACGCGGCCACCGTGCTCAGCTGGGTCGCCGCCCAGACCGAGCGCATCGACGTCGGCTCGGCCATCTTCCAGATCCCGGCCCGCCAGCCGGCGATGACCGCGATGACGGCGGCCACCCTGGACACCCTCTCCGGCGGCCGCTTCCGGCTCGGCCTCGGCGTCTCCGGGCCCCAGGTCTCGGAGGGCTGGTACGGCGTCAGGTTCGACAAGCCGCTGGCCCGTACCCGCGAGTACGTGGAGATCGTCCGCAAGGCGATGACCCGTCAGCGGCTGTCGTACGAGGGCGAGCACTGGACGCTGCCGCTGCCCGGCGGTCCGGGCAAGCCGATCAAGCTGACCGTGCACCCGCAGCGCGAGCACATCCCGCTGTACATCGCGGCGATCGGCCCGAAGAACCTGGAGCAGACCGGCGAGATCGCCGACGGCGCCCTGCTGATCTTCCCCGCCGCCGAGCACCTGGAGGAGACCACCCTCACGCATCTGCGCGCGGGCCGGGAGAAGGCGGGCAAGACCCTCGACGGGTTCGACATCTGCCCGACCCTGCCGCTCGCCGTCGGAGACGACAAGGACGTGGCCGCGCTCGCCGACACCTTCCGCCCCTACACCGCGCTGTACGTCGGCGGCATGGGCAGCGCCAAGCAGAACTTCTACAACAAGCTGGCGCAGCGCATGGGGTACGAGCGGGAGGCCGCCGAGATCCAGGAGAAGTACCTGTCCGGGGACAAGCAGGGGGCGGCCGCCGCGATCCCGCAGGACCTCATCGACAAGACCACGCTGCTGGGCTCCGTCGACCGCATCGCGGATCGCATGAAGGCGTACGCCGAGGCCGGTGTCACCACCCTCAGCCTCGCGCCCGCCGGGTTCACCCTGGAAGAGCGGCTCGCCTCCCTGCGCACCGGCACGGAGGCCCTGGAGCGCGCCGGGCTCGCCTGAGCCGGAAGTCTTCCACGGCCGTGGTGGGAGCTCGGGGGTCTTCCCCGCCACGGCCGTCACCGGGAACAACGCGCCCGGCGACGAGCGGTTACGACTCCCCGGCCCCTTCTTGCCGGGCCGCCCCCGCGGCCGGGGCGGCTCACAGCCACTCGCGGCGCTTGAACAGCCGGTACAGGACCACCTCCAGCAGCGCCATCACCACGATCACCGCCGGGTACGACCACAGCCAGTGCAGTTCGGGCATGTGGTCGAAGTTCATGCCGTAGATCCCGGCGATCATCGTGGGCACCGCCGCCATCGCCGCCCAGGCGGAGATCTTGCGCATGTCGTCGTTCTGCCGCACGCTCGTCTGCGCCAGATGCGCCGAGAGCACGTCCGACACCAGCCGGTCCAGGCCCTCCACCGACTCGTTGACGCGGGCGAGATGGTCGCCGACGTCCCGGAAGAACGGCCGCGCCTCCTCGTGCACGAACGGCACCCCGCTGCCCGAGCCGAGCGGCCCCGTCCCCGCCAGCCGGTTCAGCGGCACCGTCAGCGGCCCGGTCGCCCGGCGGAACTCCACGATCTGCCGCTTGAAGCCGTAGATCCGCGAGGCGGTGTTGCGCGCGCCGCCCCCTTCGGGCCGGAACACCTCCGCCTCCACCTCCTCCAGATCCGTCTGGAGCTCGGTCGCCACCTCCAGGTACCGGTCCACGATGGCGTCGGCGATCGCGTACAGCACCGAGGTGGGCCCCTTGTGGAGCATCTCCGGCTCCTCCTCCAGCCGGTGCCGCACCGCCGCGAGCGGCGACGCCTCACCGTGCCGCACCGTCACCACGAAGCAGTCGCCGACGAAGACCATCACCTCTCCCGCCGAGACCGTGTCGCTCGCCGGTTCGTACCCGACCGGCTTCAGCACCACGAACAGCGAATCCTCGTACACCTCCAGTTTGGGCCGCTGATGAGCCTTGAGGGCGTCCTCCACCGCCAGCGGGTGCAGCCCGAACTCCTGGGTCACCAGGTCGAACTCCCGCTCGGACGGCTCGTACAGCCCGATCCACACGAACCCGCCCGCCGCCCGCGCCTCGGCGAGCGCGTCGGACAGATCCTCCGGACCCTCGGTCCGCTTTCCATGCCGGTAGATGGCACAGTCGACGATCACGGAGCGCATTCTCCCTTCACGAGATCACCGGCGCACCATCTGATGCGCCTACCCTGGTCCGCATGCCCACGCTGATCCTCGTAAGGCACGGACGTTCCACCGCCAACACTTCCGGCGTGCTCGCCGGCTGGACGCCGGGGGTCTCCCTGGACGAGCGGGGCACCGCCCAGGCCGCCGCCCTGCCCGCCCGCCTCGCCGCCCTGCCGCTGGCCGAGATCGTCACCAGCCCGCTCCAGCGCTGCCAGGAGACCCTGGCCCCGCTCCTCGCCGCCCGCCCCGGCCTGACCCCCCACACCGACGACCGGATCGGGGAGTGCCACTACGGCGACTGGTCCGGCCGCAAGCTCGCCGAGCTCAAGGACGAGCCGCTGATGGAGGTCGTCCAGGCCCACCCCTCCGCCGCCGCCTTCCCCGGCGGCGAGTCCATGCGCGCCATGCAGACCCGCGCCGCCGAGGCCGTACGCGAGTGGAACGCGCGCGTCGAACGCGACCACGGCGCCGACGCCACCTACCTGATGTGCTCCCACGGCGACATCATCAAATCCCTGGTCGCCGACGCCCTCGGCCTCCATCTCGACCTCTTCCAGCGGATCTCCGTGGAGCCGTGTTCCGTGACCGCGATCCGTTACACCCGGCTTCGCCCCTTCCTCGTCCGCCTCGGCGACACCGGTGATCTCGCCTCGCTCGCCCCGCGCGAGGCGCACCCCGACGGCGACGCACCGGTCGGTGGCGGTGCGGGCGCACCGTGATCGTCGCCCGCAGTAGGGTGAAGCGGTCCGCGCCGCCGCGTATCCGCAGCGGCCCGCACACGCACCGCCGTAACTCTCGACCCAATGGAGACAGGACGTGTCCCGTCAGGTGTTCCTCTACGATCCGCCGGACCGCTTCGTGGCCGGCACGGTCGGACTGCCCGGACGCCGTACGTTCTTCCTCCAGGCCATGGCGGGTCCCCGGGTGACCAGCGTGGCCCTGGAGAAGACCCAGGTCGCCGCGCTCGCCGAGCGCATGGACGAACTCCTGGACGAGGTGGTGCGCCGCAGCGGCGGCAGCGCCTCCGTCCCGGCCATGGCGCCCAACGAGATCTCCGACACCGCCCCGCTGGAGACCCCCGTCGAGGAGGAGTTCCGGGTCGGCACCATGGCCCTGGCCTGGGACGCCGAGGAACAGCGCATGGTCGTGGAGGCGCAGGCCCTGGTGGAGCTGGACGCCGACACCGAGGAGGACCTCGCCGAGGCCGAGGAACGGCTGCTCCAGGACGAGGAGAACGGACCCCCGATGCTGCGGGTCCGGCTGACCGGCGCGCAGGCCCGTGCCTTCGCCAAGCGCGCCCTCGACGTCGTCAACGCCGGGCGGCCGCCGTGCCCGCTGTGCAGCCTCCCGCTCGATCCGGAAGGACACGTATGCCCGCGCCAGAACGGATACCGCCGCGGGGCGTGACCGCCGCCGACCCGGGCGCCGCCGAACTGCTCGCCCGCGGTGAGCTGACCGTGCGCGGCCGCATCCGCGACGCCTCCAACGCCGCCCTGTACTGCACCGTCGCCCAGGACGGCCGGGAAGCCGGCTGCGTCTACAAGCCGGTGGCGGGGGAGCGGCCCCTGTGGGACTTCCCCGACGGCACCCTCGCCGCCCGGGAGGTCGCCGCCTACGAGGTCTCCGAGGCCACCGGCTGGGGCCTCGTCCCGCCCACCGTGCTGCGCGACGGCCCCTACGGCGAGGGCATGTGCCAGCTGTGGATCGAGGTCTCCCCGGAGCCCGAACTCCTCGCCCTGGTCGACGGCGAGGAGCCCGAGCCCGGCTGGAAGGCCATCGGCTTCGCCGAGGTCGGCGAGGGCCGCACCGCGCTGCTCGTGCACGCCGACGACGAGCGGCTGCGCCGGCTCGCCGTCCTGGACGCCGTGATCAACAACGCCGACCGCAAGGGCGGCCATCTGCTGCCCACCGCCGACGGCCGGCTCTACGGCATCGACCACGGGGTCACCTTCAACGCCGAGGACAAGCTGCGCACCCTGCTGTGGGGCTGGGCGGGCGAGCCCCTCACCGCCGAGGCCGTCGGGGTCCTCAAACGGCTCGGCGACGCCCTGGACGGCGATCTGGGCGAGCGCCTCGCCCCGCTGATCACCGCCGCGGAACTGGACGCCACCCGCGCCCGCGTCGCCGCCCTCCTCGCCTCCGGGCTGCACCCGGAACCCGGCGGGGACTGGCCGGCGATCCCCTGGCCGCCCGTGTGAGCACAGTGCGGCCGAAGATACAAGAGCGCCCGACCGGCCATCCGGCTCGATCCCGGTCGTGTGTGCCTCGCGCGGCCGGTTAGGCTCATGTACATGCATGCCTGGCCCGCTTCCGAGGTCCCCGCCCTGCCTGGTCAGGGCCGCGACCTGAGGATCCACGACACCGCGACCGGCGGCCTGGTCACCCTCCAGCCCGGTCCCGTCGCCCGTATCTACGTCTGCGGTATCACCCCGTACGACGCGACCCACATGGGTCACGCGGCGACCTACAACGCGTTCGACCTCGTTCAGCGCGTGTGGCTCGACACCAAGCGGCAGGTCCACTACGTCCAGAACGTCACCGACGTCGACGACCCGCTCCTGGAACGCGCGGAGCGCGACGGCGTCGACTGGGTCGCTCTCGCCGAGAAGGAGACCTCCCTCTTCCGCGAGGACATGACCGCCCTGCGGATGCTCCCGCCCCAGCACTACATAGGCGCCGTCGAGGCGATACCGGGCATCGTCCCGCTCGTGGAGCGGCTGCGCGACCTCGGCGCGGCCTACGAACTGGAGGGCGACGTCTACTTCTCCGTCGAGTCCGACCCGCACTTCGGCTCGGTCTCGCACCTCGACGCGGCCGCCATGCGGCTGCTGTCCGCCGAGCGCGGCGGCGACCCGGACCGCCCGGGCAAGAAGAACCCGCTCGACCCGATGCTGTGGATGGCGGCCCGCGAGGGCGAGCCCAGCTGGGACGGCGCCTCCCTCGGCCCCGGCCGGCCCGGCTGGCACATCGAGTGCGTGGCCATCGCCCTGGACCACCTCGGCATGGGCTTCGACGTCCAGGGCGGCGGCTCCGACCTCGCCTTCCCGCACCACGAGATGGGTGCCTCGCACGCCCACGTGCTCACCGGCGAGTTCCCGATGGCCAAGGCGTACGTGCACGCCGGCATGGTCGCCCTGGACGGCGAGAAGATGTCCAAGTCCAGGGGCAACCTGGTCTTCGTCTCCCAGGTCCGGCGCGGTGGCGTCGACCCGGCCGCGATCCGCCTCGCCCTGCTGGCCCACCACTACCGGGCCGACTGGGAGTGGACCGACCAGGTCCTCCAGGACGCCGTCGACCGCCTCGACCGCTGGCGCGCCGCGGTCTCCCGCCCCGACGGCCCCTCCGCCGACGCCTTGGTCGAGGAGATCCGCGACGCCCTGTCGAACGACCTGGACTCCCCGACGGCACTTGTCGCGGTGGACCGCTGGGCCGAGCGCCAGCACACCGGGGGCGGCACGGACACGGGCGCCCCGGGCCTGGTCACGAGGGCGGTGGACGCCCTCCTGGGCGTTGCTCTGTAGACCCCGCCGACCCCCGCGCCCCCGAAGGGGCGCGGGGAACGGCGCGATCGACCACAACGGTCCCGCCGCCACCCGACCGGCGTCGAGCGGCACCCCGTAGCGCATCGGCGACAAGCCTCGAAGACAGGCATCGGCGACAAAAAGAAGGGGCGGCCCCCAACCCGGGACCGCCCCTTCGCCGTACCTCAGTCCTCCGACCCGTCACCCTCGTCATCGCCGGCCGAACCGCCGGAGGCATCCGCGTCGGGCTTCGACGGGCGCGCCTTGCCGCCCGGCGCGTCCCGGCGCCGCAGATACCGCTCGAACTCCCGCGCGATCGCCTCGCCGGACGCCTCCGGCAGCTCCGCCGTGTCGCGGGCCTCCTCCAGCGTCTGGACGTACTCCGCGACCTCGCTGTCCTCCGCGGCCAGCTGGTCCACGCCCACCTGCCAGGCCCGCGCGTCCTCCGGCAGCTCGCCCTGCGGGATGCGCAGGTCCAGCAGATCCTCAAGACGGTTGAGCAGTGCCAGGGTGGCCTTCGGGTTGGGCGGCTGGGAGACGTAGTGCGGCACCGCGGCCCACAGCGACACCGCCGGCACCCCGGCATGCGTGCACGCCTCCTGGAGGACCCCGACGATGCCCGTGGGCCCCTCGTACTTCGTCTCCTCCAGGTCCATCCGCTGCGCCAGTTCCGTGTCCGAGGTGACCCCGCTGACCGGTACCGGACGTGTGTGCGGGGTGTCGCCGAGCAGCGCGCCCAGGACGACCACCAGCTCCACGCCCAGTTCGTGCGCGAAGCCGAGCAGCTCGTTGCAGAACGAGCGCCATCGCATGGACGGCTCGATGCCCCGCACCAGCACCAGGTCGCGCGGCTTGGCACCGCCGACACGGACCACCGAGAGCCGGGTCGTCGGCCAGGTGATCTTGCGTACCCCGTCCTCCATGAACACCGTCGGCCGGTTCACCTGGAAGTCGTAGTAGTCCTCGGCGTCCAGCGCCGCGAACACCTCGCCCTTGAACTCGCGTTCCAGATGCGCGACCGCCGTGGAGGCGGCGTCACCGGCATCGTTCCAGCCCTCGAACGCGGCCACCATGACTGGGTCGATCAGCTCGGGAACCCCCTCCAGCTCGATCACCCAGTGCCTCCTTCCGACGTGCCCTTGCATGACTCACCAACCTTACGGCGTCCGGCAAGGGCGTCCGCAGTCCCCTTGTAGGGGGCAGTGAACGGATCACTGCCCCGCCCTCCCCGCTCGAACACCCCTCGCGCCCCTGATAAAGCCCGGACCCGGGACGGGCGCGCGGAAGGGGCGGCCCGTGCGTACGGCGCCGCCCCTTCCCCGCGTCGGTGTCCGACCGGGACTACTTCTCGTCGAGCAGACCCTGGACCTTCGCCCGGACCTCGTCCGTGGCCAGGCCGCGGATGGTCAGCGTGGTACGGCGGCGTAGCACGTCGTCCGCCGTCTCCGCCCACTCGTGGTCACGGGCCCACACGACCTGCGCCCAGATCTCCGGCGCGTCCGGGTGCACCCGCTGCGCCAGATCCGGGTTCTCGTTCGCCATGCGGGCGATGTCGAAGGCCAGCGAGCCGTAGTGGGTGGCCAGGTGCTTCGCGGTGTCGGCGGCCATCCGCGGACCGGGGGCCGGACCGTCCACCAGCAGCCGGTGCGCGACCGCGCGCGGGTTGGCGACACCGGGCAGCGGCAGCTTCTTCGGCAGCGAGGAGATCGGCTCGAAGTCGTCGCCCAGCGGGTGGCCCGGCAGCGCCTCCAGCTTCTTCATGATCGTACGACCGATGTGGCGGAACGTGGTCCACTTGCCGCCCGCGACGGACAGCATGCCGCCCTTGCCCTCGGTCACCACCGTCTCGCGCTTGGCCTTCGCGGTGTCACCGGGACCGCCCGGCAGCACCCGCAGACCCGCGAACGCGTACGTGATCAGGTCCTTCTTCAGCTGCTGGTCCCGGACGGAGAACGCCGCCTCGTCCAGGATCTGCGCTATGTCCTTGTCGTTGACCGAAACATCGGCCGGGTCCCCCTCGTACTCCTCGTCGGTGGTGCCGAGCAGCAGCATGTCCTCCCAGGGGAGGGCGAAGGTGATCCGGTACTTGTCGATCGGGGTGGCCAGCGCGGCCTTCCACGGCGAGGTCCGCTTCAGGACCAGGTGCGCGCCCTTGGACAGCCGGATGGACGGCGCCGCGCCCGGGTCCTCCATCTTGCGCAGGTGGTCGACCCAGGGGCCGGTCGCGTTCAGCACCAGCCGGGCGTCGACCCCGAACTCGTCACCGGAGGTACGGTCCTTCAGCTCCGCGCCCGTCACCCGGCCCCGGGTGAAGCGCAGGCCGGTGACCTCGGCGTGGTTCAGGACGACCGCGCCCGCCTCGACGGCCGCGCGGACCGTCATCAGCGCCATGCGCGCGTCGTTCATCTGGTCGTCGCCGTACACGGCCACGGCCTTCAGGTTCTCGGTACGCAGCTCGGGCACGTCCTGCGCCGCCTTGGCGGGGGAGAGCAGGTGGCCGACGCCGTCGCCGAACGCGGACAGCGCCGAGTAGGCGAAGACGCCCGCGCCGAGCTTCGCCGCGCCGTGCGGGCCGCCCTTGTACACGGGGAGGTAGAAGGTCAGCGGGTTCGCCAGGTGGGGAGCCACCTGACGGGACACCGCGCGGCGCTCGAAGTGGTTCTCCGCCACCAGCTTCACCGCGCCGGTCTGCAGGTAGCGCAGACCGCCGTGGAGCAGCTTGGAGGAGGCGGAGGAGGTGGCACCGGCGAAGTCGCCGGCATCGACCAGCGCCACCCTGAGCCCGGACTGCGCGGCATGCCAGGCGGTGGAGATGCCCAGGATGCCGCCGCCGATCACAAGAAGGTCGTACGACGCCTTGGAGAGCTGCTCCCTGGTCTCGGCGCGACTCGGGTTGGAGCCGGAGGCCGGGCGCGTTCCCAGGGCAGGCACGGACTGCAGGGTGGACTGACTGGTCATGTGGGGTACTTACTCCTCGTCAGAGCGGTCTGAGCCGAGAGAGGCCGCTCAGTTCTCGTCCTCGATCCAGCCCATGGTCCGGTCGACGGCCTTGAGCCAGTTCTTGTACTCACGGTCGCGGGTCTCCGCGTCCATCTGGGGGGTCCACTCGGCGGCCCGGCGCCAGTTGGCGCGCAGCTCGTCGGTGCTGGACCAGAAGCCGACGGCGAGGCCGGCGGCGTAGGCGGCGCCGAGGCAGGTGGTCTCGGCGACCATCGGGCGCACCACGGGTGCGTCCAGGACGTCGGCGAGGGTCTGCATCAGCAGGTTGTTGGAGGTCATGCCGCCGTCGACCTTCAGGGCCACCAGCTCGTCGCCGGAGTCCTTCACCATGGCGTCGGCGATCTCCCGGGTCTGCCAGGCGGTGGCCTCCAGGACGGCGCGCGCGAGGTGCGCCTTGGTGACGTACCGGGTCAGACCGGCGATCACACCGCGGGCGTCGGAGCGCCAGTGCGGGGCGAACAGGCCGGAGAAGGCCGGCACGAAGTAGGCGCCGCCGTTGTCCTCGACCGAGAGCGCGAGCGTCTCGATCTCGGCGGCGGTGGAGACCAGGCCCATCTGGTCGCGCATCCACTGCACCAGCGAACCGGTGACGGCGATCGAGCCCTCCAGGGCGTAGACCGTGGGCTGGTCGCCGATCTTGTAGCCGACCGTGGTCAGCAGACCGGCGTACGAGTTGATGATCTTGTCACCGGTGTTCATCACCATGAAGGTGCCGGTGCCGTAGGTCGACTTGGTCTCGCCCTCGGAGAAACAGGTCTGGCCGAACAGGGCCGCCTGCTGGTCGCCGAGCGCGGAGGCGACCGGGATGCCGCCCAGCAGGTCGCCGAGCTTGCCGCCGGTGACCTCGCCGTAGACCTCGGCGGAGGAGCGGATCTCGGGGAGGATGCCCAGCGGCACACCGATCGACTCGGCGATCTTCTCGTCCCACTGCATCGTGTGCAGGTTCATGAGCATGGTGCGCGAGGCGTTGGTGACGTCGGTGACGTGCCGGCCGCCGTTGACACCGCCGGTCAGGTTCCAGATGACCCAGGTGTCCATGGTGCCGAAGAGGATGTCCCCGGCGGCGGCGCGCTCCTTGAGGCCGTCGACGTTGTCGAGCAGCCAGCGGGCCTTGGGGCCGGCGAAGTAGGAGGCCAGCGGCAGGCCGGTCTCGCGGCGGAAGCGGTCCTGGCCCACGTTGCGGGCGAGCTCCCGGCACAGGGCGTCGGTACGGGTGTCCTGCCAGACGATGGCGTTGTGGACGGGCTCACCGGTGTTCTTGTCCCACAGCACGGTCGTCTCGCGCTGGTTGGTGATGCCGATGGCCTTGATGTCGTCGCGGGTGATGCCGGCCTTCTCGACGGCTCCGGCGACGACCTCCTGGACGTTGGTCCAGATCTCGTTGGCGTTGTGCTCGACCCAGCCCGGCTTCGGGAAGATCTGCTCGTGCTCCTTCTGGTCGACGGAGACGATACGGCCGTCCCGGTCGAAGATGATGCAGCGCGAGGAGGTGGTGCCCTGGTCGATCGCCGCGATGAAGGGGCCTGCGGTGTGGGCGTCGGTCACTGTGTGCTCCTGAGGTCCGTGGTTGAGGGGCTGAACGTACGGCGCGTGCGCGAATCCCCGGTGGGGGTTTCGTCAGAAGGCGACGTTGTAGATACCCGCCGCGATGGCGGCGCCGATCAGCGGGCCGACCACCGGGATCCAGGCGTAGCTCCAGTCGGAGCCGCCCTTGTTGGGCAGCGGCAGCAGGGCGTGCACGATGCGCGGGCCGAGGTCACGGGCCGGGTTGATCGCGTAGCCCGTCGGGCCGCCGAGGGACAGGCCGATGGCCACCACCACGAAGGCGGTGATCAGACCGCCGAGCGCGCCGAGGCCGTTGCCGTTGTTGTTCAGGCCCTGAGTGAGGACCGCGAGGATCAGCACGATGGTGCCGATGATCTCCGTGACGAGGTTCTGCACCACGTTCCGGATCTCCGGGCCGGTGGAGAAGATGCCGAGCACCGGTCCCGCACCCTGCTCCTGGGCCTCGACCGCCTTGGCCGTCGTGTCCTGGGCGCCCGGACCGCCGACGATCTCCTTGTCGGTGAGGTGCGCGTGGAACTGCCCGTAGTAGGCGAGCCACACCAGGACCGCACCGATCATGGCGCCGAGCAGCTGGCCGCCGAGGTAGTACGGAACGTTGCTCCAGTCGCTGTTCTTGATGGCCAGGGCGACGGTGACGGCCGGGTTCAGATGGGCGCCGGAGAGCGGCGCGGAGATGTACACGGCCGTCATGACGGCGAAGCCCCACCCGAACGCGATGGCGACCCAGCCGGCGTTACGGGCCTTGGAGGCCTTCAGCGTGACGGCGGCGCAGACGCCACCGCCGAGCAGGATGAGTATGGCGGTACCGAGGGTCTCGCCGATGAAGATGTCGGAGCTGGACACCCGCGACTCCTTTGTCCTTCGTCCAGGGGTGAGCGAACCCCGGTCCCACCGGGGGTTCTGGTGCCCTCGGGGTGAGAGCGATACCGGCCCTTGGCGTTGTCACACTCTAACGCGTATTACCGATAGGTGTTCGACAATGCCGACCGATGGACGGGAGTCTTGCTTCGGTGTTACGCGTGCGTCAAGAGTTCTCTTATCGAAAACCGGATCGTTATTGATCGTTGTCGGCTATCACTCTTCGCTACACTATGTAGTTTTAGCCCCACTTTGTCCCTTTCAGGGTAGGCCGAGAGCCGGAACGCCGCCCGGCGTCCCGGTCCTACCCACAACAGAGCGTGATCCCCCGGGGACCCTCAGAACCGCCCGGCACCCAGGTCCCGGGAGACCGCGCGGGCGCAGTCACGCACCGCGGCGATCAGCTCGGGCCGCAGCTCGCCGTCCCGGCACAGCCGCTCCACCGCACCCGTGATGCCGACGGCACCCACGGGCATCCGGCGCCGGTCGTGGACCGGCGCGGCGATCGACGCCACGCCCTCCCACGTCTCCTCCACATCGGCCGCGTAGCCCCGCGCGCGCGTGAGGTCGAGGATGTGCTCGAACTCCGCCGCGTCGCACACCGTGCGGTCCGTGAACGCCTTGCGCTCCGCCTCCAGCGCCTCGCTGTGCGCCACCGGGTCGTACGCCGACAGCACCTTGCCCAGCGCCGTGCAGTGCAGGGGCTGCATGGCCCCGATCTCCAGCACCTGCCGGCTGTCGTCGGGCCGGAAGACGTGGTGCACGATCAGCACGCCCTGCTGGTGCAGCACCCCCAGGTGCACGCTCTCCCCGCTGGAGCGGGCCAGATCGTCCGTCCACACCAGGGCGCGCGCCCGCAGCTCGTGGACGTCCAGATAGGTGGTGCCAAGGCGCAGCAGCTCCGCGCCCAGCTGATAGCGGCCCGAGGCGTCGTCCTGCTCCACGAACCCCTCCTGCTGGAGGGTGCGCAGGATGCCGTGCGCGGTGCCCTTGGCGAGGCCGAGCGAGGAGGCGATGTCGGACAGCCCGAGCCGTCGCTCGCCGCCCGCGAGCAGCCGCAGCATCGCGGCCGCGCGTTCGAGCGACTGGATGTTCCGTGCCATCGCCGTCCTGCCTCCGTCCCCTTCGACTGCCGAACACATCTCTGGGCGAAGCGCCGCCGACTGCCTGCGCTCCGCTACCACCGTTCGGCAATGTCGAACACTACCGGTCCATGTCGACCTCCCGCTAATGGTCGGTCGACACCTGTTACATCACTGGTGGCCCGGACGTGGCGCCGGGGCCATCCGCGTCCGTCCCGTGGACGCCTGTGCCCATCCAAGCCCACTCCCGGCTAGTCTGGCGCCGTGCGGCCCTCCCGCCCGGCGTGGGGGTACCGCATAGCCGACAGCCGTCGCACCTTCAGGGAGCCCTTACATGGCCTCGTTGCCAACGTCCCCTATCGCCGACAGCCGGACCCGTGCGTCCGCGCTCCGAGAGGCGCTCGCCACCCGCGTGGTGGTCGCCGACGGAGCCATGGGCACCATGCTCCAGGCCCAGGACCCGACCCTGGACGACTTCCAGCAGCTCGAGGGCTGCAACGAGATCCTCAATCTCACCCGCCCCGACATCGTCCGCTCGGTCCACGAGGCCTACTTCGCCGTCGGCGTCGACTGCGTCGAGACCAACACCTTCGGCGCCAACCACTCCGCCCTCGGCGAGTACGACATCTCCGACCGGGTCCACGAGCTGTCCGAGGCCGGCGCCCGGGTCGCCCGCGAGAGCGCCGACGCGTTCACCGCCCGCGACGGCCGCCCCCGCTGGGTCCTCGGCTCCATGGGCCCCGGCACCAAGCTGCCCACCCTCGGCCACGCGCCCTACCCCGTGCTGCGCGACGCCTATCAGGCGAACGCCGAGGGCCTGATCGAGGGCGGCGCCGACGCGCTCCTCGTGGAGACCACCCAGGACCTCCTCCAGACCAAGGCCTCGGTCATCGGCGCCCGCAGCGCCCTGGCCGCCCTCGGCCTGGACGTCCCGGTGATCGTCTCGGTCACCGTCGAGACCACCGGCACCATGCTCCTCGGCTCCGAGATCGGCGCGGCCCTCACCGCGCTCGAACCGCTCGGCATCGACATGATCGGCCTGAACTGCGCCACCGGCCCGGCCGAGATGAGCGAGCACCTGCGCTACCTCGCCCGCAACGCCCGCATCCCGCTGTCCTGCATGCCGAACGCCGGTCTGCCCGTCCTCGGCAAGGACGGCGCGCACTACCCGCTGACCGCCCCCGAGCTGGCCGACGCCCAGGAGACCTTCGTCCGCGAGTACGGCCTCTCGCTCGTCGGCGGCTGCTGCGGTACGACCCCCGAGCACCTGCGCCAGGTCGTGGAGCGCGTCCAGGGCCTGACCCCGCCGGCCCGCGACCCGCGCCCCGAGCCGGGCGCCGCGTCGCTGTACCAGTCGGTGCCGTTCCGGCAGGACACCTCGTATCTGGCGATCGGTGAGCGGACGAACGCGAACGGGTCGAAGAAGTTCCGTGAGGCGATGCTGGAGGCCCGCTGGGACGACTGTGTGGAGATGGCGCGGGAGCAGACCCGCGAGGGCGCGCACATGCTCGACCTGTGTGTGGACTACGTGGGCCGCGACGGCGTCGCCGACATGGCGGAGCTGGCCGGACGCCTCGCGACGGCGTCGACGCTGCCGATCGTGCTGGACTCCACCGAGGTGAACGTCATCGAGGCCGGTCTGGAGCGCCTGGGCGGGCGCGCGGTGATCAACTCGGTGAACTACGAGGACGGTGACGGCCCCGAGTCCCGCTTCGCGAAGGTCACCGACCTCGCCCGCCGCCACGGCGCCGCGCTGATCGCGCTGACGATCGACGAGGAGGGCCAGGCCCGCACGGTCGAGAACAAGGTCGCGATCGCCGAGCGCCTGATCGCGGATCTGACCGGCAACTGGGGCATCCTGGAGTCGGACATCCTGATCGACACCCTGACGTTCACGATCTGCACGGGTCAGGAGGAGTCCCGCAAGGACGGTGTCGCCACGATCGAGGCGATCCGGGAGCTGAAGCGCCGCCACCCGGACGTGCAGACCACACTGGGCCTGTCGAACATCTCCTTCGGCCTGAACCCGGCCGCCCGCATCCTGCTCAACAGCGTCTTCCTGGACGAGTGCGTCAAGGCGGGCCTGGACTCGGCGATCGTGCACGCCTCGAAGATCCTCCCCATCGCGCGTTTCAGCGAGGAGGAGGTGCGGACGGCGCTCGACCTGATCCACGACCGGCGCGCCGAGGGCTACGACCCCCTCCAGAAGCTCATGCAGCTGTTCGAGGGGGCGACGGCGAAGTCGCTGAAGGCGGGCAAGGCCGAGGAGCTGGCCGCGCTGCCGCTGGAGGAGCGTCTCAAGCGGCGGATCATCGACGGTGAACGCAACGGCCTGGAGGCCGACCTGGACACCGCGCTCCAGGACCGTCCCGCCCTCGACATCGTCAACGAGACGCTGCTGGACGGGATGAAGGTCGTCGGTGAGCTGTTCGGCTCGGGGCAGATGCAGCTGCCGTTCGTGCTCCAGTCCGCCGAGGTGATGAAGGCCGCGGTCGCCCACCTCGAACCCCACATGGAGAAGTCCGACGCGGACGGCAAGGGCACCATCGTGCTGGCCACCGTGCGCGGCGACGTCCATGACATCGGCAAGAACCTCGTCGACATCATCCTGTCGAACAACGGCTACAACGTCGTCAACCTGGGCATCAAACAGCCCGTCTCCGCGATCCTGGAGGCCGCCGAGGAACACCGCGCCGACGTGATCGGGATGTCCGGGCTGCTGGTGAAGTCCACGGTGATCATGAAGGAGAACCTGGAAGAGCTCAACCAGCGCGACCTGGCGGGCACGTACCCCGTCATCCTCGGCGGTGCCGCCCTCACCCGCGCCTACGTCGAACAGGACCTCCACGAGATCTACCAGGGCGAGGTCCGCTACGCCCGCGACGCCTTCGAGGGCCTGCGCCTCATGGACGCCCTCATCGGCGTCAAACGCGGCGTCCCCGGCGCCAAACTGCCCGAGCTGAAGCAGCGCCGGGTCCGCGCCACGGCCCCCGTCGAGGTGACCGAACGCCCGGAGGAGGGGCACGTCCGCTCCGACGTCGCCACCGACAACCCCGTGCCCGCCCCGCCGTTCCGGGGCACCCGCGTCATCAAGGGAATCCAGCTCAAGGAGTACGCCTCCTGGCTGGACGAGGGCGCCCTCTTCAAGGGCCAGTGGGGGCTGAAGCAGGTCCGTACCGGCGAGGGACCGTCGTACGAGGAACTGGTCGAGACCGAGGGCCGGCCCCGGCTGCGCGGACTCCTCGACCGGCTCCAGACCGAGAACCTGCTCGAAGCGGCCGTGGTCTACGGCTACTTCCCGTGCGTGTCCAAGGACGACGACCTCATCGTCCTGGACGAACAGGGCAACGAGCGCACCCGGTTCACCTTCCCCCGCCAGCGCCGCGGCCGCCGCCTGTGCCTGGCCGACTTCTTCCGCCCGGAGGAATCCGGCGAGACCGACGTCGTCGGCTTCCAGGTCGTCACCGTCGGCTCCCGGATCGGCGAGGAGACGGCCAAGCTGTTCGAGGCCAACGCCTACCGCGACTACCTCGAACTGCACGGCCTGTCCGTCCAGCTGGCCGAGGCCCTCGCCGAGTACTGGCACGCACGGGTGCGCACCGAACTCGGATTCGGCGGCGAGGACCCCGCCGACATCGAGGACATGTTCGCCCTGAAGTACCGCGGCGCCCGCTTCTCCCTCGGCTACGGCGCCTGCCCGGACCTGGAGGACCGCGGCAAGATCGCGGCCCTGCTGGAGCCCGAGCGGATCGGCGTCCACCTCTCCGAGGAGTTCCAGCTGCACCCCGAGCAGTCCACGGACGCCATCGTGATCCACCACCCGGAGGCGAAGTACTTCAACGCCCGCTGAGGCATATGTCAAGGGCATGGAGAAGCGCCCCCCGGGCCACACCCGGGGACTTCGGGAATACCCCGGGCCACCAGCGATAAACGACGCGCTTCGCCGCGCGGAGTCGTACACTGGTCGGTCCACCGCAGGCCGGTTCCCCGCAGGGGAGCCGGCCTGAACGTCCCTCAAGGAGGTGCGCCCGGATGACCAGCACGGTCCCCGCGCTCGGAACCCGTTCGGCCGAAGGTTCCGCACTGCAAGCGGTCCTCCTCGACATGGACGGCACCCTGGTGGACACCGAGGGCTTCTGGTGGGACGTCGAGGTGGAGGTCTTCGCCGCCCTCGGCCACACCCTGGACGACTCCTGGAAGCACGTCGTGGTCGGCGGCCCGATGACCCGCAGCGCCGGCTTCCTCATCGAGGCCACCGGCGCCGACATCACCCTCGCCGAACTCAGCGTCCTGCTCAACGACGGCTTCGAGGCCCGCATCAGCACCGGCCTGCCCCTCAAACCCGGCGCCGCCCGGCTGCTCGCCGAACTGCACCAGCACCGCATCCCCACCGCCCTGGTCTCCGCCTCCCACCGGCGCATCATCGACCGCGTCCTCGCCGTCCTCGGCCCGCACCACTTCGGCCTGACCATCGCCGGCGACGAGGTCAGCCGCACCAAGCCCTTCCCCGACCCCTACCTCCTCGCCGCCGGCGGACTCGGCGCCCACCCCGCCCGATGCGCCGTCGTCGAGGACACCGCCACCGGCGTCGCCGCCGCCGAGGCCGCCGGCTGCCACGTCGTCGCCGTACCCTCCCTCGCCCCCATCGGCCCGGCCGAACGACGCACCGTCGTCTCCTCCCTCGAACACGTCGACCTCGCATTTCTGCGCGGCCTGATGACGGAAATGCCCTAGCCGTTCACCCAGCGTGCAAAGCCCATTGACCGCGGCCCGCGAATAACCGCGGAAGTGCATCCGGGGAAATTCACGGCATGCCCGCACGGCCGAATTCGGCCGGCACCCCGCGCAGTTGAAGTTGTGACGTTCGCCACCCCCGGGCCCCTCGACAAGGGTTGACGAGTATGCAGACCCGCCCGGTCCGACCGGGAACGGCAGGCCCTTGTGTCCCGATTGATGAGACGCTGCACTAATCCTGCCACTGTCGGGTTTTCGGTGTGTCCACGCCCGGTTTCACAGCGTGATGAAGAGTCAACTCACGCGGCTGTGAACGCCCCACGGGGCGCGGACTAATCTCGTCGCGAGAACATCACCGAAGAAACCCCCGTGCCCCGCCGCGCGCCACCCATGCGCGCCGGAAACACGGACCCGAACAGCTCTGGAGAAACCCCCGCATGAACCGCAAGACTCTGGTGCTGCCGGCGGTGGCCGGCCTGCTCACCCCGGTCCTCGCCGCGTGCGGCGGATCCGGCAGCGGGAGCAAGGGCGGCGACGCCATCGTCGTCGGCACCACGGACCGGTTCACCGTCACCAAGGACGCCCCCGCGCCCGTCGACCCGGCCTACGCCTACGACGTCGGCAGCTGGAACCTGCTGCGGCAGACCGTCCAGACCCTCATGGCCGAGCCCAAGGGCGAGGGCGACCCGGTCCCGGACGCCGCCGAAAGCTGCGGCTTCACCGACAGCGGCAGCGAACGCTACGCCTGCAAGCTGCGCGAGGGCCTCACGTTCGCCAACGGCGACCCGGTGACCGCCCAGGACGTCAAGTTCTCCATCGAACGCGCCCTGCACCTCAAGGCCGACAGCGGTGTCTCCTCGCTGCTGAACACCATCGACACCATCGAGACGCAGGGCGACCGCGAGATCGTCTTCCACCTCAAGACGGCCGACGCCACCTTCCCCTACAAGCTGTCCACCCCGGTCGCGGGCATCCTCGACCCCAAGGACTACCCCAAGGGCTCCCTGCGCGACGGCTTCCACCTGGACGGCTCCGGCCCGTACACCTTCCAGGCCGAGGTCAAGGGCAACGCTCTCGTCAGCGTGACCTTCACCAAGAACCCCCACTACAAGGGGGCCCAGACGGTGAACAACAACAAGGTCGTGGTCCGCTCCTTCGCCGATGCCGACGCCATGGGCGCCGCCATCGACAAGGGTGACATCGACGTCATGACCCGTACCATGTCGCCCGCCCAGATCCAGAAGCTGGACTCCGGCAGCGACGACAACGTCGACCTCGTCGACATGCCGGGCCTCGAAATCCGCTACCTCGCCTTCAACACCAACGCCCCCACGGTGAAGTCCAAGGCCGTACGCCAGGCCATGGCCCAGCTCATCAACCGCGGCGAACTGGTCTCCAAGGTCTACGGCACCGAGGCCGAGCCGCTGTACTCGCTCGTCCCCGCCACCGTCACCGGGCACTCCAACTCGTTCTTCAACAAGTACGGCAACCCCAGCGCCGCCAAGGCCAAGAACCTGCTCGCCAAGGCCGGCATCACCACCCCGGTGAAGCTGACCCTGCACTACACGACCGACCACTACGGCACGGCCACCAAGCAGGAGTTCGAGGTCCTCCAGAAGCAGCTCAACGACAGCGGCCTGTTCGACGTCACCATCCAGGGCCACCCCTGGGACACCTTCCGCCCCGCCGAGGAGAAGGGCCAGTACGACGTCTACGGCATGGGCTGGTTCCCCGACTTCCCCGACGCCGACAACTTCCTCGCGCCGTTCCTCGACAAGGACAACTTCCTCAACTCGCCGTACTCCAACAGCGACATCCAGCGGAACCTGATCCCGCAGTCCCGCCGCGACGCCAACCGGCTCTCCGCCGCGGACAGCCTGACCAAGATCCAGGACACCGTCGCCGAGGACGTCCCGGTCCTCCCGCTGTGGCAGGGCAAGCAGTACATCGCCGCCCGCGACGACATCACGGGCGTCGCCTACGCCGTCAACTCCTCCTCCACGCTCCAGCTCTGGGAGCTCGGCCGGGGTGTGAGCGGCTGACACGCCGACGGCGAAGGGCGCCCCTCTCCCCGCCAGGAGAGGGGCGCCCTTCGCCGTCGTACGGAACAGGCCCTCGGCCGGCGGCCGTCGAGCCCGCGGCGCCTACTGCGCGCCGGGACGCACCAGACCGCTCTCGTACGCGTACACCGCCGCCTGTACCCGGTCCCGCAGCCCCAGCTTGGTCAGCACATGCCCGACATGCGTCTTGACGGTCGTCTCGCTGACGAACAGATCGGCCGCGATCTCCGCGTTGGACAGCCCCCGCGCCACCAGCTTCAGCACCTCCACCTCACGGTCCGTGAGCGTGTGCAGGGTGTCCGGAACCGGCTCCTCGCCCGAGGGCAGATGCGTCGCGTACTTGTCCAGCAGCCGGCGCGTGATGCTCGGCGCCAGCATCGCCTCGCCGCCCGCCACCACCCGGATCGCCTGCACCAGCTCGTCCGCCGGCGCGTCCTTGAGCAGGAAGCCGCTGGCACCGGCGCGCAGCGCCTCCACCACGTACTCGTCCAGGTCGAAGGTGGTCAGCACCAGCACCTTCGCCGGGCCGTTCCGCTCCGGACCGCTGATCTGCCGGGTCGCCTCCACCCCGTCCATCCGCGGCATACGGATGTCCATCAGCACGACGTCCGGCTGCAGAGCCCGCACCTGATCGAGAGCCTGGAGGCCGTCACCGGCCTCGCCCACGACCGCGAGATCCTGCTCGGCCTCCAGGATCATCCGGAAACCCGTACGCAGCAGGGGCTGGTCGTCGACCAGTAGGACGCGGATGGCCACGTGACACTCCTTCGCTAGTCCGCGCCCATTCTGCCCTGCGCCACAGCGCCCGACTCCCGCACCCTCACCGGCAGCGGATACGGCGGGGGAGTGCCCCCGAACTCCGGGCAGTGCGCCTGGTGATCGCACCAGCCGCACAGCTTCGTCGGCCGCGGCCGCCAGTCACCGCTCTCCGTGGCCTCCCGGATCGCGTCCCACAGCGCGCGCAGCCTGCGCTCCACCCGCTCCAGGTCGGCGAGCACCGGATCGTACGTCCGCACCTCGCCGCTGCCGAGGTACACCAGCTGGAGCCGGCGCGGTACGACACCCTTCAGCCGCCACACCACCAGCGCGTAGAACTTCATCTGGAACAGCGCGCCCTCGGCGTACTCCGGCCGCGGTGCCTTGCCCGTCTTGTAGTCGACGATCCGCACCTCGCCGGTCGGCGCCACGTCCACCCGGTCGATGATGCCGCGCAGCCGGGGCCCCGACTCCAGCTCGGCCTCCACGAACAGCTCCCGCTCGGCGGGCTCCAGCCGCGTCGGGTCCTCCAGCGTGAACCAGCGCTCCACCAGTCGCTCGGCCTCGCCCAGCCAGCGCGCCAGCCGCTGCCCGTCCGGATCGTCCGCGAACAGCTCCGCCAGCTCCGGGCGGCTCTCGCGCAGCCGGTCCCACTGGCCCGGCACCAGCGCCCTGGCCCGCGGCGCGGTCCGCTCCCCGGCGGGCGCGTCGAACAACCGCTCAAGCACCGCGTGCACCAGCGTGCCCCGCGTCGCCGCCTCGCTCGGCTTCTCCGGCAGCCGGTCGATCACCCGGAACCGGTACAGCAGCGGACACTGCATGAAGTCACCGGCGCGGGAGGGGGAGAGCGAGGTGGGAGCGGCGGCGGGACGGGGGACGGGCGCCGCGGAGCGGATGGCGGCGGTGGCTCCGGTGGATGCAGCGGCTGCGCCGGTCTCGGTGAGCTCAATGGGCCCGGCGGCTTCGGCGGCTTCGGTGGGCGAGGGGATCGGCGCGGCTACGGCGTCCGGCGCGGCCGAGGGGCTCGGTACGGCCACGAGGGCGGGCGTCTCCCCGGCCACGGTGTCCGCCGCCGTAGCGTCCGTGACCACGGCGTCCGCCGCCACGGCGCGGGTCGGCGCGTCCGCCGCGGGCGGATCCGTCGGCTCGGGACCGCTCGCCGCGGCTCCCGCCTCCTCGAAGCTGGTGTCCATGTCCACAGACCATACGGCCCACCACCGACAGTGACCCGGTCACGGGTCCGGCCGCGCGCCCGGCCACGGGGCGAACACAAGGGGTGCCGGGGCGAAACGCGCCACCACGGCCGCATACCATCGATCAGAGACCCTTCCGCCCCAAGAGGCGCGGAAGACGCTTCGAACGAGGGGACACCGTGGACGTGAGCGGCGCGAGCGGGCAGCCGCGGTCCGGCGACGATCAGCCGACCGACCACCCCGCAGTCCCAACGCCCCCGCCGCCGGCCCCCGAGGCCCCGGCACCGACGGAAGACGGCCCCGACACGGACACCGCCGCCACCGGCGCCCCCGACTCGAACACCTCGGACTCGAACACCTCCGGCTCCGAAGCCGCCCGCCCCGAGGACCCCGAGGGCGAGACGCCCGACACCGCCGGGCCGCCCGCGCCGGACACCGAGACACACGAGACCCACCGCACCCTCGCCCACACCGAACCCCCCACCGGCCCCGCCCCCGGCATGGCCAGGGGCGAACCCCCGCGGCCCCCCAAGGAGCCCGGCGGCGGCATCCTCATGGGACGCCCCTTCGGCGTACCCGTGTACGTCGCGCCGAGCTGGTTCCTCGTCGCCGCCCTGATCACCTGGGTGTTCGGCGGACAACTCGACCGGGTCCTGCCCGAGCTGGGCGCCGCCCGGTACCTCGTCTCCCTGTTCTTCGCGGTCGCCTTCTACGCCTCCGTACTCGTCCACGAACTCGCCCACACCGTCGCCGCGATCCGCTTCAAGCTCCCCGTCCGCCGCATCCAGCTCCAGTTCTTCGGCGGCGTCTCCGAGATCGAGAAGGAAGCCGAGACACCCGGCCGGGAATTCGTCCTGGCCTTCGTCGGCCCGCTGCTCTCCCTCGTCCTCGCCGGACTCTTCTACCTCGCCATGAAGCCCGTGCAGCCCGGCACCGTCCCCGGCGTCCTCCTCGCCGGCCTCATGGTCTCCAACCTCATCGTCGCCGCCTTCAACCTGCTCCCCGGCCTTCCCCTCGACGGCGGCCGCATGCTCCGCGCCGTCGTCTGGAAGATCACCGGCAAACCCATGAGCGGCACCGTCGCCGCCGCCTGGGTCGGCCGCGCCCTCGCCGTCGCCGTCCTCGTCGGACTGCCCCTGCTGAACTCCTCGGGCACCTTCGGCGGTGGCACCGAGAACACCAACGGCATGGACACCGTCACCGACGCCCTGCTCGCCGCGATCCTCGCCGCGATCATCTGGACCGGCGCCGGCAACAGCCTGCGCATGGCCAGGCTCCGCGAACACCTCCCCGACCTGCGTGCCCGCACCCTCACCCGCCGCGCCGTACCCGTCGAGACCGACACCCCCCTCTCCGAGGCCCTGCGCCGTGCCAACGCCGCCGGCGCCCGCGCCCTCGTCGTCGTCGACGCCGACGGCCGCCCCCTCTCCCTGGTCCGCGAATCCGCCATCGTCGGCGTACCGGAACACCGCCGCCCCTGGGTCCCCGTCAGCAGCCTCGCCCAGGACCTCACCGACGACATGCGCGTCTCCGCCGAACTGTCCGGCGAAGAACTCCTCGACGCCCTGCGCGCCGCCCCCGCCACCGAATACCTCGTCGTCGAGAACACCGGCGAGATCTACGGCGTCCTCTCCGCCGCCGACGTGGAACGCGCCTTCGTCAAGGCCATGGCCCGCCCGAGCCAGTGACCGGCGGCCCACCCCGACCCCTCCGCCGGTCAAGCGCCCGGCGGGGACCCGGTAGTCTGGTCACATGTCCGAACCGACCGGTGCCGCCCGCAGGCGCGGGCCCTTCAAGGTCGGGGACCAGGTACAGCTGACCGACCCCAAGGGCCGCCACTACACGTTCACGCTCGAAGCCGGAAAGAACTTCCACACCCACAAGGGTTCCTTCCCGCACGACGAACTGATCGGTGCTCCCGAGGGCAGCGTTGTCCGCACCACCGGCAACGTGGCCTACCTCGCGCTGCGCCCCCTGCTCCCCGACTACGTCCTGTCCATGCCCCGCGGGGCAGCCGTCGTCTACCCGAAGGACGCGGGGCAGATCCTCGCCTTCGCCGACATCTTCCCCGGCGCCCGCGTCGTGGAGGCAGGCGTCGGCTCCGGCTCCCTCAGCAGCTTCCTGCTGCGAGCCATCGGCGACCAGGGCATGCTGCACTCCTACGAGCGCCGCGACGACTTCGCCGACATCGCCCGGCAGAACGTCGAACGCTACTTCGGCGGCCCCCACCCCGCCTGGCAGCTCACCGTCGGAGACCTCCAGGACAACCTGTCCGACACCGACGTCGACCGCGTCATCCTCGACATGCTCGCCCCCTGGGAATGCCTCGAAGCCGTCTCCAAGGCACTCGTCCCCGGCGGCATCCTGTGCTGCTACGTGGCCACCACCACCCAGCTCGCGCGCACCGTGGAATCCATCCGCGAGATCGGCTGCTTCAACGAGCCGACCGCCTGGGAGAGCATGATCCGCAACTGGCACATCGAGGGCCTCGCCGTCCGCCCCGACCACCGCATGATCGGCCACACCGGCTTCCTGCTCACCGCCCGCCGCCTCGCCGACGGCGTCGAGCCCCCCATGCGCCGCCGCCGCCCCGCCAAGGGCGCCTACGGCGAGGACTACGCGGGACCCAACGCCGACGGCGGCACCGCCCGCTGAGCCACCCGCACCCCGCACAACACCAGGGCGCCGTGCCCCAGTTCCCCGACCGACCCGGGAACTCGGCCACGGCGCCCACTCGTTGACAGGGCACCGGACACCCGGAACACCGGCAGACCCCCCGCGGGCCCGCCACCACCCATAATCCCGACCCCGCCGTTCCCACGCCCTGTGACGTGTGGCACCATGCAGGCCACACCCCCCGGCACAGCCCTCACAGGAGACACTCCTCGTGCAGCAATCCGCCGTTCCGGAGCTCGCTCACACCCACACCCGCCCCATCCACTGGCTCGCCACGGCCACCGCCGTCGCCGGCGTCGTGGCCCTCTCCTCCCTCGTACACCCCGGACCGGCCACCGCCGCCCAGCCCGTCACGGGCACCAAAGCGGCCCCCGCCCCCGGCGCCGCCGCGCCCCCCGCCACCACCGGCGTCACCTTCCCGCTCGACTGCGGACCCGAGAAGGCCATCGTCGTCAAAAAGGCCACCGGCGACATCGACGGCGACGGCCGGCCCGAAACCGCCGCCGTCGTCCGCTGCGACAGCGCCATGGGCACCCCACCCGACGGCGTCTACGTCCTCACCCGCGCCGCCGACGGCCACACCCCCCGCGTCGTCGCCACTCTCGTCGACCCCAAGGACCGGCTCACCGTCACCGACTTCGCCCTGCACAGCGGCACCGTCAGCGCCACCCTGCTCGGCTACTCCTCCGACGCCGTACCGCGCTGCTGCCCGGACACGAAAACCCCGGCCGCATGGCACTGGAACGGCAAAGCCTTCCTGCGCACCACCCCGGCCGGGGCCCACAGCGTCTGACGACGCCACGTCCGGAAAACGCGGCTCACTCCGCGTCCGGACCGTACACCTCCACCCTGTCCAGAACCCTGCGCACATGGATGCACTCACCAGGACACTCCCTGGCCGAATCCACCACATCCGTGAGCAACGGCAACGGCACCGGCGTCACCGCCCCCGCCTCCTGAAGCAGCTCGTCGTCCGCGCCCTTCACATAGGCCAGACCGTCGATGTCCAGCTCGAACACCTCCGGGGCGTACTGGACACAGATCCCATCGCCGGTACACAGGTCCTGGTCGATCCACACCTCCAGCGCCTCACCGGCCGGGGCCTCCTGCTGCACGGTCACCTCTCCTGACATCGGTACGCCGCACCCCCGGCACGGCACACACCGACCGGGACCACACCAGCGGCAGTCGAACACGCCCGACCCTACCCCCGCCCCCGAAACCGGCCGCCTCCGGCCGTCAACGGGTTTCCGCCCCCACCGGCTCGGGTACGAGCGCTCGACCAGACACAGGACGCCCCAGACCCCGGACGCACACTTCCAGCCACACCCACCATGACACCACCAGGCCGCACCGTCGCTCTACGTGATGACCGTACGAGCGGCCCCCGGCCTGCCCGGAAACCCGCCCACCCGGCCCGGAGCCGACAACTCCGGCCACTCCCGAAGGGTTTCGACCACGCCAACCGAGGAACAAGCCGCTTCCCCATCACGTTGAGTGGGTATCCCCTCCGTGCGAGGGAGTGCGCACCGGGTGACCGACGACACACCTTGACAGTCATTGTGATCTAGGGGTTTCAATCGACACCCACCCAGGTAGGGTCTGGAAGCGTCCAGCTCCCCTTGGAGGAGGTGAGGACCGTGGCAGCCCACGACGACGACATGAACCGCGGCATCCGCCCGGGACGCGGGTCCGACGACCCGGCCGGGCAGATCGCCTACCTTGAGCAGGAGATCGCCGTCCTGCGACGCAAGCTCGCCGACTCTCCGCGACACACGAGGATTCTCGAAGAGCGGATCGTCGAGCTGCAGACGAACCTGGCCGGCGTGTCCGCCCAGAACGAACGACTGGCCAACACCCTCCGCGAGGCCCGCGACCAGATCGTGGCCCTCAAGGAGGAAGTCGACCGGCTCGCCCAGCCGCCGGCCGGCTTCGGAGTCTTCCTGCAAGCCAACGAGGACGGCACCGCCGACATCTTCACCGGCGGCCGCAAGCTCCGCGTGAACGTCAGCCCCAGCGTCGAACTCGACGACATGCGGCGCGGCCAGGAAGTGATGCTCAACGAAGCGCTCAACGTGGTCGAGGCCATGCAGTACGAGCGCGTCGGCGACATCGTCACCCTGAAGGAGATCCTCGAGGACGGCGAACGCGCCCTCGTCCTCGGGCACACCGACGAAGAACGAGTGGTCCGCCTCGCCGAACCCCTCCTCGACGTCACCATCCGACCCGGCGACGCCCTGCTGCTCGAACCCCGCTCCGGGTACGTCTACGAAGTCGTCCCCAAGAGCGAGGTCGAAGAGCTCGTCCTCGAAGAAGTCCCCGACATCGGCTACGAAGCCATCGGCGGCCTCGGCAACCAGATCGAAGCCATCCGCGACGCCGTCGAACTTCCCTACCTCTACCCCGACCTCTTCAAGGAGCACGAGCTGCGCCCGCCCAAGGGCGTCCTGCTCTACGGCCCCCCCGGCTGCGGCAAGACACTCATCGCCAAGGCCGTCGCCAACTCCCTGGCCAAGAAGGTCGCCGAAGTCACCGGCCAGGCCGCCGGCAAGAGCTTCTTCCTGAACATCAAGGGACCCGAGCTCCTCAACAAGTACGTCGGCGAAACCGAACGCCAGATCCGCCTCGTCTTCCAGCGAGCCCGCGAGAAGGCGAGCGAGGGAACCCCCGTCATCGTCTTCTTCGACGAGATGGAATCCCTCTTCCGCACCCGCGGCTCCGGCGTCAGCTCCGACGTCGAGAACACCATCGTCCCCCAGCTCCTCGCCGAGATCGACGGTGTCGAAGGCCTCCAGAACGTGGTCGTCATCGGCGCGTCCAACCGCGAGGACATGATCGACCCGGCCATCCTGCGCCCCGGCCGCCTCGACGTGAAGATCAAGATCGAACGTCCCGACGCCGAGGCCGCCAAGGACATCTTCGGCAAGTACCTCACCGAGCGACTCCCCCTGCACACGGACGACCTCGGCGAGCACAGCGGCGACAAGAACGCCACGGTCCAGGCAATGATCCAGACCGCGGTCGAGCAGATGTACGCCGAATCCGAGGAAAACCGCTTCCTGGAAGTCACCTACGCCAACGGAGACAAGGAAGTCCTCTACTTCAAGGACTTCAACTCCGGCGCCATGATCGAGAACATCGTCGGCCGCGCCAAGAAAATGGCCATCAAGGACTTCCTCGAAAAGACCCAGAAGGGCCTCCGCGTCTCCCACCTCCTCCAGGCCTGCGTGGACGAGTTCAAGGAGAACGAAGACCTGCCCAACACCACCAACCCCGACGACTGGGCCCGCATCTCCGGAAAGAAGGGCGAACGGATCGTCTACATCCGCACCCTCATCACCGGAAAGCAGGGCGCGGACACCGGACGCTCCATCGACACGGTGGCGAACACCGGTCAGTACCTGTAAAAGCGGGGCGGCTGCGGGTGCCCACGACGGGTACCCGCAGCCGACTGCTATTCCGGCCACGACCGGAGCAGGCAATGACGCAAATGATCTCCCCACCAGCGCAAAGGCGTTCTAGGCTCTTTCCTACCGCCGAGTCGCGCAGTGCGGGCACGGGCACCGCACACGCACCGGAGCGCCAGCGGTACGTGAGCGGCGCCCATCACCGAGGGCGCCGCCGGGCAAGGAGGGCCGCATGACCGTACGGCGAGTAATGGGCATCGAGACGGAGTACGGCATCTCCGTCCCCGGCCACCCCAACGCCAATGCCATGCTCACCTCGTCCCAGATCGTCAACGCCTACGCGGCGGCGATGCACCGGGCCCGCCGGGCCCGCTGGGACTTCGAGGAGGAGAACCCGCTACGCGACGCGCGAGGCTTCGACCTCGCCCGGGAGGCCGCCGACGCCAGCCAGCTCACCGACGAGGACATCGGCCTCGCCAACGTGATCCTCACCAACGGCGCGCGACTCTACGTCGACCACGCCCACCCCGAATACAGCGCCCCCGAGGTCACCAACCCCCGCGACGCCGTCCTGTGGGACAAGGCCGGCGAACGCATCATGGCCGAGGCCGCCGAACGAGCCGCCCAGCTCCCCGGCGCCCAGCCGATCCACCTCTACAAGAACAACACCGACAACAAGGGCGCCTCCTACGGCACCCACGAGAACTACCTCATGCGGCGCGAGACCCCGTTCTCCGACATCGTGCGCCACCTGACGCCCTTCTTCGTCTCCCGCCAGGTCTTCGCGGGCGCCGGCCGCGTCGGCATCGGCCAGGACGGCCACGAGCACGGTTTCCAGCTCAGTCAGCGCGCCGACTACTTCGAGGTCGAGGTCGGCCTGGAGACCACCCTCAAGCGCCCCATCATCAACACCCGCGACGAACCCCACGCGGACGCCGAGAAGTACCGCCGCCTGCATGTGATCATCGGCGACGCCAACCTCTCGGAGATCTCCACCTACCTCAAACTCGGCACCACCTCCCTCGTCCTCGCCATGATCGAGGACGGCTTCATCGCGGTCGACCTGGCCGTGGACCAGCCGGTCCGCACCCTCCACCAGGTCTCCCACGACCCCGGCCTCAAGCACCTGGTCACCCTCCGCAGCGGCCGCACACTCACCGCCGTACAGCTCCAGATGGAGTACTACGAGCTGGCCCGCAAATACGTCGAGGAGCGCCACGGAGCCGACGCCGACGAGCAGACCAGGGACGTCCTCAGCCGCTGGGAGGACACCCTCACCCGGCTGGAGAACGACCCCATGAGCCTCGCCGGCGAACTGGACTGGGTCGCCAAGCGCGAACTCATGGAGGGCTACCGCCGCCGCGACGGCCTCGACTGGGACGCCGCCCGGCTCCACCTGGTCGACCTCCAGTACGCCGACGTACGGCCCGAGAAGGGCCTGTACAACCGCCTGGCGGCCCGCGGCCGGATGAAGCGCCTGCTGGACGAGTCCGAGGTCGAGCGGGCGCGCGCCAAGCCGCCGGAGGACACCCGGGCGTACTTCCGCGGCCGCTGCCTGGAGCAGTACGCCGACGACGTCGCCGCGGCCAGCTGGGACTCGGTCATCTTCGACCTCCCCGGGCGGGACTCCCTCCAGCGGGTCCCAACCCTGGAACCGCTACGCGGAACGCGAAATCACGTCAAGGAGCTGCTGGACCGCTGCCGTACCGCGGAAGACCTGGTCAGGGTGCTTTCGGGCGGGTGAGCGGGGCCAGGGGGGTACTCGGTGCGGTCCGTGACGGCGGGTGGAAATCCCGCCGCCCGGGAATCATCGAGATGGCCCCCGTACGTTGCACGAACTGCGGGGCTGATGTCGGACCCGGCTTGTAGGGTCTGATCATCACCGATCGACAGGCTAACTGAGCGGGGTGAGGGTTATGGCAACCAAGGACACCGGCGGCGGCCAGCAGAAGGCCACACGGTCCACCGAAGAGGTCGAGGAGCAGGCGCAGGACGCCCAGTCCTCGGAGGACCTCAAGGAGCGGCAGGAGAAGCTGTCGGACGACGTGGACTCCGTCCTGGACGAAATCGATGATGTGCTTGAGGAGAATGCCGAGGACTTCGTGAGGTCCTTCGTGCAAAAGGGCGGAGAGTAAAGGCCCGTTGGTCGCTTTGCCTTCGAAGTGAAGGCCGCGGGGGTGCGGATGGCTGAGGAGCCGGACGCCGAGGGATGCGGGAGTGCGTGGCGGAGTACGGCGCCGCGCGCTCCCGGCGCCGCTGCCCGCGGTGCCAGGAGGCGAAGCCCCCTGCGGAGCGGCCTCATCGCCCCCCGAGGGGGCGTCCGCCGTCTCTGTCCGGCGGCTCCGCCCGCACATGTGGATCACAGTCACGAGACGGGTAGGGTCCGTGGCGTACTGTGCTTCAGCCGCAACGCTGCGCTGGGGCAGTTCAAGATCAGCCCGAGGTGACAAGGCGGGCTGCTGCATACGTGGAAGGAAACGTGTGGAAGCCAACACTCGTAGCACCGGGCGTCTGCCAGCTGCCTTCCTGACGCCAGGATCCTCCTCCTTCATGGATTTCCTCGCCGGGCACCAGCCGGAGATGCTCCCCGGGAACCGGCAGCTGCCGCCGACACAGGGGGTGATCGAGGCGCCGCACGGCACCACCATCGTGGCGGTGACCTTCCCCGGTGGTGTGGTGCTCGCCGGTGACCGCCGGGCGACCATGGGCAATGTGATCGCGCAGCGGGACATCGAGAAGGTGTTCCCGGCCGACGAGTACTCCGCGGTCGGTATCGCGGGCACCGCCGGTCTCGCCGTGGAGATGGTGAAGCTCTTCCAGCTGGAGCTGGAGCACTTCGAGAAGGTCGAGGGCGCCCAGCTGTCCCTGGAGGGCAAGGCCAACCGGCTGTCGACGATGATCCGTTCCAACCTCGGCATGGCCATGCAGGGCCTGGCCGTGGTGCCCCTGTTCGCGGGGTACGACGTGGACCGGGACAAGGGCCGGATCTTCTCGTACGACGTGACGGGCGGCCGTTCCGAGGAGCACCACTTCGCGGCGACGGGTTCGGGCTCGGTCTTCGCCCGGGGCGCGATGAAGAAGCTGTTCCGTGACGACCTGACGCAGGAACAGGCCACCACGCTGGTGGTGCAGGCCCTCTATGACGCGGCTGACGACGACTCGGCGACCGGTGGTCCCGATGTCGCCCGCCGGATCTACCCGATCATCACCGTGATCACCGAGGACGGTTTCCGCCGGCTCACCGGGGAAGAGGCCTCCGAGATCTCCCGTTCGGTGCTCCAGCGGCGCCTGGAGGAGCCGGACGGCCCCAAGGCCGCGCTGCTCTGAGCGCGGTCCGGTTCTTGACAAGGTGATCACAGTGACCATGACAGAAAGGGACGGATAACCGGTGTCGACGCCGTTCTATGTCTCACCTCAGCAGGCGATGGCCGACCGGGCGGAGTACGCCCGCAAGGGCATCGCTCGTGGCCGCAGCCTGGTGGTCATGCAGTACGCCGACGGCATCGTGTTCGTCGGCGAGAACCCGTCCCGCGCGCTGCACAAGTTCAGCGAGATCTACGACCGGATCGGCTTCGCGGCGGCCGGTAAGTACAACGAGTACGAGAATCTGCGCATCGGTGGTGTCCGGTACGCCGATCTGCGTGGCTACACGTACGACCGGGACGATGTGACGGCCCGCGGTCTGGCCAATGTGTACGCGCAGACGCTGGGCACCATCTTCTCCTCGGCGGCCGAGAAGCCGTACGAGGTGGAGCTGGTGGTGGCGGAGGTGGGGGAGACCCCCGAGGGCGACCAGATCTACCGGCTGCCGCACGACGGTTCCATCGTGGACGAGCACGGTTCGGTCGCGGTGGGCGGCAACGCGGAGCAGATCAGCAGCTTCCTGGATCAGCGGCACCAGGACGGGATGAGTCTGGCCGCGGCGCTGAAGCTGGCGGTGCAGGCGTTGTCGCGGGACACGAACGGCGGCGAGCGGGAGATTCCGGCGGAGCGCCTGGAGGTCGCGGTGCTGGACCGTACGCGGCCGCAGAAGCGGAAGTTCAAGCGGATCGTGGGCCGTCAGCTGGCGCGGCTGCTGGAGGCGGGCGGCGCGGCCGCGGCTTCGGACGGCTCGGAGGAGTCCGACGACGCGGAGTAGTCCGCCGCCTTCCTGGTCCTCGGGTGCCCCGGCCGAATCGGCCGGGGCACTTCGCGTTCAGCCCCGGTGGGCCGGCGGGGGCGCGGTGGAGCCGCGTACGACGAGTCGGACGGGGATGTCGCCGCCCTGGGGTTCGTGGCCCTCCAGGACGGCGAGGAGGGCGTGCATGCCGCGTTCCCCGAAGAGTTCGGCGTCGAGGTGGACGGTGGTGAGCTCGGGGTCGAGGGCGGTGGCGAGGGCGAGGTCGTCGAGGCCGGTGACGGAGATGTCGTCGGGGATGCGCAGGCCGAGGCGGCGGGCGGCCTTGTAGGCGCCGGCGGCGAGTTTGTCGTCGTCGCAGACGATGGCCGTGGGGCGGGGGCCGGGGGCGGTGAGGGCGGTCTCGGTGGCGGTGCGGGCGCCTTCGATGGAGATGGGGGCGCGGGCGGTGCCCAGTTCGGTGCCGGGTGCGGTGCTGAGGCGGTCGGCGAGCGCGCGGGCGCGGGCCTCGAAGGTCCAGGAGGGCACGTCGGCGGCGAGGTGGAGGATGCGGCGGTGGCCGAGGTGGAGGAGGTGGTCGGCGACCTGGCGGATGCCGTCGGCGATGTCGAGGTTGACGGTGGCGGCGCCGGGGCTGGCGGTGGGGTCGCTGTCGAGCATGACGAGGGGGAGGCGGTCGCCGCGGATGGCGGTGAGGGCGTCGGCGGCCATGGAGGAGGCGAGGACGCCGTCGAGCGCGGCCTGGGCGGAGGCGAAGGGGTCGCGGGCGGGGCCGATGCCCTCGGGGGAGGGGTAGAGGACGACGCCGAAGCCGTGCTGGGCGGCGACGCGGGCGGCGCCGGTGTAGACACCGGCGAAGAATTCGGTGGTGAGGGCGGGGACGACGAGGAGGACGGTGCGGGTGTGGCCGAGGCGGAGGTTGCGGGCGGCGAGGTTGGGCCGGTAGTCGAGGGCGCGGGCGGCCTGGCGGACGCGTTCGGCGGTGGCTTCGGAGACACGGCCGCGCCATTTGTCGCCGAGGACGAGGGAGACGGCGGCCTGGGAGACGCCGGCCGCTTGGGCGACGTCGCGGCTGGTGGGTCGGGTGTTGCTGCGTGCCACGGGTGGGCCCTGCTCCTTCGCCTGGACGCCTGAACAGCGCACATGGTACGTATGAGAGGAGAAGTTATACGTAACACTTGGGGCGTCGAGGCGCCCGGTGCGAGCCACGGGAGGCGCCGCGACATGGCCACGGGTTATCTGGAGATACTCCGGGCGCGGCACGCGCTGCGGCTGCTGACGGGCACGTTGGTGGGCCGGCTGCCCAATGCGACGGCGGCGATCGCCCTGGTGCTGTTCGTGCGGGCGTCGGGCGGTACGTACAGCCTGGCGGGCGCGCTGGCGGCGGTGTACGGCGTGGCGAACGCGGTCGGGCAGCCGGTGCTGGGCCGGCTGGTGGATCTGTACGGGCAGCCGCGGGTGCAGTTGCCCGCGGCGGTGCTGGCGGCGTTGTCGATGACGGTGTTCGCGTTCGCGGGCACCGGTTCGCTGCCGCTGGCGTATGCGGCGGTGGCGGCCTCGGGGCTGTGCGCGCCGCCGCTGGAGGGCGGGCTGCGGGCGCTGTGGCCGTCGGTGCTGCGGGGCGAGGAGCAGGTGCACGCGGCGTACGCGATGGACGCGGTGGCGCAGGAGGTCATGTTCACGGTGGGGCCGCTGCTGGTGACGGTGTGCGCGGCGGTGTGGGACGCGCGGGTGGCGCTGCTGGTGCTGAATGCGCTGGGGGTGCTGGGCGCGCTGTCGGTGGTGGTGTCGGCGCCGTCGCGGGCGTGGCGGTCGGCGCCCCGGGAGGCGCACTGGCTGGGCGCGTTGCGTTCGCCGGGGCTGCTGGTGCTGCTGGGGGCGTTCCTGTTCGTGGGGATGGCGCTGGGTTCGATCACGGTGGCGTCGGTGTCGTACGCGGACGGTCATGGCGGGGACGCGGTGTACGGCTGGCTGATGGCGGGGCTGGGGCTGGGTGCCCTGGTGGGTGGTTCGGTGTACGGGGCGCGGCAGTGGGCGGGGGCGCCGGAGCGGCGACTGCGGATGCTGGTGGCGCTCCTGGCGGTGTGTTATCTGCCGTTGATGCTGATGCCGGGCGCGGTGGCGATGGTGCTGCTGTCGGTGGTGTCGGGGGTGTTCCTGGCGCCGTGCATCGCGTGCGCGTTCATCCTGGTGGACCGGCACGCGCCGCGCGGGACGGTCACGGAGGCGTTCTCGTGGCTGGTGACGACGTTCACGGTGGGTGCGTCGGTGGGTACGGGGCTCGCGGGGCCGGTGGTCCAGGCCGGTGGCACGGTGTGGGGTTTCGCGGTGCCGGGGGCGGCCGGGGCGGTGTCGTTGCTGGTGTTGCTGGCGACGGGCCGGGTCCTCGCAGCTCCCGCGCGGGGCGCGGTCGTTGCGGCTTCATCGGAAAATGATCCAAATCGTGCTGTCGAACCCCGTTTCAGCTCAACGGATCGGGCGTAATGTTCCCTCATGGACCGCCGCATTTTCGGGCTGGAGAACGAGTACGGCGTCACGTGCACGTTCAGGGGACAGCGCCGCCTGTCGCCTGACGAGGTGGCGCGGTACCTCTTCCGCCGTGTCGTGTCATGGGGCCGCAGCAGCAATGTCTTTCTGCGGAACGGTGCCCGGCTGTATCTCGACGTGGGCTCACATCCGGAATACGCGACACCCGAGTGTGACAATGTGATCGAACTGGTCACCCACGACAAGGCCGGCGAGCGCATTCTCGAGGGACTCCTGGTGGACGCGGAACGACGCCTGCACGAGGAGGGAATCGCGGGCGACGTCTACCTGTTCAAGAACAACACCGATTCGGCGGGTAACTCGTACGGCTGCCATGAGAACTATCTGGTGGCGCGGCACGGCGAGTTCTCCCGGCTCGCGGACATTCTGATCCCGTTCCTGGTCACGCGGCAGTTGCTGTGTGGCGCGGGGAAGGTGCTGCAGACTCCGCGGGGTGCCGTGTACTGCGTGAGCCAGCGTGCCGAGCACATCTGGGAGGGCGTGTCGTCGGCGACGACGCGTTCCCGGCCGATCATCAACACCCGTGACGAGCCGCACGCGGACGCGGAGCGCTACCGCCGGCTGCATGTCATCGTGGGCGACTCGAACATGTCGGAGACGACGATGCTGCTGAAGGTCGGGGCGACCGACCTGGTGCTGCGGATGATCGAGGCGGGCACGGTGATGCGGGATCTGACCCTGGAGAACCCGATCCGGGCGATCCGCGAGGTCAGCCATGACATCACGGGGCGGCGCAAGGTGCGTCTGGCCAGTGGCCGGGAGGCGTCGGCGCTGGAGGTGCAGCGCGAGTACTTCGACAAGGCGGTGGACTTCTGCGAGCGCCGCGGGATCCGTACGGGGACGGTCGAGCGGGTCCTTGAGCTGTGGGGCCGCACCCTGGACGCGATCGAGTCGGAGGAGCTGGACCGGATCGAGACCGAGATCGACTGGGTGATGAAGTACAAGCTCATCGAGCGGTACCGGGCCAAGCACAACATGACGATGTCGCATCCGCGGGTCGCGCAGATAGACCTCGCGTATCACGACATCCACCGTCGGCGCGGGTTGTACTACCTGCTGGAGAAGAAGGGGCAGGCGGCGCGGATCTGCAATGACGTGCGGATCTTCGAGGGCAAGTCGGTTCCGCCGCAGACGACTCGGGCGCGGCTGCGCGGTGACTTCATCCGGCGGGCGCAGGAGCAGCGCCGGGACTTCACGGTGGACTGGGTGCATCTGAAGCTCAACGACCAGGCGCAGCGCACCGTGTTGTGCAAGGACCCGTTCCGTTCGGTGGACGACCGGGTGGAGAAGCTGATCGCCGGAATGTAGCCGTCCGGCTGCCGGTGGCGGGTGTGGCGTTGCGGTGGTGGTCTGCCGCAACGCCACACGCGTGTCGTGCGTTTCGCGTGCGGCGCCCGTGTCGGTCGTAGAGTTGCGCGCACGTCATCCGCAAGACCGACCGATTACGAGGCTCTTCCGTGCGCCGACGTTCGCTTCTTCTCGCCACCGTTCCCGCTGGACTGGTCACGCTCGCCGGGTGCGGCGGCAAGTCCGGTTCGAGTCAGGCAGGCGCGTCTCCGTCACCCTCGGCGCCGAGTGCGCCGCCGCCCAAGATCGTGGACGGTCCGCTGCCGGCGATCACGGCGGGTACGCGCTTCGGTGAGAAGCCGACGGTGGCGAAGGGCACGGGCGCGCCGTCGAAGAATCTGGCGGTGCGCACGGCGATCCCGGGGACGGGTCGTACGGTCGCGGAGAACGACTTCGTCCAGGCGAACTACCTGGGCCAGATCTGGGACACCGGCAAGGTGTTCGACAATTCGTACGACCGGCATGCGCCGCTGGTGATGCAGCTGGCGCAGGGCAGTCTGATCGACGGCTGGCGGTACGGCCTGGTCGGGAAGAAGACCGGCAGCCGGGTGGAGATCGCGGTGCCGCCGACCTGGGGCTACGGCAAGGCGGGCAATCCGCAGGCGGGGATCAAGGGGACGGACACGCTGGTCTTCGTCGTCGATGTGATCGATTCGTTCAACTCGAAGAGTTCGGCGCGGGGCAAGGCGGTTCCGCAGAACGATCCGGCGCTGCCGAAGGTCGCCACGGTCACCGACGGCACGGTTCCGGTGGTGAAGGTGCCGCACACGAGCGCGCCGGACAAGCTGGTGTCCACGTATGTGCTGGAGGGCGACGGTCCGGAGCTGAAGGCGGATCAGACGGTGCTCTGCCAGTTCCAGGGGCTTGTGTGGGACGGCGGCAAGACGTTCCAGCGGACGTACGGTTCGGGGCGGTTGAGCCAGTTCTCGCTGTCGCAGATGCAGGAGACGGTCAAGGGGCTGGCGCAGGGGCTGGTCGGCAAGAAGGTGGGCAGCCGGGTGCTGGTGGTGGTGCCGCCGCAGCTGGGGTACGGCGACAATCCGCCGAGCGGCGGCCCGGTCGGCAAGGGGGCGACGCTGGTGTTCACGGTGGACATCCTGGCCGCGATGTAGGGGGTGTCCGTGTGGGGCGGTGGGGGTGCGGGGATGAAAGACTGTCCGTGTTTCGTGTCGTACCTACGCAGGAGCTTTTGACGTGAACATCGAGAAGCCCGAGATCGACTTCCCCGAGGGCGAGGCCCCGAAGGACCTTGAGATCAAGGACATCTGGGAGGGCGACGGGCCGGTCGCGCAGGCGGGTCAGAACGTGACCGTGCACTACGTCGGTGTCGCCTTCAGCACCGGTGAGGAGTTCGACGCCAGCTGGAACCGCGGCACCCCGTTCCGCTTCCCGCTGGGTGGCGGCCGCGTCATCGCGGGCTGGGACCGCGGTGTGCAGGGCATGAAGGTCGGTGGCCGCCGCCAGCTGACCATTCCGGCCCACCTCGCCTACGGCGACCAGAGCCCGACCCCGGCGATCAAGCCGGGCGAGACGCTGATCTTCGTGGTGGACCTGCTCGCGGTCTGAGCCGTACCCGAGCCATCGGCCGTTTCCGACCGGATCCGACCGTCTGGGGCCCATGCCTGTCCGGGCATGGGCCCTCGGCTTTTGTCCCCGCGCCCGGGAGCGGTACGGTCGACGGTCGGAAGCACAAAACAGAAGGCGAAGGGCGTCGATGGCCATTGCCAAGGCCGAGCGGCTGATGAACCTCGCGCTGTGCCTGCTCGGCGCACGGCGGCCGCTCAGCAAGCGCGAGCTGCGCGACTCCATCGAGGCGTATGTCGAATCCGTGCGCCCCGAGAAGGGCGGCAGCGGCAGCGACGACTCCTTCAACCGGATGTTCGAGCGCGACAAGGACGATCTGCGCGAGCTGGGCCTGGTGATCGAGACCGTCGAGAACCTCGACGGCGAGGTCGGCTATCTCGCCCGCCGCGACAGCAACCGGCTGCCGCCCATCACGCTGGACGCCGAGGAGGCCGCCGCGCTGGGCCTGGCCGCCAAGGTCTGGCAGCAGGCCCGGCTCGCCGGTGCCGCCAGCGGCGCCCTGCAGAAGCTGCGCGCGGCCGGGCTGCCCGAGGAGGTCGACCCGTACGAGGGGCATGCCGCGCTGGAGCCGCGCATCCCGGTGCACGAGGCCGCTTTCGAGCCGCTGATGCTGGCCTGCCGCGACCGCCGCCCGGTCCTGTTCGACTACCGCAAGGCCTCCGCCGCCCACCCCGAGCCCCGGCATGTCGAGCCGTGGGCGCTGGAGTGCTGGCGCGGCCACTGGTACCTGGCCGGCTTCGACCGGGACCGGGGCGCCGAGCGCGTCTTCCGGCTGTCCCGGATCACCGGCAAGGTCCGCTCGCGCGGTACGGGCTTCACCGTGCCCGTGCCCGACGTGGTGACCGTGCGCGAGACCGTGGCGGGCTGGGCCGGTGAGACGGCCGACCGCTCGGCGCTGATCCGGCTGCGCTCCGGTGCCGGGTACCCGCTGCGGGCGAAGGCCGCGAAGGTGCGGGAACTCGGTGACGGCTGGGACGAGTTGGAGATTCCGTACGGCCATGGCCTGGACGCCTGGCTGGTGGAGTTCGGGCCCGATGTGGTGGTCGTGGAGCCGGCCGAGCTGCGGGCCGATGTGGTGGACCGGCTGCGCGCCGTGGCCAAGGGCTGAGGGGGAGCAGGACTGTGGCAGGCAAACCGGCCAGGGCCGTCAACGCCATCGACCAGACCCGGCGGATGCTCTCCCTGGTGACCTATCTGCGCGAGCGGCCCGGCGCCCGGATCGCGGACGTGGCCCGCGCCTTCGGGATCACCGAGGACGAGCTGGTCGCCGACCTCGATCTGCTGCCGATGTGCGGGACCAGCTTCCGCGGCGGCGATCTGCTGGACATCGACACCGACGGCGAGCGGATCTGGTGGCACAACCCGGCCGCGCTCGGCGAGGAGGCCGCGGAGCCGCTGCGGCTGGCCGCCGACGAGGCCACCGCCCTGCTGGTGGCCGCCCGCGCGGTGGCCACGCTGCCGGGGCTGCGCGAGGGCGACCGCCAGGCGCTGCTGCGCGCCACCGCCAAGGTGGAGACGGCGGCGGGCGAGGCCGCGGGCGCCAGCTCCCGGCTGTCGGTGACCTTCGAGTCGGAGGGCGGCGTCTTCGCGGACGTGGACCGTGCCATCTCCGAGCGCCGCCGGCTGTGGATCCGCTACTACTCCCCGGCCCGCGACGAGGTCACCGAGCGCGAGATCGACCCGATCCGCCTGGTCAGCGTCGGCCACACCTATGTCGAGGCGTGGTGCCGGCGCTCCGAGGCCCGGCGCACCTTCCGGCTCGACCGGGTCGCCGAGATCCGCGTCCTGGACGAGCCGTCCGCGCCGCCCGAGGTGGAGCTGCGCGATCTGTCCGAGGCGCTGGTCCAGCCCGCCGCCGAGGACCCCGAGGTGGTCATCGAGGTCGGGCCCGGCGGCCGCTGGGTCGCCGAGTACTACCCGCACGACAGCGCCGAGGAGCTGTCCGACGGCGGGCTGCGCATCACCCTGCGCACCCCCGAACCGGCCTCCCTGCGCCGCCTGGCGCTGCGCCTGGGCCGCGACGGCCGGATCGTCTCCCCGCCCGAGCTGGCCGACAGCGCCCGCCGCGCGGCCGCCGAGGCGCTGGCGGCGTACGACGTCCCGCACGGACCGGCGCCGGAAGCCGCCGGGGCGCGCGGATGAGCCGCGGGGCGGCGGGGCCCGCCTGTTCCTTAGGGCGTGTCCACCGTGACCGTGCCCGCTGCGCGCGGCCGGGGCGCCCGGACGGCGGGCGAGCGGCGGTCCGGTCGGTGGTCCGGGCGTCCGGCCCGCCGGTGGACCGGCCCGCGGGCCGGTCGGCGGGTCGGCTGAGGGACCGGTCGGTGGTCCGGCCGGCGAAAGAGGAGTGACGGCTGTGAACGAGACCGCGGTGTCCGAGGCGAGCGGGATGACGGTGGCGACCGCGTTCGCGGGGATGCGGGGCGTGGTCCCCGTGGTGTTCAGGGCGGGCTGCCCGGACTGCCGGGGCCGCTTCGAGCTGTCCGCGAGCGCGCTGCGGCTGGCCATCGGGGCCAGCGACCGGACCACGTTCTACTCCTTCACCTGCCCCGACTGCGGTGCCTCGGTCCGCAAGCCGGCCGGGGAGCGCATCGTGGAGCTGCTCACGGACGGCGGGGTGCGGACCCTGCGGCTCCACTCGACGGTGTAGCCGGTGGCCGCCCCCGGTGCGGCCGGGTGCGGGGCGGCCCGCCGGACGGTCTAGGCTCGGCCTCATGTTCTGGCCGATGTTCGCGGTAGCCATGGGGTTCCTGGGCCTCGCCGTCCTGGGAGTCCTCGCCGTCCGGGTGTTCGTGGAGGCGCGCCGCCTCGGGCGGCAGGTCGCGGACTCCGCGCGGCGCATCAACCGGGCGGCCGAGGACCTGGAACGGTCGGCGGTGAGCGTGGCCCGGGCGGTGGACGCCCTGTGATGTCGTCTTGTGATGCGCTTTGGGTCACTTCGCCCTGTCACCTTGCCGCTTCCGCCAGGTACGCTGCTGGTCGCGGCCCGGAGATCGAGGCGCGGTCCGCAGAGCTGGAGTACGCACGGGGTGTGTCCGACGTTCACCCCCGGGCGATACGATCGCTGCCGGCACGATGGTCGGACACCTGTCCGATCGGTCGGACAAGCCGTCGCCCCGCCTCAGTGAGAAGGTGAAGACTTATGTTCCGCAACGCACTTGAGCCGTGGCACCTGGTGCTTCTGGTGCTGGTCATCGTCCTCGTGTTCGGTTCCAAGAAGCTCCCGGACATGGCCCGTTCCCTCGGCAAGTCCGCTCGCATCCTGAAGAGCGAGGCCAAGGCGATGAAGGACGACGGTGGCAAGCAGAACGCCGCCTCCGCCCCGTCCGCCGAGGAGCCGGCCCCCGCGCAGCGCACGATCCAGGCCGCGCCCGGCGATGTGACCAGCTCCCGCCCGGTCAACGAGCCGACCGACTCCACCCAGCGCTGACGCGAGGACCGGGGGTCCCGGTCCGCTGCACGAGATGAGGATGTGGGTTGCCCAAGTCCGCCCGCACGGAGAGGGACCCCGAGGGGCGCATGCCGCTCGGGGATCACTTGCGTGAGCTGCGCAACCGGCTCACCAAGGGTGTCCTGGCGATCGTCGTCGTCACGATCGTCTCCGCCTTCTTCTACAAGGACATCATCGACATCATCACCGCGCCGCTGCTGCGTTCGGTGGGCTGCCACCAGTCCTTCGGTGAGCTGTCGCAGGCCAGCAAGGACACCCACTGCGCGCACATCACGATCGGCGACCTGCTGGGCCCGTTCACGCTGGCCCTGAAGGCGTCGCTGACCGCCGGTGTGGTGCTGGCCTCCCCGGTCTGGCTCTACCAGCTGTGGGCGTTCGTCGCGCCCGGCCTGCACCGCCACGAGAAGAAGTACGCGTACGCGTTCGTCGGCTTCGGCGTGCCGCTGTTCCTCGGCGGCGGCTTCCTCGCGTACCACGTGCTGCCCATCACGGCGAAGGTGATGATCGACCTCACCCCGTCCGGGGTGGAGAACCTGCTGTCGCTGGACAAGCTGCTCGACCTGGTCACGCGCATGGTGGTGGTCTTCGGACTCGCCTTCGAGATGCCGCTGCTGCTGGTCATGCTCAACCTGACGGGCATCCTGACCGGCAAGCGCATGCTCGGCTGGTGGCGGGCCATGGTCGTCGGCATCGCCGCCTTCGCGGCGGTGGCCACGCCCGGCGCGGACCCCATGTCGATGCTGGCGCTGGCGGCGCCGATCTGGGCGCTCTTCTTCATCGCGGTGGCCTTCTCGCTGCTCAACGACCGGCGCCGGGCCCGCCGCGCGGACGACGGACTGTCGGACGACGAGGCCTCCGAGCTGGACCTCACGCCCGAGGCGGTCGGCGAGGTGGAGTCCGTGAGCGCGAGCTCCGCCCCCGAGCTGCCGGCCAAGGACCACGTCAACGGCTACGACGATGTGACCTGACCCACATCGCGGGGCGAGGCGTAGTGCCCCCGGACCGGGTTCTCCCGGGCCGGGGGCATTTCTCCGCTCAGCGCACGTTCCGGATAATGATCGTCCTGTTGTCGGTGGGGCCCGGTACGCTCGAAAGCACGATGACAGAGGACCTCTCACCGGCCGAGCGGTACGCGGCGGCCCGCCAGCGGGCAGCCGAGCAGGCCACCGCGCTCGCATCCTTCCGCGAGATGTACGACTTCGGCCTCGACCCCTTCCAGATCGAGGCCTGCCAGGCACTCGAAGCCGGCAAGGGCGTGCTGGTCGCCGCCCCCACCGGCTCGGGCAAGACGATCGTGGGCGAGTTCGCCGTCCACCTCGCCCTGCTCCAGGGCAAGAAGTGCTTCTACACGACACCCATCAAGGCGTTGTCCAACCAGAAGTACGCCGACCTGTGCCGCCGCTACGGCGCGGACAAGGTCGGCCTCCTCACCGGCGACAACAGCGTGAACTCCGAGGCACCGGTGGTCGTGATGACCACCGAGGTGCTCAGGAACATGCTGTACGCGGGCTCCCAGACCCTGCTGGGCCTCGGCCATGTGGTCATGGACGAGGTGCACTACCTCTCCGACCGCTTCCGCGGCGCCGTCTGGGAGGAGGTGATCATCCATCTGCCCGCCTCCGTGACCCTGGTCTCGCTGTCGGCGACCGTGTCGAACGCGGAGGAGTTCGGCGACTGGCTGGACACCGTCCGCGGCGACACCGAGGTGATCGTCTCCGAGCACCGGCCCGTGCCGCTGTTCCAGCATGTGCTGGCCGGGCGGCGGATGTACGACCTGTTCGAGGAGGGCGAGGGCCACAAGAAGGCCGTCAACCCCGACCTGGCGCGCCTCGCGCGGATGGAGGCGACCCGGCCGTCGTACCAGGACCGCCGCCGCGGGCGGTCGATGCGGGAGGCCGACCGGGAGCGGGAGCGCCGCCAGCGTTCACGGGCGTGGACGCCGGGCCGCCCCGAGGTCATCGAGCGCCTGGACGCCGAGGGCCTGCTGCCGGCCATCACCTTCATCTTCAGCCGCGCCGGCTGCGAGGCCGCCGTACAGCAGTGCCTGTACGCGGGGCTCAGGCTGAACGACGAGGAGGCGCGGGAGCGGGTCAGGGCCCTGGTCGAGGAGCGCACCGCCCATATCGCCTCGGAGGATCTGCACGTCCTCGGGTACTACGAGTGGCTGGAGGGCCTGGAGCGGGGCATCGCCGCCCATCACGCGGGCATGCTGCCGACCTTCAAGGAGGTCGTGGAGGAGCTGTTCGTGCGCGGCCTGGTCAAGGCCGTGTTCGCGACCGAGACCCTCGCGCTCGGCATCAACATGCCCGCCCGCTCGGTGGTGCTGGAGAAGCTCGTCAAGTGGAACGGCGAGCAGCACGCCGACATCACGCCGGGCGAGTACACCCAGCTGACGGGCCGTGCGGGCCGGCGGGGCATCGACGTCGAGGGCCACGCCGTGGTGCTCTGGCAGCGGGGGATGAGCCCCGAGCATCTGGCCGGTCTGGCGGGTACCCGTACGTATCCGCTGCGCTCCAGCTTCCGGCCGTCGTACAACATGGCGGTCAACCTGGTCGAGCAGTTCGGTCGGCACCGTTCGCGCGAGCTGCTGGAGACGTCGTTCGCGCAGTTCCAGGCGGACCGCTCGGTCGTCGGGATCTCCCGGCAGGTGCAGCGCAACGAGGAGGGGCTGGCCGGTTACCAGGCCTCCATGACCTGCCACCTCGGCGACTTCGAGGAGTACGCGCGGCTGCGGCGCGAGCTGAAGGACCGGGAGACGGAGCTGGCCCGGCAGGGCGCCCACCTGCGGCGGTCCGAGGCGGCCGCGTCGCTGGAGAAGCTGAGGCCGGGCGATGTCATCCATGTGCCCACGGGCAAGTACGCGGGGCTCGCCCTGGTGCTGGACCCGGGTCTGCCCGCCGGGCGTTCCCACGGGCATCGCGGCTACGACCACCAGGACGGGCCGCGCCCGCTGGTGCTGACGGCCGAGCGGCAGGTCAAGCGGCTGGCGTCGATGGACTTCCCGGTGCCGGTGGAGGCGCTGGACCGGATGCGGATCCCGAAGACGTTCAACCCGCGCTCGCCGCAGTCGCGCCGGGACCTGGCGTCCGCGCTGCGCTCCAAGGCCGGGCACATCCCGCCGGAGCGGGCCCGCAAGAAGCGCTCCCAGGCCGCCGACGACCGGGAGATCGCCCGGCTGCGCACCGCCCTGCGCGCGCACCCCTGCCATGGCTGCGACGACCGCGAGGACCACGCCCGCTGGGCCGAGCGCTACCACCGGCTGCTGCGCGACACCTCGCAGCTGGAGCGCCGGATCGAGGGCCGTACGAACACCATCGCGCGGACCTTCGACCGGATCGTCGCCCTGCTGACCGAGCTGGACTATCTGCGGGGCGACGAGGTCACTGAGCACGGCCGGCGGCTCGCCCGGCTCTACGGCGAACTGGACCTGCTGGCCAGCGAATGCCTGCGCGAGGGCGTCTGGGAGGACCTCGCGCCCGCCGAACTCGCCGCGTGCGTCTCGGCGTTGGTGTACGAGGCACGGCTCAGCGACGACGCGACGGCGCCCAAGGTGCCCTCCGGCAAGGCGAAGGCCGCGCTGGGGGAGATGGTGCGCATCTGGGGCCGGCTGGACGGTCTGGAGGAGGACTTCCGGATCAGCCAGACCGAGGGCGTGGGCCAGCGCGAGCCCGATCTCGGTTTCGCCTGGGCCGCCTACATGTGGGCGTCGGGCAAGGGCCTGGACGAGGTGCTGCGCGAGGCGGAGATGCCCGCGGGCGACTTCGTGCGCTGGTGCAAGCAGGTGATCGATGTGCTGGGGCAGATCTCGGCGGCGGCGCCCCGCGAGGGCTCGACCGTGGCGAAGGCCGCGCGCAAGGCCGTCGATCAGCTGCTGCGGGGTGTGGTGGCCTACTCGTCGGTCGGCTGACCGGCAGCTCGGCGATGACCGGCTCACCCTTCGGGGTGAGCCGGTTTTCGTATGCCCGTACACCCTGACCGAACGTGTTCGAACGGAAGCTCAGCGTGCAAATGGGGTCGAGAGTACTCCTGGTGCCGGGGGATTTCAGGCGGTCGCTGAATATGACACGGCGATGATCCGGTCGGACTAAGCTCGCCCGCGGCGCACCAAGTTGAGGTAATTCGCGCGCCTGTTCCCAAACATGCCGAAGATCCGGTCTGTGCCATGAATCTTCCCCCCGAAAACTCTTCCGACACCCAGCCGATCCGTCCCAGAAGGCATCCATGGTGAGTGTTCCGAAGCCGCCCGGTCGCCGGGAACGTCCCTACGCCCGCGTCCTGTTGCCGCCCGTCATGGTGATGGCCGTGGCGAGCGCGGTCGCCGCCGCCCTGGTGCCGCAGCCGGCCCGGGTCGCGGTCGGCCTGTGCGGGGCCCTCGCCGTACTCCTCGTCCTGGTCACCGGCGGCGAGGCCGCCCGGCGCGGCCGCCTGCTGCGCGAGGAGCGGGCCGCGCACGCCCATGACACCGCCTGCCTGGAGGAGCGGCTCGCCGACCACGAGGCGCTGATCCACCGCTTCGCCAAGGACATCCTGCCGTGGGGCTTCGCCCGGCTCTCGCGCGGCGAGATGCTCCGCGACGTCATGGCGAACGTCTACGACGCCGACCCCGACCTGCGCGTCCTGCCCGACGTCTACCGCGAGATGACCCGGGTCGCGCTGCGTGGCGCCGACCACGAGATCACCATGCGGATCGCCACCGAGCGCTCCTTCGTCAGCATCGCCCGCCGCGTCCAGGCCATCGTGCACCAGCAGGCCGTGGAACTGCGGGAGATGGAGGAGGACCACGGCCGCAACCCCGAGGTCTTCGACGACCTGCTGCGCCTGGACCACGGCAGCTCGCTGATCGGCCGGCTCGCCGACACCATCGGCGTCCTCGGCGGCGGGCGCCCCGGCCGCCAGTGGCCCCTGCCGGTGTCCCTCTACAGCACCCTGCGCGGCGCCATGTCCCGGATCCTGGACTACCACCGCATCCACCTGGCGTCGATCTGCAACATCAACATCAAGGGCACCGCGGTCGAGCCGGTCATCCACGCCGCGGCCGAACTCTTCGACAACGCCACCCGCTACTCGCCGCCCACCACCAAGGTGCACGTCACCGCCGTGGAGGTGCAGACGGGCATCGTCATCGAGATCGAGGACGCCGGGGTCAGCCTCAACGAGGAGTCCCGGATCCGCATCGAGAAGATGATCGAGGACGCCAAGAACGGCGACGACGCGCACAACCTCGGCGACAACCCGCGCCTCGGCCTCGCCGTCGTCGGGCGGCTGTGCAAGCAGTTCGACATGGAGGTCTCGCTGCGCACCTCCGCGTACGGCGGGCTGCGCGCGATCCTCATCGTGCCGCGCGTGATGACCACCACCGAGCCCGGCGTCGGCGTCGCCCACGGCATCGGCGCGACCGGCATCCCGATGCCCGAACTCGGCGCCGTCGAGGGCCCCAAGCGCCGCCCCAAGAAGCGCCGCCCCACCAGCCCCAAGATCCCCGCCGGTATCTCCATGGAGGACGACGTCCCCGAGGTCACCGAGTGGACGGCGGGCGGGCTGCCGCAGCGCCGCAGCAGGATGAAGGTCCCGCTGAGCCAGCGCTGGGCCGAGGAGGCCGCCATCGAGCGGGCCGAACGTGAGGGCCACCCCACCATCTGGTCCCAGACCCGCCGGGAACCCGAGCCCGAGCCGGAGGTGGACCCCGAGCGCAAGAAGCTCATCGAACGCCCCCCGGGCATGTGGATCGACGACTTCTTCGACGGGCTGCGCAAGGGCATGCCCGAGGGCGCCACCGCCCCCGAGCTGACCGACTTCACGCTCAACCCCACCAAGTACCTGCACCTGATCGATGACTCGGCCGCCCCCACCGAGGCCGACGACGAGGGGACCGTCCAGTGATCCAGCAGCGAGGCAACTTCGACTGGATGCTCAAGCAGCTCAACGACGGAGTGCCGGGCATCGAGATGATCGTGGTGCTCTCCTCCGACGGCCTGCGCATCGCCCGCTACGGCGGCGATCCCGACGCCGCCGACCGGGTGGCCGCCGCCTGCGCGGGCGTGCAGAGCCTGGCGGGCGCCATCATCCAGGAGATCCCCGGCGCCGGGGAGATGAAGGTCGTCGTCGTGGAGATCGAGGGCGGCTACTTCTATCTGATGAACGCGGGCGCCAACGCCTACCTCGCCGTGCTCGCCGACGTCACCTGCGAACCGGGCCGGATGAGCGGCATGATGCGCGACCTCGTCGTGCGGATCGGCGCCCACCTCACCAGTCCGCCCCGGCGGGACGGGCAGACCGTATGACCCCTCCACGACGACAACGGCGCGCGCCGAACCCGCCGACCACCCCGCCGCCGTCCCCGTCCTCGCCGCGGTTGCGGCCGCCTCCGTACGCCGATCCGGCGGACGGCCGTACCCCGCACGGCCCGGCGGACGGCCGTACCCCGCACGGCCCGGCGGACGGCCGGTCCCCGCACGGCGCCGCGGCCGGCGCGCACGCGCCCGCGGCCGCCGGCGGACCGCCCGCGCACGGCACCCCGGACGGCCAGCCCCCGCCCCGCAACCCCGAGCGGCTCTACGCCGTCACCGGGACCGCCGACGGCGGCCGCGCCGAACTCGACCTCGTGACCCTGATCGTGGCCCGCCGGACCCCGCCGCCCGGTGCCTCGCCGGAGCACACGGCGGTGCTCGACCTGTGCGCCGCCCCGCTGTCCCTGGCCGAGCTGTCGGCCTACCTCACCCTGCCGTTCAGCGCGATGACCGTACTGATCACGGAGATGATCACGGCCGAACTGGTGCAGGCGCGCGCCCCGGCCACCCGCCGCACGGCCCCCGACCGTTCCCTCCTCGAAGCGGTGATGCATGGACTTCAAAGGCTCTGACACGATCCCCGGACCGCGCACCGCGGACCAGCTGCCGCACACGGCCCAGGCCGCGGTGAAGATCGTGATCGTGGGCGGCTTCGGCGTCGGCAAGACCACCATGGTCGGCTCCGTCAGCGAGATCAAACCGCTGACCACCGAGGAGACCATGACCCAGGCCGGCATCGGGATCGACGACAACTACGGCTCCGAGTCCAAGACCGCCACCACCGTCGCCATGGACTTCGGCCGGATCAGCATCACCGACAAACTGGTGCTCTACCTCTTCGGCACCCCGGGCCAGGAGCGCTTCTGGTTCCTGTGGAACGGCCTGTTCGAGGGCGCGCTCGGTGCGGTCGTGCTCGTCGACACCCGGCGCCTGGAGGTCAGCTTCGACGTCATGGGCCGCCTGGAGGAACGCGGCGTGCCCTTCGTGGTCGCCGTCAACTCCTTCCCGGACGCGCCCCGTTACCCCGTCGAGGAACTGCGCACCGCGCTCGATCTGACCCCCGAGATCCCGATCGTCGAATGCGATGTGCGCCGCCGCGCCTCCAGCAAGGACGTGCTGCTCACCCTGATGCGGTTCCTGCACTCGCTCGCCCTCTCCGGCGCCCTCACCTGACTCACCCGCACTCCTTATTTCCGTTCCGGAGCGATCACTGTGACGCCTGAACACCAGCCTCCGACCGGCACCTCGGCCACCGGCACCCACGACCCCCTGTTCGGCCCGCCACCCGGCTGCCCCGCACACGGCCTCGGACCCGGGGGACTGCACCGGCTCTACGGCGCGGGCGCGGAGGACCTGGACGACCTCTACGAACGGCTGCGCGAACAGTACGGCCCGGTCGCCCCCGTACTGCTGCACGACGACGTACCGATGTGGGTGGTGCTCGGGCACGCCGAGAACCTCCAGGTGGTGCGCAGCCCCTCGCAGTACACCCGCGACAGCCGCATCTGGGCCCCGCTCCTGGACGGCCGGGTCAAACAGGACCACCCGCTGATGCCGCACATCGCCTGGCAGCCCATCTGCTCCCATGCCGAGGGCGACGAACACCTGCGGCTGCGCAACGCCGTCACCTCCGCCATGGCCACCATCGACCACCGCAGTGTCCGCCGGCACATCGGCGGCCACACCCAGCACCTGGTCAACGGGTTCTGCGAACGGGGCCGCGCCGACCTCGTCGCGCAGTTCGCCGAGCATCTGCCGATGGCGGTGCTGTGCGAGATCCTCGGCATGCCCGAGGAGTACAACGACCGGATGGTGCAGGCCGCCCGGGACGCCCTCAAGGGCACCGAGACCGCCATCCAGAGCCACGCCTACGTCATGGACGCGCTGAACCGGCTCACCCTGCGCCGCCGCGCCCAGCCCGAGGACGACTTCACCAGCCACCTCGTCATGCACGAGGCCCGGCTCAGCGACGACGAGGTCCGCGAACACCTGCGGCTCGTCCTGTTCGCCGCCTACGAGGCCACCGCCAACCTGCTCGCCAACGCGCTGCGCATGGTCCTGACCGAACCCGGGTTCCGGGCCCGGCTCAACGGCGGGCAGATGACCGTGCCGGAGGCGATCGAGCAGTCCCTGTGGGACGAGCCGCCCTTCAGCACCGTCTTCGGCTACTACGCCAAGCAGGACACCGAGCTGGGCGGGCAGCGCATCGCCAAGGGCGACGGGATCCTGTTCGCGCCCGCGCCGGGCAACATCGACCCGCGGGTACGGCCCGACCTGGCCGCGAGCATGCAGGGCAACCGCTCCCACCTCGCCTTCGGCGGCGGCCCGCACGAGTGCCCGGGGCAGGACATCGGGCGCGCCATCGCCGACGTCGGCGTCGACGCCCTGCTGACCCGGCTGCCGGACGTCCAGCTGGCCTGCGCCGAGGACGATCTGCGCTGGCGCTCCTCCATCGCCTCCCGGCACCTGGTGTCGCTGCCGGTCAGGTTCGAACCCAAGCCGCAGCAGGACACCGACATGCCGCCCCGCGCCTACGCGGGCCCCGGCCTGCCCCCCGATCTGCGGCTGCCCGCCCAGCGCCGGGAGTCGCAGGGCGCCGCGCTCCCCGCGGCCGTACCGCCGCCCCGGCCCGCGCCGCTGCCGCCGATGCCGGTCGGCGCCCCGGCGCGGGGGCCCTGGCAGCGGCTGCTGCGCTGGTGGCGCGGCGAGTGAGCGGTCCGGGTCAGCCCGCCGCCCACTCGGGGTAGGAGGCCCAGGCCAGCAGGGTGCGCCCGCTGGTGAAGGCGTGCTCGGCGCCGGTGACCGGATCGGTGAACTCCAGCCTCCGTGCGAGCAGTTGCAGGGGGCGGCGGAAGTCACCGGCCGGCACCGGGGGGAGCACCCGCGGATAGAGCGGGTCGCCGAGGATGGGCACGCCGAGCGCGCTCAGATGCACCCGCAGCTGATGGGTCTGCCCGGTGCGCGGGAGCAGCCGGTAGCGGCCGAGCCCGTCCCGCCGGTCCACCAGCTCCACCCGGGTCTCGGCGTTGGGCTCGCCCTCGATCTGTCGGGCGGCCTGCACCCCGCGCTCCTTCAGGATCCGGCTGCGCACGGTCCGGGGCAGGGTGAGCGCCGCGTCGTACGGCGCCACGGCCTCGTACTCCTTGGCGACCCGGCGGGCGCCGAACAGCGTCTGGTACGCGCCGCGTTCCTCGGGCCGTACCGTGAACAGCACCAGTCCGGCGGTGAGCCGGTCCAGGCGGTGGGCGGCCGAGAGCGCCGGGATGCCCAGGTCGTGGCGGAGGCGGGCGAGCGCGGTCTGGGTGACATGGCTGCCGCGCGGGGTGGTGGCGAGGAAGTGCGGCTTGTCGGCCACGACGATGTGCTCGTCCCGGTACACGACCGGCAGCGGGAACGGCACGGGCACCTCGGCGGGCAGCTCCCGGTGGAACCATACGAACATCCCCGGCCGGTACGGCGCGTCCGCGGGCACCGCCCGCCCGTCGGCGCCCACGATCCGCCCGGCCGCGAACATCGCCTCGACCGTCCCGGGCCCGGCACCGGAGAGCCGCGCCACCAGATGCTCGCCGACGGTGGCCCACGCGCCGCCCGCGGGCAGCCGCACCCGCACGGGGTCGACCCCGTCGCGCTGGGGGAGCGGGGCGGGCGGGGGCGGCGTACGGCGTCTCACCTGGTCAAGGGTACGAGGGGAGGGGCGGGGGCGTGCGGGCATCGCGGGGTGGCCGTACGGCGGCCGGGGGTGACGGTCAGGGGTGCGAGGGGTGGGGTGTCGCCGAACGGCCGGGGGAGGGGGACCCGGGGCGGCAGTATGTGGACCGTGCCCCTTCTCACCAGCCCGGTGCTGACCGCCGGCGCCCTCGCCCGTACCGACCAGCCCGTCATCCCGGCCGGTGACGGCCTGGTGCTGCGCCCCTGGCGGGAGGCGGACGCGCCCGCCGTGTACGCGGCGTTCCAGGATCCGCTGATGCACCGCTTCCACGGCAGGTCCTGCGTGTCCGAGGCGGAGGCCGCCGGGTGGATCGCGCAGTGGCGGCGGGCGTGGGCCGGGGAGCGGGAGCCGCAGTGGGCGGTCGTGGAGGAGGGCACCGAGCGGCTGCTGGGCAGGGTCGCGCTGCGGCAGATCGAGCTGGCCGACGGCTTGGCCGAACTCGCCTACTGGACCGTGGCGCGGGCCCGCGGCCGTAACGTGGCGACCCGGGCGGCCGGCGCGCTGACGCACTGGGCGTTCGAGGAGATCGGTTTCCACCGGCTGGAGTTGATGCACTCCACCGCCAACGAGGCGTCCTGCCGGGTCGCCGCCAAGGCCGGTTTCGTCCCGGAGGGCACCCGGCGCAAGGCGTATCTGCACCTCGACGGCTGGCACGACATGCATCTGCACGCCCGGGTGCGCGGGGACTGAACCCGGGCGGGCGGCCGTGGGATCCCGGGGGCGATTCCGGTGTGAAGATAAGGCGCATGCCTGCCTATGACCTCGCGAACCGGCTCGTCGTCGGTGTCGCCTCCAGCGCCCTGTTCGATCTGCGCGAGTCCGACGCGGTGTTCAGGGAGCAGGGCGAGGAGGCCTACCGGGCCTACCAGGAGGAGAACCGGGACGACACGCTGCGCCCCGGGGTGGCGTTCGCGTTCATCCGCAGGCTGCTCTCGCTCAACGACCTCGGGGAGCCGGGCGATCCGCTGGTGGAGGTCATCATCCTGTCCCGCAACGACCCCGACACCGGGCTGCGGGTCATGCGCTCGATACAGGCCCATGAACTGCCCATCAGCCGGGCCGTGTTCATGCAGGGCCGGTCCCCGTACAAGTTCATGCCGGCGCTGAACATGTCGCTGTTCCTGTCGGCGAACGGCGACGATGTGCGGGAGGCCGTCGCGGCGGGGCTGCCCGCGGGGCATGTGCTGGGGGCGGCGTACCCGGACGACGCGGCGGACCGGGAACTGCGGATCGCGTTCGACTTCGACGGGGTGCTCGCCACCGACGCGGCCGAGCAGGTCTACCAGTCCGGGGGGCTGGAGGAGTTCCGGGCGCACGAGCTGCGCAACGCGGCGACTCCGCACGACGCGGGCCCGCTGCGGGACTTCCTCGCCGGGGTGAACCGGATCCAGAACCGGGAGGAGGAACGGCGCAGGACGCACCCGGACTACGAGGTGCGGGTCCATGTCTCCATCGTGACCGCGCGCAACGCCCCGGCGCACGAGCGTGCCGTGAACAGCCTCAAGCAGTGGGGCGTGCGGGTCAACGGCGCGTTCTTCCTCGGCGGCATAGACAAGGGCGCCGTGATGAAGGTGCTGGAGCCGCACATCTTCTTCGACGACCAGGTGACGCACCTGGAGAGCACGGCGCGGACGACCCCGAGCGTGCATGTGCCGTTCGGCGAGATCAACGCACGCTGAGGGGCCGGGGGTTCGCGCCGGGAGGGGCTCAGGCGGCGGCCCGAGCGCCGCTCTCCTGCTCCGCCTCGATGCGGGCGTTCCACTCGCGCTTGGACGCCTGCCAGCCGTCCTCGTTGTGACCGAGGCGCCAGTAGCCGGAGATCGAGAGGTCCTCGCGCGGGATCCGCAGGTCGACCCGGAGCATGCTGCGCAGCTCCTTCACGAAACCGGCCTCGCCGTGCACGAAGGCGTGCAGTCGGCCCTCGGGGAACTCCAGGGCGCGTACGGCCTCCAGCAGGGCGGCGCCGACCGGGCGGTCCCCGCGGTGCAGCCAGACGATCTCCGCGGCGGAGTCGATCTTCTGCTCCTCCTCGGGCCCGGCGACCTCCACGAAGGCGTGGGCCCGCGCGCCCGCGGGCAGCGTCTCCAGGGCGCGGGCGATGGCGGGCAGCGCGCTCTCGTCACCGACCAGCAGATGCCAGTCGGCGTCCGGGTCGGGGGCGTAGGCGCCGCCGGGACCCATGAAGCGCAGGCTCTCGCCGGGCTGGACGCGCAGCGCCCAGGGACCGGCCAGGCCCTCGTCGCCGTGGATCACGAAGTCCAGGGTCAGCTCGCGGTGCTCGGCGTCCCAGTCGCGCACCGTGTAGGTCCGGGTCACCGGCCACTGCTCGCGCGGGAACTCGGCGCGGATCCGCTCCAGGTCGAAGGGCTCCGGGTAGGTGACGCCCGGTGGACCGAACAGGAGCTTCACATAGTGGTCGGTGCAGGTGTCCGCCGCGAAGCCGGCGAGCCCGTCGCCGCCGAGCACCACGCGCTGCATGTGCGGGGTCAGCCGCTCGGTGCGCACCACCCGGGCGGTGTGGACCTTGCGCGGCTTTCGTTCCGGACGCTCTGCCATCACGGCCTCCTGCGTACTGGGTTAGGTATACCTAAGTTAACATCTCTCCTGGTGGCCCGATCTTCCTTTGTGGTTCAACGATCGCGCTTTGCTCGAAAATTGCCCACCTGACGGCCGCGTTTACGGGCGCTCCCTACGCGTCCAGCGTGGTCAGCAGCCGCTGGAGCGAGCCGCCGAGGCCCCACCGGGCCGCCAGTCCCTCAAGGCCCGCCGGATCGCGCGGGGCGCCCGGCAGCGCGGTGTCCACGTCCGGCAGCGGCACGTCACCGGCCACCCGCACCACCTCCGGCGCCACCGCCACATACGGCCGCGCCTCGGTCAGCCGGCGGCGCTGCGAGGGCGTGAGCCTCGCCTTCGGGTCGTCCACGGCCGCCATGATCCCGGCCAGGTCGCCGAACTCGGCGAGCAGCTTGGCGGCCGTCTTCTCGCCGATCCCGGGCACGCCCGGCAGCCCGTCGCTCGGGTCGCCGCGCAGCAGTGCCAGATCCGCGTACCCCCGTCCGTCGACGCCGTACTTCTCGCGCAGCACCGCCTCGTCGGTCACCTGGAGGGTGCCCACGCCCTTGAGCGGGTACAGCACCCGCACACCGCGGCCGTCGTCCACCAGCTGGTAGAGATCGCGGTCGCCGGTGACGATGTCGACCGGGCCCGTGGCGCGGGCGGTGAAGGTGCCGATCACGTCGTCCGCCTCGTAGCCGGCGACCCCGACGCGGGCGATGCCGATCGCGTCCAGCACGGATTCGATGACGGGCACCTGCGGGGCGAGGGTGTCCGGCACCTCCTCCGCGTCCGGCGCGCCGGTGTGCTCCTCGGCGACCCGGTGCGCCTTGTACGTGGGGATCAGATCGACCCGCCACTTCGGCCGCCAGTCGGCGTCCATGCAGGCCACCAGGTGGGTGGGCCGGTGGTCCTTGACCAGGCGGTCGATGAAGTCCAGCAGTCCGCGCACCGCGTTCACCGGGGTGCCGTCCGGTGCCTTCACGGAGTCGGGGACGCCGAAATAGGCGCGGAAGTACAGCGAGGCGGTGTCGAGGAGCATCAGTCGTCCGGTCACGTCTCGCATCATGCCGTACGCCACTGACAGTCACCCCCGCGTCACCCTCGCGCGCCCTTCGTCCTGGAACGCGTTGCGTGATGCGCATCGCGGTGAGCCCGGCCACGAATCGGTTTGCCTTCGCTTGACCTGGGGAGGCGCGCCGCCAGGAGCGAAGTAGTGCGCCTTTCAACTGCCGGGACCCCCGGGTCCCGGCCCGCTGACTGCCGGACGGACCTTCGCCTCCTGTCCCCTGTTCCCGAGACAAGAGGTTCGCGTGCAAGCCAGGCTTGAGGCGGAGCACCTGTTCAAGGTGTTCGGCAGACGACCGGACGAAGCGGTGGAGCGCCTGAAAGAGGGCACCGACCGGGAGGAACTGCGCGCCGACGGCACCATGGCCGCCGTGATCGACGCGTCCTTCCGCGTCGAGGCCGGCGAGATCTTCGTCGTCATGGGCCTGTCGGGCTCCGGCAAGTCCACCCTGCTGCGGATGCTCAACGGCCTGCTGGAGCCGACCGCGGGCACCGTGCGCTTCGACGGCGAGGAACTGACCGCGCTGGGCGACCGCGGCCTGCGCGAACTGCGCTCCCGGAAGATCAGCATGGTCTTCCAGCACTTCGCGCTGTTCCCGCACCGCAGCGTCCGCGAGAACGCCGCCTACGGCCTGGAAGTGCAGGGCGTGCCCCGCGCCGAGCGCGAACGCCGCGCCGACGAGGCGCTCGCCCTGTGCGGCCTGGCCGGCTGGGAGACGTCCTGGCCCGACGAGCTGTCCGGCGGCATGCAGCAGCGCGTCGGCCTCGCCCGCGCCCTGGCCACCGACGCCGACCTGCTGCTCATGGACGAGTCCTTCAGTGCCCTGGACCCGCTGATCCGCCGCGACATGCAGGACCAGCTCCTGGAGCTCCAGAAGACGCTGAAGAAGACCATCGTCTTCATCACCCACGACCTCAACGAGGCCATGCGCCTGGGCGACCGCATCGCCGTCATGCGCGACGGCCGCATCGTGCAGACCGGCACCGCCGAGGACATCCTGCTGCGCCCCGCGAACGACTACGTGGCCTCCTTCATCCAGGACGTCGACCGCTCCCGGGTGCTCACCGCGGGCGCCGTCATGGACACCGAGCTGCGCGGCGACGAGGCCGACTGCGGCTGCGAGACGGCGACGCCCGAGACGCCGTTCACCGAGCTGTGCGCGATCAGCGCCCGGCTGCCGCACCCGGTCGCCGTCCTCGACGCCGACCGCACCCTCGTCGGCGTGGTGCCCCGGCAGCGCCTGCTGGGCTTCCTCGGCGACGAACAGGGCGAGCCCGCCGCCTGCGACGGCTCCGGCACGGACGGGAAGAAGGTGATCGGCCATGCCTAGGCTGCCCCTCGGCGACTGGGTCGACTCCGGTGTGAACTGGCTGGTCGGCCACCTCTCCTGGCTCTTCGACGCCATCAAGGCCGTCATGGAGGGCATGTACAACGGCATCGACGCCGTCCTCGGCGCGCCCACCCCGCTGCTGATGGCCGGCATCCTCGCCGTCCTCGCCTGGTGGCTGCGCGGACTGCTCGCCGGTGTCCTCGCCTTCGCCGGATTCGCCCTGGTCGACTCGCTCCAGCTGTGGGACCAGGCGATGTCCACGCTCGCCCTGGTCCTGGTGGCCACCGTGATCGCCCTGGTGATCTCGATCCCGCTGGGCATCTGGGCGGCCCGCTCCAAGGCGGTCGGCGCCGCCGTACGGCCCGTCCTGGACCTGCTCCAGACGATGCCCTCCATGGTCCTGCTGATCCCGGCCATGCTCTTCTTCGGGCTCGGCACCGCGGCCGGTGTCGTGGCCACCCTGATCTTCGCCCTGGCCCCCGGCGTCCGCATGACCGAACTGGGCATCCGCCAGGTCGACGCCGAACTGGTCGAGGCCGCCGAGGCGTTCGGCACCACCCCGCGGAACATCCTGTGGCGCGTCCAGCTGCCGCTCGCCCTGCCGACCATCATGGCCGGCGTCAACCAGGTGATCATGCTGGGCCTGTCCATGGTCGTCATCGCCGGCATGGTCGGCACCGGCGGCCTCGGCGGCGCCGTGAACGAGGCCATCGGGCAGCTCGACATCGGTTACGGCTTCGAGGCCGGCGTCGGCATCGTCGTCCTCGCCATCTACCTGGACCGCATCACCGGCGCCCTGGGCACCCAGCTGTCCCCGTCCGGCCGCCGCGCCGCCGCCAAGGCGCCGAAGCGCGCCTGGTCGTACCGGCCGCGTCCGGTCGTCGCCGTCGTCGGGATCGTCGTCCTCGCGCTCGCCGCGGGCGGGATCGGCGTCTTCGGCTCCAACGGCACCACCTCCGAGGCCTCCGGCACCGACATCGGCAAGGGCAAGGAGGTCAAGATCGGCTACATCCCCTGGGACGAGGGCATCGCCTCCACCTTCCTGTGGAAGGAGATCCTCCAGGAGCGCGGCTTCAAGGTCACCACCACCCAGTACGCGGCCGGCCCCCTGTACACCGGCCTCGCCACCGGGCAGATCGACTTCGAGACCGACTCCTGGCTGCCCACCACGCACGCCGAGTACTGGAAGAAGTACGGCAAGCAGCTCGACGACCTCGGCAAGTGGTACGGCCCCACCTCCCTGGAGCTGTCCGTGCCCTCCTACGTGAAGGACGTCGACTCCCTGGCCGACCTCAAGGCGCACGCCTCCGAGTTCGGCGGGAAGATCGTCGGCATCGAGCCCAGCGCCGGCGAGATGAGCCTGCTCAAGACGAAGGTGCTCAAGGCGTACGGCCTCGACGGCAGCTACCAGGTGATCGACGGCTCGACCCCGGCCATGCTCGCCGAGCTCAAGCGCGCCTACGCCCGCAAGCAGCCGGTCCTCGTCACCCTCTGGTCCCCGCACTGGGCCTACAGCAGCTACGACCTGAAGAAGCTCAAGGACCCCAAGGGTGCCTGGGGCAAGGGCGACGGCGTGCACACCCTGTCCCGCAAGGGATTCGCCGGGGACAACCCGCAGGTCGCCCGCTGGCTGAAGAACTTCTCCATGACCGAGAAGCAGCTCACCGGCCTGGAGGCGAAGATCCAGGGGGCCGGAAAGGGCAAGGAGCAGGACGCGGTCCGCTCCTGGCTGCGCGAGAACCCCGGCCTGGTCGACAAGTGGGCGCCGGTCTCCGGCGAGCAGGCCGCGGGCTGACCCACGACCGGGCGGCCGGGTGACCTGACCGGCCCGGACCGCCACCCGAGGGGCGGACGGCACCGTACGACGACGGGGTACGGTGCCGTCCGCCCCTCGCGGTGTTCCCGGGGTTGAGGAGGCCGCGTCCCCTACGGGAAGAATCCGGCCAATCACCCAGCGTGATGAGTCCGGCTGGTGGGCATGTTCATCCCCGGGGAGGAAGCCGCGGGGGACGCCTTCGGACCGCCGGCGCCTGGCGCGAACGCGAGGGTAGGGGGTATTCGGTGAGACGGGGATGTGACACGCGCGTGAAACCGTTTGCCGAACATGCGTAGGGTGCAGTGAAGCCGTTCGAGGAACGCACGACGAGCGAGGGAGGGAGCCGGAGCGATGGGCGACCACAAAGAGCAGCCCGTACGGGTGGGCGCGGCGGTCCGGCGGCGCCGGCGCGCCCTGGAGTTGACCCTCGCGGTCGTGGCCGAGCGCACCGGCCTGTCCGTGCCCTTCCTCAGCCAGGTGGAGAACGACCGGGCGCGGCCCAGCAGCACCTCTTTGGAGAAGCTGGCCGACGCGCTGCGCACCACGGCCGTCGAACTCCTCGCCGCGGCGGACCCGGCGGCCACCGTCGACCTGGTGCGAGCCGAACCGCTCGCCGAGGACGACTTCGCCCCCCGCACCCGCAGCCTGGTCCGCGGCCACCACCAGCTGCACGCCTCCGAGTTCACCGGCGACCACGACGCGGGCCGCGAGTTCCAGCATCGCAACGACGAGTTGATGTACGTCGCCGACGGCGCCGTCGAGATCGAGGCCGAGGGCCGCGCGTACCGCCTCGGCCGCGGCGACACGCTGTACCTCACCGGCGGGGTCAGACACCGCTGGCGGGCGACCGTGCCGGACACCCGGATCGTGGTGGTGGCGGTGGCCGAGCACATCGAGGCCGTGCGGGACCGGACCCGGTGAAGCGCGTCGTCTCCCTGGTCCCCTCGCTCACCGAGGCCGTGGCCGAGACCCTGCCCGGGGCGCTCGTCGGGGCCACGGACTGGTGCAGTCATCCGGGGGAGCTGGACGTCGTCCGGATCGGCGGGACCAAGAACCCCAAGGTGGAGCGCGTCGTCGAGCTGGCGCCCGATGTGGTGATCGCCAACGAGGAGGAGAACCGCGTCCCGGACCTCGACGCGCTGCGCGCCGCGGGCCTGGAGGTGCTGGTCACCGAGGTGCGGACGGTGCCGGACGCCTTCGCGGAGCTGGCGCGGGTGCTGGCGGCCTGCGGGGCGCCCGAGCGGCCGGGCTGGCTGCGGGCGGCCGAGGCGGCGTGGCGCGCGCTGCCGGAGCCGGCCGAGCGCCGCACGGCCGTCGTACCGATCTGGCGCAGGCCCTGGATGGTCGTCGGCCGGGACACCTTCGCGGGCGATGTGCTGGCCCGCCTCGGCGTCGACCATCTGTACGCGGACCATCCGGAGCGCTACCCCCGCATCCCCCTGGACGAGCTGCGGGCGGCGGCCCCGGACGTGGTGGTCCTCCCGGACGAGCCCTACCGCTTCACCGCCGAGGACGGCCCGGAGGCCTTCCCGGGCCTGGCCTGCGCGCTGGTCAGCGGGCGTGATCTGACGTGGTACGGCCCGTCTCTGGCGTGGGCGCCCCGGACGCTGGGCGAGGCGCTGCGAGCAGCTCACCGCTGAGCAGTCCGCGCACCGTGCCGGACGCGGCCGCGAGCCAGGCCGCGACGAGCAGCACGTACAGCGCGACGGACAGCGCCTGGAACGCGGTGAGGGAGGTGTGCCGGGTGAGGGTGGCCGCGCCGGTGACGCAGGTGCCCAGCGGGAAGGTGGTGCCCCACCAGGTCATCGCGAAGCCCATGCCCCGGCGGCGGGCCCGCACCAGATGGGCGACGGACAGCGCCAGCCACATCAGCGCGAAGCCCATCACGGGCACGCCGTAGAGCACGGAGAACACGGCGAGTCCGTGCGCGTGGGCGGCCGGTACGACCCCGGGCGCGGCGTTCGCGATCGAGCCGGTGGCGGTGGTGGACTGCCCGAGCGGGCCGAGGACCAGGAACAGGGTCGGGGTGAGCGCGAGCGGCAGCGGGCCCGAGGTGATCAGCCGGCCGAGGATCAGCGGCAGCGTCAGCAGGGTGGCGAACAGGCTCAGCCCGAACATCGCCAGGCAGGCCAGCAGCAGGGTCTCGCGGGGCTGGCCCGGCGGCAGATGGGGCACCAGCAGCGGGCCGAGCGCGGCCGACACCATCGGCGCGACCAGCGGCAGCAGCCACACCGGGGACGCCTGGGAGGGCTCGATGCGGTGCCGTACGGACATCAGGTAGGGCACGGCCACGGCCGCCGCCAGCCCGATCGCCGTCCCCGCCGTGTACAGCACGGTGTCCAGGGCGACGGCCGCCCGGGTGCCGAGCCAGTCGTGTCCCGCGGCGAGCGCGCCGCCGCCGACGGCCAGCAGGGCCATGGACAGGCAGCCGTAGAACGGGGCCATCGCCGGGTCGAGGAGGTGGGCGCGGGCCTGGTCGCGGTGGTGGATCCAGTGCAGGGTGCGGGCCGCCAGCAGGGTCACCAGCATCAGCAGGGACAGCGCCCAGACCGCCGCGAGCAGGGTGTGCAGGCCCGGCGAGAGATCCACCGGCAGCGCGGTGCCGGCCGTGCCGACGGCGGCGGTGCCCATGACGGAGGCGTACCAGTTCGGGCCGAGGTGGCGGACCCGGGCGGCGCGGGGCGCGCGGGTGGCGGGGAGGGGCTGGGCGACGGTGACCATGCGTCCACCGTGCCGGGGGGAATCGTCCCTGACCAGGGAGTTCCCTTCTATGAGGGCATAAGCTGGTCTTATGAGTGAGGCGGAGGGGTCCGGAGGGCGGCGCGAGGGTACGGGGTCGTTGGCGCACCGGGTGCCGGATCTGGCGGCGCTGGAACTGCTGCTCGCGGTGGCCCGGCTGGGGAGCCTCGGCGCGGCCGCGCGGGAGGCCGGGATCACGCAGCCCGCGGCGAGCAGCCGGGTCCGGTCGATGGAACGGCAGCTGGGGGTCGCCCTGGTGGACCGCTCCCCGCGGGGGTCCCGGCTCACCGACGCGGGCGTGCTGGTGACGGACTGGGCGCGGCGGGTGGTGGAGGCGGCGGCGGCGTTCGACGCGGGGGCGCGGGCGCTGCGGGACCGGCGGGACTCGCGGCTGCGGGTGGCGGCGAGCATGACGATCGCCGAGTATCTGCTGCCGGGCTGGCTGCTCGCGCTGCACGCGGAGCGTCCGGACACGGCGGTGTCGCTGCTGGCCGGGAACTCGGCGAGGGTGGCGGAGCTGCTGCTGTCGGGGGAGGCGGACCTGGGGTTCGTGGAGGGGCTTTCGGTGCCCGCCGGTCTCGACGCGGTGGTGATCGGGCACGACCGGCTGATCGTGGTGACGGCGCCGGGGCATCCCTGGGCGCGGCGCCGCCGTCCGCTGTCGCCCCAGGAGCTGGGGGAGACGCCGCTGATCCTGCGGGAGCGGGGGTCGGGGACGCGGCAGGTGCTGGACGCGGCGCTCGGGGGGCTGGCGCGGCCGCTGATCGAGCTGTCGTCGACCACGGCGGTGAAGGCGTCGGCGGTCAGTGGGGCGGGGCCGTCGGTGCTCAGCGAGCTGGCGGTGCGGGAGGAGCTGGCGCTGCGGCGGTTGGCGGCGGTGCCGGTGGAGGGGGTGTCGCTACGGCGTGACCTGCGGGCGGTGTGGCCGACGGGACACCGTCCTACGGGGCCGGCGAGGGACCTGTTGGCCTTGACGCGGGCGTGAGCCGGCGCGGGGCGGGGGCGGGGACGCTTGCCCGCGCTGACGGGGTGCCTCCCCCAGAGGGGGTACCCCCAGCGCCCACCCGTGCCGCCCCAAGCGGCACGACTGCCCGCAGCCGGGGAGCGCCCCGAAGGGGCGCGGGGAGCCGCGCGAGCGGCCACATGCGGCCCGCAGCCGTCCACCAGCCCCGCCTTCGACGGCGGCTTCCCGTCAGCCCCGCCGCTGAGGCGCTCCCGAAGGGGCGCGGGGAGCCGCGCGAGCGGCCACGACGCACCCGCACCCGGGACTCCTCAGCCGGCCGCCGAGACCAGACCCCGCATCACCCGCAGATCCTCCCCCATCTCCGGATGCCACTGGACCCCGACCACCCACCCCCGATGCGCCGGCAACTCCACCGCCTCCACCGTGCCGTCCTCCGCATACGCCGACGGCACGAGGTCACGGCCGAGGCGGGACACCGACTGGTGGTGGTACGTGGGGACCCGCACCCCCTCGGGGACGAGGGAGGCGTACCGCGTGCCCGGGACCGGCTTCACCGGGTGCCCGCCGAAGACGCCCACCATCTCCGCGTGCCCCTCCAGGTGCTGGACCAGCGTCCCGCCGAGCGCCACGTTCAGCAGCTGCATGCCCCGGCAGATCCCCAGCAGCGGCGTACCGGAGGCCAGCGCGGCGTGGATCAGGGCGAGCTCCCAGGCGTCACGGGCCGGTGCCGGCGGCCCGGTGCGGGGATCGCGCTCGGCGCCGTAGCGAGCCGGGTCCACGTCCGGGCCGCCCGCGACGACCAGCCCGTCCAGCCGGGCCACCGCCGCCGCGGCCAGCTCGGGATCGTCCGGCGGCAGCATGCACGCGAGCCCCCCGGCCCGCTGCACCAGCCGGGGATACGCGGCCGGCAGCAGCGCGGCCTCCAGCTCCCAGACGCCCCAGCGCGCCCCGGTCTCCAGATACGTGCTCACACCGATCAGCGGTCGTCCGCCCACGCCAGCCTCCCCAGAAAGGTATACATGAATACCTTTGCAGAATCCGCTTACGTCAGGAAGCCCCGCAGCAGCGCCGCCGTGCCCGCGCAGTGCTCCCGCATCATCTCCCGCGCCCCGTCGGCGTCCCCGTCCAGCACCGCCTCCACCAGCGCGGTGTGCTGCCGCTGGGAGTGCTCCAGATTGCGCACCAGCAGCGGGATGCAGTCCAGCAGCTCGTTGACCTGCGCCCGCACCGCCGCGTACTGGGCGGTCAGCGAGGGTGAGCCGCACAGCTCGGCCAGGGTCAGATGCAGCAGCGTGTCCAGGCGCCGGTAGTCCGCCAGCGGCGCCTCGTGCGTCTCGGTCAGCGCCTCCCGCAGCCGCTCCGCCTGCTCGCCGCTCAGCCCGTGCGCCGCGCACAGCCCGGCCGCGCCCACCTCCAGCACCTCGCGGAAACGCAGCACGTCCTCGACGTCGACCGCCGCGATCCGCCGCCGCAGCTCGTCCTCGCCGCCGGCGTCCGCGCGGGGCAGCACGAACGTTCCGCCGTACCGCCCGCGCCGCGCCTCCACCAGCCCCTGGTCCTGGAGCACCTTCAGCACCTCGCGCAGCGTCACCCGGCTGATCCCCAGCCGCTCCGCCAGCTCCCGCTCCGCCGGCAGCCGTTCGCCGCCCGGTACCAGGCCGAGCCGCACCACCTGGAGGATCTGCTCCAGTGCCTCCTCGAAGCCGTTGCCCGCCCGCACCGGCCGCAGCACCGGGGCGAGCCGGTCGCCCACCCCGTGCCACTCCGTATGAGACGACATCCGCCGTACCCCCTTCCCAAGCAATGGTTCTGAGCAATACCTTATGGCTCCCGGCCCGGCCGAAGAAGCGCGAAGGCGCCCAAGGAGGCTTTTCCGTGGCAGACCGCACAGCCCCGCTCCCCGTCGAGGAACTCCGAGCCCTCGTGGAAAGCGGTGAGATCGACACTGTCGTCCTGGCGTTCCCCGATATGCAAGGGCGCCTCCAGGGCAAGCGGTTCGCCGCCCGCTTCTTCCTCGACGACGTCCTGGAGCACGGCACCGAGGGCTGCAACTACCTGCTCGCCGTCGACACCGAGATGAACACGGTCGACGGCTACGCGATGTCCTCCTGGGAGCGCGGCTACGGCGACTTCGCCATGCGCCCCGACACCGCCACCCTGCGCCGCATCCCCTGGCACCCCGGCACCGCCCTGCTCGTCGCGGACCTCGCCTGGAACGACGGCGCCCCGGTCGTCGCCGCCCCGCGCCAGATCCTGCGCCGCCAGCTCGACCGGCTCGCCGAACTCGGCTACACCGCCCAGGTCGGCACCGAGCTGGAGTTCATCGTCTTCAAGGACAGCTACGAACAGGCCTGGGACGCGGGATACCGCGGGCTGACCCCGGCCAACCAGTACAACATCGACTACTCCATCCTCGGCACCGGCCGCATCGAGCCCCTGCTGCGGCGGCTGCGCAACGACATGGCGGGCGCCGGGCTCACCGTCGAGTCCGCCAAGGGCGAGTGCAATCCCGGACAGCACGAGATCGTCTTCCGCTACGACGAGGCGCTCACCACCTGCGACCAGCACGCCCTGTACAAGACCGGCGCCAAGGAGATCGCCGCCCAGGAGGGCGTCTCGATCACCTTCATGGCCAAGTACAACGAGCGCGAGGGCAACTCCTGCCACATCCATCTCTCGCTCACCGACGCCGACGGCGCCAACGCCATGGCGGGCCCCGACGGGATGTCCGAGGTGATGCGGCACTTCCTCGCCGGACAGCTCGCCGCACTGCGCGACTTCTCCCTGCTCTACGCCCCCAACATCAACTCCTACAAGCGGTTCCAGCCCGGATCCTTCGCCCCCACCGCCGTCGCCTGGGGCCACGACAACCGCACCTGCGCGCTGCGCGTGGTCGGCCACGGCCGCTCCACACGCTTCGAGAACCGCCTCCCGGGCGGCGACGTCAACCCCTACCTCGCCGTCGCCGGACTGGTCGCCGCGGGCCTGTACGGCATCGAGCACCAGCTCGAACTCCCCGAGCCCTGCCCCGGCAACGCCTACACCGCGGGCTTCGAGCACGTCCCGACCTCCCTGCGCGAGGCCGCCGAGCTGTGGGAGCACAGCCCGATCGCCAGGGCGGCCTTCGGCGACGAGGTCGTGGCCCACTACCGCAACATGGCCCGCGTCGAGCTGGAGGCCTTCGACGCCGCCGTCACCGACTGGGAGCTGCGCCGCTCCTTCGAACGCCTGTGAGCGCGCCCGTGTCCCCCTGCTCCGCCCGCCCGTGAAAGGTCGATCCGTGTCCGACTCCGACGAGTTGAAGATCCTCAACCCCGCCACGGAAGAGGTCGTCGCCACCGTCCCCGCCGCCACCGCCGAGGACGTCGACGCCGCCGTCGTACGCGCCGTCCGCGCCCAGAGCGGATGGGCCGCGCTCGCCCCCGCCGACCGGGCCCGGCTGCTGCGCCGCTTCGCCGACACCGTCGACGCACACCTGGAGGAACTCGCCCGCCTGGAGGTCCGCGAGGCCGGGCACACCCTCGGCAACGCCCGCTGGGAGGCCGGCAACGCCCGCGATCTGCTGGAGTACGCGGCCGGTGGCATCGAACGCCTGCTCGGCAAGCAGATCCCGGTGCCCGGCGGCTGGAACGTCACCTTCCAGGAACCCCTGGGCGTGGTCGGCGTGATCGCCCCCTGGAACTTCCCCCTGCCGATCGCCGCCTGGGGCGCCTTCCCGGCGCTCGCCGCGGGCAACGCCGTCGTCCTCAAGCCCGCCGAGACCACCCCGCTCACCGCCCTGCGCCTGGCCGAACTCGCCCTCGCGGCGGGCCTGCCCGAGCACCTCCTCCAGGTGCTGCCGGGCCACGGCCACATCGCCGGACGCGCCCTGGTGGACCACCCGGACGTGGCCAAGATCGTGTTCACCGGATCCACCCGCACCGGCCGCGAGATCATGGAGCGCTGCGCCCGGCTGGTCAAACCGGTCACCCTGGAACTCGGCGGCAAGAGCCCCAACATCGTCTTCGCCGACGCCGACCTGAAGTCCGCCCTCGACCCGTTCTCCTTCCTGGACAACGCCGGGCAGGACTGCTGCGCCCGCACCCGGATCCTCGTCCACCAGGCAGTCCTGGACGAGGCCCGCGACTTCCTCGCCGACGCGCTCGCCGCCGTCGTCGTGGGCGACCCGGCCGACGAGAAGACCCAGATGGGCCCGCTGATCTCCGCGGCGCAGCGGGAGCGCGTACGGTCGTACGTCCCCGACGGCGCCCCCGCCCTGCGCGGCAGCGCGCCCGACGGACCCGGCTTCTGGTACCCGCCGACCGTCCTGGTGGGGGAGCGGCACGACAGCCCGGCCGCCCGCGAGGAGATCTTCGGGCCCGTCGCCGTCCTGCTCCCCTTCACCGACGAGCGGGACGCGATCCGCCTCGCCAACGACACCCCCTACGGGCTGTCCGGGTCCGTCTGGACCCGCGACCTCGGCCGCGCCCTGCGCGTCTGCGGGGGCGTGCGCGCGGGCAACCTGTCCGTCAACTCCCACTCCAGCGTCCGCTACTGGACCCCGTTCGGCGGCTACAAGCAGTCCGGCCTCGGCCGGGAACTCGGCCCCGACGCCCTGACCGCCTTCACCGAGACCAAGAACGTCTTCATCAGCACGGAGGGCCCCGCACAGTGACCGACAACAGTGTTTGCCGCCGCCTGGTCGGCCGTACCGCCGTCGTGACCGGAGCCGGCAGCGGCATCGGCCTCGCCACCGCCCGCCGCCTCGCCGCCGAGGGCGCCCATGTCGTCTGCGCGGACGTGGACGAGGTCCGCGGCAAGGCCGCCGCCGACGAGGTGGGCGGGCTCTTCGCCAAGGTCGACGTCACCGACCCCGAGCAGGTGGAGGCGCTGTTCAAGACGGCGTACGACACCTACGGCAGCGTGGACGTGGCCTTCAACAACGCCGGGATCTCCCCGCCCGACGACGACTCCATCCTGGAGACCGGCCTGGAGGCGTGGAAGCGCGTCCAGGAGGTCAACCTCACCTCCGTCTACCTCTGCTGCAAGGCCGCGATCCCCTACATGCGCCGCCAGGGCAAGGGCTCCATCATCAACACCGCGTCCTTCGTGGCCCGGATGGGCGCGGCCACCTCCCAGATCTCGTACACCGCCTCCAAGGGCGGCGTCCTCGCCATGTCCCGTGAACTGGGCGTGCAGTTCGCGCGGGAGGGCATCCGGGTCAACGCGCTGTGCCCCGGGCCCGTCAACACCCCGCTGCTCCAGGAGCTGTTCGCCAAGGACCCGGAGCGGGCCGCCCGCCGGCTCGTGCACATCCCGGTGGGCCGGTTCGCCGAGGCCGAGGAGATCGCCGCCGCGGTCGCCTTCCTGGCCAGCGACGACTCCTCCTTCGTCAACGCCACCGACTTCCTGGTGGACGGCGGCATCGCGGGCGCGTACGTCACGCCCCTGTAGGCCCTGCCGCTCAGAGGAAGGTGCGCCCCTCGCCCCGGTACGTGGGTACGGTCGCCGTCACCTCGTCGCCCTCGACGAGGTGCAGCGACGCGAACCGCTCGCACAGCTCGCCCGCCTTGGCGTGCCGGAACCACACCCGGTCGCCGATCAGCAGATCGTCGGCGGGCGAGCCGAGCAGCGGGGTCTGCACCTCGCCGGCGCCCTCCTGCGGGTCGTACGTCAGCCCTTCCGGCAGGTACGGCACCGGCGAGCGGTCGGGGCCCGCCGCGCCGGAGGCCGGGTAGCCGCCGCCGAGCACGGTGACGACGCCCACCCCCGGCCGCCGTACCACCGGCAGCGCGAAGAGGGCCGCCGGACGGCCGCTGAAGGACGTGTAGTTGTCGAACAGACGCGGCACGTACAGACCGGAGCCGGCCGCGATCTCGGTGACGGCGGACTCGGCGGCGGTGTGCTGCACACTGCCGGTGCCGCCGCCGTTGACGAACTCCAGGTCCGGGGCGACGGCCCGCACCGCGCGCACGGCCGCGCCGCGCCGCTCGGCCAGCTCCCGGCGGGCGGCGGCCTGCATCAGCCGGATCGCCCGCGAGCGCAGCGGCCGCCCGGCGACGGCGTCACCGACTCCCGCGACATGACCCTCGTACGCCATGATCCCGACCAGCCGGAACCCGGGGCGCTCGGCCACCACCCGTGCCATCTCGGCGAGTTGGGCGGGGGAGTGCAGCGGGGAGCGGCGGGCGCCGATCCGCACCCGGCCGCCGAGCAGCCGCAGCGAGGTGTCCAACTCCAGGCATATCCGCACCACTTCGCGTCCCCCCGCGCGGGCGGCGTCGATCAGGTCGAGCTGGGCGGGGTCGTCCACCATCACGGTGACGGCGGCGGCGAGCTTGGGATCGGCGGTCAGCTCGGTGAATCCGGAGCGGTCGGCGCAGGGGTAGGCGAGCAGGATGTCGTCGAAGCCCGAGCGCGCCAGCCACAGCGACTCGGCGAGGGTGAACGACATGATGCCCTGGAAGCCGTCCTTGGCCAGCACCCGCTCCAGCAGGGCACGGCAGCGCACGGACTTGCTCGCGACCCGTACCGGCTTGCCGCCGGAGCGGCGGACCAGATCGGCCGCGTTGGCGTCGAAGGCATCCAGGTCCACGAGCGCCAGCGGCGCTTCGAGATGGGCGGTGGCCCGGTCGTACCGGGCCCGGTCGGCGGCACGCGCAGTCATGCCGGAAGCCTGCCAGAAGGGATTACCGCAGGGTAGGGGGACGTTCCGGGCAAGTACCCCGGCCTGGCGTACTGGTTCCGCCCCGGCCCCCGACAACCCGTAGAGTGACGCGCACGTACGACGGACCCGGCCGGGATGCCGGTCCGTTCGTACGGGTACGAGGAGACGGCCCGGGTCGCGAGGAAACGGGGAACGCATGACCACGGAAGCACGCCACTCCTGCGTACCGCCAGGCCCTCCGCCCTCCTCGGGCCCCCGCGCGGGCGCCGGTTGGAGCGCGGGCGCACCGGGTGGCGTTCCCGGCCCGGGAAGCGCGGACGGCCCCCGGACGACCGCCGCCGCGCGCGCCGACACGCCCCTCGGGGACGACCCCGGTGACGAGCCCTCCGTCTTCACCCCACGCGGCCCGGCCGACGGCGGGGGACCGGCGAGCGGTACGCCCGCAAGCCGTACCGTCCCCGAGGCCGCCGGCCCCGTGAGCCCCCCGCCACCCCCCGCCTCGGCCCGCTTCCCCGACAGCCCGCCCCGCGCGGCACGCCCGCGCACCGAGACCGATGCGCCGCGCCCCGCGTACGCCGACGCGAGCGGGAGCGGCGCCGTGTCGGCCGACGGGGGAGGTACGAACACGAGGGGTACCGGCAACGGTGCCGGCAGTGGCGCCGCTGCCGGGGGATCCGGGCAGCCCCGTGTCACCGGCGCGGGCGGTCCCGCGCCGGCGGACGGCGGCCGCCGGGACGGTTCCGTACGGCCCGAGGCCGGCGGTTCCGCCGGCTCCGTGCCGTCGGGCCGGCGGCCGGGGCGGGCGGAGGTGCCCGCGCGGCACGCCTCGGGGACGACGGCCGGACCGCATCCGGTCCCCCCTGCCGCCGGGCCGCACACTCCCGGCCCCGGTAGCGCGGTGCCCCCGGACGCCTCCGGGGCGGCCACCCCGCTCCGGCCGGTCCCGCCCGGCCCCGGCCCTGTTTTCGGCGCGCCCACAGGCACTCCCGCAGGCGATCCCGCGAGCACCTCCGCGAGCACCTCCGTGAGCGCCCCCTCGGACGCGCCCGCGTATGCGACCCGGCCCACCACCGTGTGGCACCCCCAGCCGCCCACCGCGCACGCCCCCCGGCACGCCCCGCCCCGGCAGGGTGCCGGCCGTCCCCATGTCACCTTCGGGGAACCCGACCTGCTCCGGGTGCGCAGGCGGGGGCGGGCCGTTGTCGCCGGGGTCTGCCTCGTGCTGGGGCTCGGGCTCATCGGCGGTGCCGTGGCCGGGAGTTGGATCGCGGAGGATCACGAGAACAGCGCCGCGCAGGGGTTCGCCGCGGCCGTGCCCGCGTGGCACAGCGTGCCCGTCGACACGTTGTTCCCGCCCGTCGTGCAGGGCGCGGGGGAGGGCCCCGGCGGAGCGGACCGGACCTGGACGCGGGTCGCGGTCGCCCCGGACGGCGGCTGCGCCGACGGGTTCGACCCGCTGCTGTGGAAGGTCCTCGCCGGTGCCGGCTGCCGGCGGCTGCTGCGCGCCACCTACACGGACGCCACCCAGAGCTATGTGACCACCGTCGGCCTGCTGTTCACCAGGGCCGACCCCGCCGGCATGTCCGCGCTCGCCACCCGCTTCCGCACCCAGCACCTCGCCGCACGCCCCGACCTGATGCCCCGCCCCTACGCCGCCCCGGACACCCCCGCGGCCGGTTTCGGCGACGCCCAGCGCGCCACCTGGACCATCTCCGTGCGCACCGACGTCCCGGTCGTCGTGTACGCCGTCTCCGGCTGGGCGGACGGCCGCAGCGTGGACACCCCCCAGCCCGCCGCCGACGCGGTACGGGCCGGTGCCACCACCGCGCAGGCCCAGTCCGGCCTCGGCAACGAGGCGCAGGGACTGTCCGCGGAGATGGCACGGCGGCTGCGCGAGGCCGTCGGCTCCGACGCCACGAACACCACGAGCGCCCCGAAGAGACCCTCATGAAGCGTGCCCGCGGGGCCGCGGTGAGCGCTCTGCTCGCCGGCGCCCTCACCCTGCTGCCCGCCGCCGCCGCCCACGCCGACGGCATCCGCGCCCAGCAGTGGGGCCTGTCCGCCCTCCACCTCGACCAGGCCTGGCACACCACCAGGGGCCAGGGCATCACCGTCGCCGTCCTCGACACCGGCGTCCAGGAGGACCACCCCGACCTCGTCGGCAATGTGCTGCCCGCCAAGGACATGATCGGCTTCGGCGCCCGGCCGGGCGACCGCATCTGGGGACGGCACGGCACCGCCATGGCCGGCATCATCGCGGGCCACGGCCACGGACCCGGCGACTCCGACGGCGTCATGGGCGTCGCCCCCGAGGCGAAGATCCTTCCCGTGCGGGTGATCCTGGAGGACAGCGACCCCGCCCGCGCCAAGGCCCGCACCACCCGCGGCAGCGCCCTCGCCGACGGCATCCGCTGGGCCGCCGACCACGGCGCCGACGTCATCAACCTCTCCCTCGGCGACGACTCCGCCTCCGCCCACCCCGAACCCGGCGAGGACGAGGCCGTGCAGTACGCCCTGAAGAAGGGCGTGGTCGTCGTCGCCTCCGCGGGCAACGGCGGCGACAAGGGCGACCATGTCTCCTACCCGGCCGCCTACCCCGGCGTCGTCGTCGCCACCGCCGTCGACCGCTACGGCACCCGCGCCGCCTTCTCCACCCGCCGCTGGTACGCCGCGGTCGGCGCGCCCGGCGTCGACGTCGTCATCGCCGACCCCGACCACAAGTACTACGAGGGCTGGGGCACCTCGGCCGCCTCCGCCTACGTCTCGGGGGTCGCCGCGCTGATCAAGTCGGCCCACCCGGGGCTGAGCCCGGCCCAGATCAAGAAGCTCCTGGAGGACACCGCCGACGATCCGCCGGCCGGTGGCCGCGACGACTCCCGGGGCTACGGCACGATCGACCCGGTGGCCGCCCTCAGCGCGGCCGACCGGCTCGAACCGGCGAAGCTGAGCCCGGCGTCGTACCCCCGCACGTACTTCGGCCCGGGTCCCGACGCCCCCAGGGCGACCCGATCCGCCGCCGACTGGGCGGCGCCCCTCGCGGGCAGCGTCGGCGGGGTGCTGCTGGTCGTCGGCGTGATCCTGTGGCGCGGCCGCAGGCAGACCTTCTGAGGCGGCCCTTCCGAAGCGGCCCTCCTGGGGCGGGCGCCGGGCCGCCGCTCCGCCGGGCCGTCTCCCCCGATAGGGTCGGTGACCGTGGCGAACAAGAACATCCCCGACTCCGGCTACTCCGACGACGACGGCTCCGCCGACCCCCGGCTCGGTGCGGCGCTCGCCGCGTGGGCCGAGGACCGCACCGCCGTCGGGCCGGTCCTCCGGGCGCTGAAGGGCGCCCGGCTGCTGGTGCCCGTCGTCGCCGTACTCGGCGAGGTCGAGGAGGACGAGAACGGGCTGCGCCGCGAGAAGACCAGCGACATGGCCGTACCCACCCTGAAGGCCGGTGGCCGTACCGCGCTGCCCGCGTTCACCTCCACCGACTCCCTCGCCCGCTGGGACCCCGAGGCCCGGCCGGTCGCCGTACCCCTGCACCAGGCGCTCCAGGCCGCCGCGCACGAGAAGGCCGACACGGTCGTGCTGGACCTCGCCGGACCGGTGCCGTTCGAGCTGACCGGGCCCGCGCTGCTCGCCCTCGCCGAGGGCCGCACCAGCACCGACCCGCTCGCCGACCCGGCCGTGACCGGGGCCGTGCGCGCGGCGGTGGCGGCCGAGCCCGGCGTACGCCGCGCCCACCTGGTGCCCGGCCCGGCCGACGGCACCCTCGCCCTCGTCCTCGACCCGGCCGCCCCGCCCGCCGAGACCGCCCAGGCGGTCGCGGGCCGGCTCGCCGCCGACGAAACACTGAGGGCCCGCCTGGTGCGCGGCCTCGACCTGGCACTGCTGCCGGCCGGGACGACGCCTCCGGGCGAGCCCCTGTACGTGAAGGAATAGCTCAGCCGTAGATCGGGCCCGTGTACTTCTCGCCCGGCCCCTGGCCCGGCTCGTCCGGGACGATCGAGGCCTCGCGGAAGGCCAGCTGGAGCGACTTCAGGCCGTCGCGCAGCGGGGCCGCGTGGAAGGAGCTGATCTCGGTCGCGCCGCCGTCCAGCAGTCCGGCGAGGGCGGTGATCAGCTTGCGGGCCTCGTCCAGGTCCTTGAACGTGTCGCCCTCCTCGCTGAGCCCGAGCTTCACGGCGGCGGCGCTCATCAGGTTGACGGCGACCGTCACGATCACCTCGACGGCGGGGACCTCGGCGATATCGCGGGTCATCGCGTCGAAGTCGGGGTTCTCGGCAGGGGTCTCACTCATGCCCCACACCCTAAGCGGCCCGCCGGCCTCCCCGTGACGCCCGCCCGATTAGCCCTTGTCAAGCCATCCTGCTAATCTGGTGGGCGACCGGCCGGACGTAGGTATGCACCTATCGCTCGGCCCACAAGTGGAGGCTCCGATCTCCCACCCGATCCGTCCCCCGGGACGGCGGGTCTCCGGTCAGGCGGCCGCCATCGTTCCGTACGGACGATGGAGTCGCCCGATTCGCGCCCCGCGTCCATCGCGGCGGTGCTCCGGTAGCCAGGAGCCCCGCCTGTGATCGTCCGGGGCATTTTTTCTGCCTCGACGCGGTTGGTCTGGACGAATACAGACGTTACGCGGCAGTCCGCCAGGCCGTCGCGTGGTGCTATCGAGGAGGATCCATCAGCGCCGAGCCCCGCATCAACGACCGGATTCGCGTTCCCGAGGTGCGACTTGTCGGTCCCAGTGGCGAGCAGGTCGGCATCGTGCCGCTCGCGAAGGCACTGGAGCTTGCGCAGGAGTACGACCTGGACCTGGTCGAGGTGGCGGCGACCGCCCGTCCGCCCGTGTGCAAGCTCATGGACTACGGGAAGTTCAAGTACGAGTCGGCCATGAAGGCCCGTGAGGCGCGCAAGAACCAGGCGCACACGGTCATCAAGGAGATGAAGCTCCGGCCGAAGATCGACCCGCACGACTATGACACCAAGAAGGGTCACGTCGTCCGGTTCCTCAAGCAGGGCGACAAGGTCAAGATCACGATCATGTTCCGTGGTCGTGAGCAGTCCCGGCCCGAGCTGGGCTACCGACTGCTCCAGCGTCTCGCGGAGGACGTCCAGGACCTCGGGTTCGTCGAGTCGAACCCGAAGCAGGACGGCCGAAACATGATCATGGTCCTCGGTCCGCACAAGAAGAAGACCGAGGCGATGGCCGAGGCCCGTCAGGCGCAGGAGGCCCGCAAGGCCGACGCGAAGGCGAACCCCGGCAAGTCGCAGAACCCGGCCGAGGCATCGTCCGAGGAGCCCGTCGAGGCCGAGGCGTCGTCCGAGGAAACTGCCGAGGCGTGATCCCGGGGAGCCGCACGGCTCCCGAGGATGTAACCGAAACAAGAGCGACGCTCCACCGTGCCCGGTTTTCGTGACCGGGCACCGGAGCGCCACCGACGAGGAGAGAACGGCGCTATGCCGAAGAACAAGTCGCACAGCGGTGCCAGCAAGCGCTTCAAGGTCACCGGCTCCGGCAAGGTGCTCCGCGAGCGCGCCGGCAAGCGCCACCTGCTTGAGCACAAGTCGTCCCGCGTGACGCGTCGCCTCACCGGCAACGCCGAGATGGCCCCGGGCGACGCCGCGAAGATCAAGAAGCTTCTCGGCAAGTGACGCCGCGGCGCTCGTCGAGCGCCGTGCGTCTGGACCGGGACCCAATCGTTTCCGGGTCGTGTGAGGACACCCACGACCCCGCTACAAGGAGTTAACAAGTGGCACGCGTCAAGCGGGCAGTCAACGCCCACAAGAAGCGCCGGGCGATCCTGGAGCAGGCCTCCGGCTACCGTGGTCAGCGTTCGCGCCTGTACCGCAAGGCCAAGGAGCAGGTCACCCACTCGCTGGTCTACAACTACAACGACCGCAAGAAGCGCAAGGGCGACTTCCGTCAGCTGTGGATCCAGCGCATCAACGCCGCTGCCCGCGCCAACGGCATGACCTACAACCGCTTCATCCAGGGTCTGAAGGCCGCGAACGTCGAGGTCGACCGCAAGATCCTGGCCGAGCTGGCCGTCAACGACGTGAACGCGTTCGCCGCGCTCGTCGAGGTCGCGCAGAAGGCGCTGCCGTCGGACGTCAACGCGCCCAAGGCCGCGTGACGCTGCGCTGGCTTCAGCCGTCGTAATACCGGGACCCGCAGGCTGTATGGCTTGCGGGTCTCGCTGTTGAGGTTCCCCGGTGCGTTTTCGGCCGCGGGTGCGCCGTGGTTGCTCGCGCAGTTCCCCGCGCAGTTCCCCGCGCCCCTTCGGGGCACGACACCAACAAGACTCCCCGGAAAGCGAAGAAGAGCATGGTCCCCGTCAGCCCCGAGCTGATCTCTCCCCGTTCCGCCCGTGTCGCCGCGGCGCGGCGGCTTGCCAAGCGGAATTTCCGGGGGAAGGACCGGCTGTTTCTCGCGGAGGGGCCGCAGGCCGTGCGGGAGGCGGCGGTGCATCAGGGGAGCGGGCTCGTCGAACTGTTCGCCACGGTCGAGGCCGCGGAGCGGTACGCCGACATCGTCGGTGAGGCCCGCGCCGTCGGCGCCCGGGTGCATCTCGCCGCCGAGGACGTCATCGCCGACATCTCCACCACGGTGACCCCGCAGGGGCTGGTCGGCGTCTGCCGGTTCCTGGACACCCCGTTCGAGGACATCCTCGCCGCCCGCCCCCGGCTGGTCGCCGTGCTCGCGCATGTGCGCGACCCGGGCAACGCGGGCACCGTGCTGCGCTGCGCGGACGCCGCCGGCGCCGAGGCCGTCGTCCTCACCGACGCCTCCGTGGACCTGTACAACCCCAAGGCCGTACGCGCCTCCGTCGGCTCCCTCTTCCACCTCCCGGTCGCCGTCGGCGTCCCCGTGGAGCAGGCCATCGAGCGGCTCAAGGGCGCCGGGGTGCGCATCCTCGCCGCCGACGGCGCGGGCGACCGCGACCTGGACGAGGAGCTGGACAAGGGCACCATGGGCGGGCCCACCGCCTGGGTGTTCGGCAACGAGGCGTGGGGGCTCCCCAAGGAGACCCGCGACCTCGCCGACGCCGTCGTACGGGTGCCCATCCACGGCAAGGCCGAGAGCCTGAACCTGGCCACGGCCGCCGCCGTCTGCCTGTACGCCTCGGCTCGTGCGCAGCGCGCCCGCGGAGGGTGCCGTTCCGTCACCCAGAGCTAGTAGGGTGGCCAGCTCGGGGCCCTGCGCCGTATGAGAGGTGGGGTACGGGGATGAGAGTGGCCGGCACGAGCACCGGGCCGGAAGGACGGGACGCGCGCGAGGTATCCGCGTCCTCGTGCGGTGCGGGCGGGCTCGATCCCGACCAGCTCCCCGACGGGCTGGTGGTCGCCGACGAGCGGGGACGCGTCGTCGGGTTCAACGCGGCCGCGGCGCGCATCACCGCCGTACCCGTCGCCGAGGCCCTCGGGCAGCCGCTGGAGAAGGCGCTGCCGTTGGAGGACCTGGAGGGCCGCCGCTGGTGGCAGCTCACCGACCCCTACGGCGGCCTCGCCACCCGGACCCGGCAGCCCGAGCGCAATCTGCTGCTGCCCGGCGGCCGGGAGGTGCTCGTCACCGCCCGGTACGTCCGCACCGCGCCCCTCGGCCCGGTGCACCGTCTGATCATCTGCCTGCGGGACACCGAGGCCCGCCGCCGCACCGAGCGCAGCCACGCCGAGCTGATCGCCACCGTCGCCCATGAGCTGCGCTCCCCGCTGACCTCCGTCAAGGGTTTCACCGCGACCCTGCTCGCCAAGTGGGAGCGGTTCACCGACGACCAGAAGCGGCTGATGCTGGAGACCGTCGACGCGGACGCCGACCGGGTCACCCGGCTCATCGCGGAGCTGCTGGACATCTCCCGGATCGACTCGGGGCGCCTGGAGGTGCGCAGGCAGCCCGTCGACATAGGGGCCGCCGTCTCCCGCCACATCCAGGCGTACGTCGCCGCCGGGCAGAGCGCCGGCCGCTTCCTGCTGCGCATCGAGCAGCCGCTGCCCGATCTGTGGGCCGACCCCGACAAGATCGACCAGGTGCTCAGCAACCTGCTGGAAAATGCGGTGCGGCACGGCGAGGGAACCGTCACCATCGACATCACGCCCACGGCGTCCCCCCGCGAGGGCGAGGAGGCCGGCACATCGGTCACGGTGAGCGACGAAGGGCCCGGCATCCCGGAGGAGTCCATGAACCGCGTCTTCACCCGCTTCTGGCGGGGCAGCAAGCGCGGCGGCACCGGACTCGGGCTGTACATCGTCAAGGGCATCGTCGAGGCCCACGGCGGCACCATCACGGTCGGCCGCGCCCGCGGCGGCGGCGCCGAGTTCCGATTTACGTTGCCCGTGAGCGCCCCGGCGTATCTCGCCTAGCGGCCCACGGGCTCTTCGTACAGCTCCACCCCGTTAGACTCGGCCTTTGGCACCTTTGTGTCCTTCACGCGGCCCTCGCGAGTCGAGACGAGTCGGTGACGGGGACCATCCGCCAGCCAAACGGAAGCACGGGAAGAGATGTCGGCACCCAATAAGTCGTACGACCCTGTCGAGGTCGAGGCGTTGAAACCGGAAGAGATCGAGCGCATGCGGGACGAGGCGCTCGCCGCCTTCGCCGCCGCGGACTCCCTCGACGCGCTCCACGAGGCGAAGGTCGCGCACACCGGCCCGGCGTCCCCGCTGAGCCTCGCCAACCGCGAGATCGGCGCCCTGCCCCCGCACGCCAAGGCCGAGGCCGGCAAGCGCGTCGGCATGGCCCGCGGCGCCGTCAACAAGGGGCTCGCCGCCCGCCAGAGCGAGCTGGAGGCCGAGCGCGACGCCCGGGTGCTCGTCGAGGAGGACGTCGACGTCACGCTGCCGTACGACCGCGTCCCGGCCGGCGCCCGGCACCCGCTGACCACGCTGTCGGAGCGCATCGAGGACATCTTCGTGGCCATGGGCTACGAGGTCGCCGAGGGCCCCCAGGCCGAGGCCGAGTGGTTCAACTTCGACGCCCTGAACATCGGCCCGGACCACCCGGCCCGCGGCGAGGCCGACACGTTCTTCGTCGAGGGCCCGGACGGCGGCGCCGAGTCGGGTGTGGTCATGCGCACCCACACCTCGCCCGTGCAGATCCGCTCGCTGCTCGGCCGTGACCTGCCGGTCTACGTGATCTGCCCCGGCCGCGTCTACCGCACCGACGAGCTGGACGCCACGCACACGCCCGTCTTCCACCAGGTCGAGCTGCTCGCCGTGGACGAGGGCCTGACCATGGCCGACCTCAAGGGCACCCTGGACCACATGGTCCAGTCGCTGTTCGGTGAGGGCATGAAGACCCGGCTGCGCCCGAACTTCTTCCCCTTCACCGAGCCGAGCGCCGAGATGGACATGCTCTGCTACGTGTGCAAGGGCGAGTCCGTCGGCAACCCCGACCGGCCCTGCCGCACCTGCTCCAGCGAGGGCTGGATCGAGCTGGGCGGCTGCGGCATGGTCAATCCGCGGGTGCTCACCGCCTGCGGCGTCGACCCGGAGAAGTACAGCGGCTTCGCCTTCGGGTTCGGCATCGAGCGGATGCTGATGTTCCGCCACAACGTCGAAGACATGCGAGACATGGTCGAGGGTGACGTCCGGTTCACCCGGCCCTTCGGGATGGAGATCTGATGCGGGTCCCGCTTTCTTGGCTGCGGGAGTACGTCGACCTGCCGGCCACCGAGACCGGCCGTGACGTCCAGGCCAAGCTCATTTCGGCCGGTCTGGAGGTCGAGACCGTCGAGCTGCTCGGCGCCGACCTCAAGGGCCCCCTGGTCGTCGGCCAGGTGCTGACCATCGAGGAGCTGGAGGGCTTCAAGAAGCCGATCCGCTTCTGCACGGTCGACGTCGGCCAGGCCAACGGCACCGGTGAGCCCCAGGAGATCGTCTGCGGCGCCCGCAACTTCGCGGTCGGCGACAAGGTCGTCGTGGTGCTGCCCGGCGCCACCCTGCCCGGCGGCTTCTCCATCGCCGCCCGCAAGACCTACGGCAGGGTCTCGCACGGCATGATCTGCTCCACCGACGAGCTGGGCATGGGTGACGACGGCACGCACGGCATCATCGTGCTGCCGCCGGAGACCGAGCCCGGCAAGGACGCCATCGAGCTGCTGGAGCTGGTGGACGAGGTCCTGGACATCGCCGTCACCGCCAACCGCGGCGACTGCCTGTCCATCCGCGGCGTCGCCCGCGAGACGGCCATCGCCTACGGCCTGCCGCTGCGCGACCCCGCCCTGATCGACGTGCCCGCGCCCAACGCGTACGGCTACCCGGTCCAGGTCTCCGACCCGTTCGGCTGCGACCGCTTCACCGCGCGCACCGTCACCGGGCTGCGCCCCGAGGCCCGCTCCCCGCTCTGGCTCACGCGCCGGCTCCAGAAGGTCGGCATGCGCCCGATCTCGCTGGCCGTCGACATCACCAACTACGTGATGATGGAGCTGGGCCAGCCGCTGCACGCCTACGACCGCACCTCGGTCCAGGGCACCATCGGGGTGCGCCGCGCCCAGGAGGGCGAGAAGCTCGTCACCCTGGACGGCGTCGAGCGCGAGCTGCACGCCGAGGACCTGGTCATCACCGACGAGCGCGGCCCCATCGGCCTCGCCGGCGTGATGGGCGGCGCCAACACCGAGATCGCCGACCACGGCGAGGACGCGGCGGACGCCACCACCGAGGTCGTCATCGAGGCGGCGCACTTCGACGCGATCTCCGTCGCGCGCACGGCCCGCCGCCACAAGCTGCTGTCCGAGGCCTCCCGCCGCTTCGAGCGCGGGGTGGACCCGGCCGCCGCGGCCGCCGCCGCGCAGCGCACCGTGGACCTGCTGGTGCTGCTCGCGGGCGGCACCGCCGACGCGGGCGTCACCGAGGTCATCGCGCCCTCCGCGCCGCACACCATCACCGTCCCGGCGGACCACCCGGACAAGGTCGCGGGTGTCACCTACGGCCGCGAGACCGTCGTACGCCGCCTCCAGGAGGTCGGCTGCGACGTCTACGGTCAGGACGAGCTGATCGTCACCGTGCCGTCCTGGCGGCCCGACCTGACGGACCCGAACGACCTCGCCGAAGAGGTCATTCGGCTGGAGGGCTACGAGAACCTGCCCGCCACGCTGCCGGGGCCCCCGGCCGGCCGCGGTCTGACCGCCCGCCAGCGGCTGCACCGCCGCATCGGCCGCGCGCTGGCCGGCGCCGGCTATGTCGAGGCGCTGAACTACCCGTTCCTCGGCGAGCAGGTCTTCGACCAGCTCGGCCTGGACGCGGACGACCCGGTCCGCCGGGTCGTCAAGCTGGTCAACCCGCTCAGCGACGAGGAGCCCGCGCTCCGTACGACGCTGCTGCCGGGCCTGCTGGGCGCGCTGCGGCGCAACACCGGCCGCGGCGGGCACGACCTGGCCCTGTTCGAGACCGGGCTGGTCTTCCACCCGCGCGAGGAGCGCCGGGCCGTCGGGCACCTGCCGGTGGACCGGCGTCCCACCGACGAGGAGATCGCGGCGCTGAACGCCGCGCTGCCCGAGCAGCCGCGGCACGCCGCCGTCGTCCTCACGGGCGCCCGTGAGCAGGCCGGCTGGTGGGGCAAGGGCCGCCCGGCCGACTGGGCCGACGCCGTCGAGGCCGCGCGCACCGTGGCCCACGAGGCCGGTGCCGAACTCGTCGTGCGCAAGGGCCGGTACGGCCCCTGGCACCCGGGCCGCTGCGCCGAGCTGCTCGTCGTCGTGAACGGCGCCGAGCGGGTCGTGGGTCACGCGGGCGAGCTGCACCCGCGCGTCGTCAAGGCGCTGGGCCTGCCGGAGCGCACCTGCGCGATGGAGCTGGACCTGGACGCCCTGGAGGAGGCCGGCGACGGCATCCCGATGGCGCCGGGCATCTCCTCCTTCCCGGTCGCCACGCAGGACGTCGCCCTCGTGGTCGACAAGCCGGTGCCGGCGGCCGAGGTGGAGGCCGCGCTGCGCGCCGGTGCCGGTGAACTGCTGGAGTCCATCCGGCTGTTCGACGTCTACGAGAACGCCGAGCAGCTCGGCGAGGGCCGCAAGTCGCTGGCGTACGCGCTGCGCTTCCGCGCCCCCGACCGGACGCTGACGGTGGACGAGGCGTCGGCGGCCCGGGACGCGGCCGTCGCCCTGGCGGGCGAGCGCACCGGAGCCGTACTGCGCGGCTGACCGCCGTGTCGCGCCCGGCGCGCCCGGTCACGGACCTCCGTGGCCGGGCGCGCTTGCGTTCCGGCCGAAGGAACGTTTCTGACAAGGCGTCACCTCCTGCATAAATGCACTCCCACCTGCGCTTTCTCACTCGTTCGAGTGGTCATCGGAGGTGACCCGGTCCTCCCGGGCCATGGCGTCGACAGAATCGGACCGGTCTTTCGGGGCCGGTCCGTCTGCTCTGTCAGGGACTCTCCATGGGGGACAGAGGCATGATCCGCATCAAGGCACGGGCACCCACCGCGCGTGGCGCCGTGCTCCCCACGCTCTGGGGCGCGCTCGCGGTCGCCTACAAGTTCGGCTGCCCGCTCGCCACCCAGGAGCGGCTCGGCGCGCGTATCGCCGCCAGCGTCGTGTTCTTCGGCGTGGGCATCGGGCTGCTGGTCCATGTACGGCGCGCCCTGCTGCGGGAGCTGCGGCTCGCGCGGCGGGCGGCGCGGGTCGCGCAGGGCGTCGTCCTGCGGCCGCCGCCCCCGCGGCTCGACGGACTCGGTGTCGCCGCCGCCCAGTTGTCCGCCGACCGGGGCGCGAGCGTCGGCGGCGATCTGTACGAGGCCATCGCCACCGAGCACGGGGTGCGGGTGGTGATGGGGGACGTGCGCGGACACGGTCTGGACGCCCTCGGCACCGTCGCCGCCCTCCTCGGCAGCTTCCGCGAGGCCGCCCATGACGAGGCCCGGCTCGACGGCGTGCTGCGCCGACTGGAGCGGGCGCTCGCCCGGCATCTGCGGGACCGGGCCCGCGCCGAACACCCCTCGACCGGGTGCGCCGCGGACCTCGGCCACCCCGTCGCCGAGGAGTTCGTCACCGTCCTGCTGCTGGAGATCGGCCGGGACGGCACGCTCGGCGCCCTCAACTGCGGGCATCCCTGGCCCTATCGGCTCACCGGCACCGCCGTCGAACCCCTGACCCGCGCCGAACCGCTGCCGCCGCTCGGCCCGTTCCCGCTCCCGGCGGACCTCGCCCCGCACCGCTGCGAGCCGTTGCGCCCCGCTGAGTCGCTGGTCCTGTTCACCGACGGCGCCGAGGACGCCCGGGACGCCCGGGGCCGGTTCTTCGCCCTGCCCGACGCGCTGCGCACCGCCGTACGGGACCAACCCGCCTCGCCCCAGCGGGTGTTGCGGGCCCTCTTCGCCGCCCTGCTGCGGCACACCGGCGGCACCCCCACCGACGACGTGGCCCTGCTGGTGCTGCGCAACGAGCGGGGACCGGCGCCGAGGGCGCGGGAACCGGCCCGCCCGGCCACCAGCACGCGCGGCTGATGGTTCCCGCCGGACCACCGCTGTCGGAGGGGGAGCCGATGGCCCGGCGGGCCTCTCGAGGAGGACCACCAGTGAAGCGGCCCGGCCACGCTCCGCGACAGCGCGTGCACGCCCCGGATGCGGGCATTCGGTTCACACCCCGTGTGAAGGCAGGGCCACTACGCTGAACGGCATCAGGCACTCGGGGGTTCACCCATGCAGCCCAACACTCTCCTTGACGCCATCCTGGACGAGGCGGGGATCTCGCACGCCGGTCTCGCCGCCCATGTGAACCAGGCAGGGCGCCGCCGGGGCCTCGCGCTCCGCTACGAACACACCGCCGTGGCACGGTGGTTGAAGGGCCAGCGGCCGCGCGGCCAGGTGCCCGACCTGATCTGCGAGGTACTGGCCGCCCGACTGCACCGCCCCGTCACCCTGGACGACATCGGCCTCGGCGTGCCCGGCCGGCCCGGCGCCACCTCCGCCGGCACCCTGTCCGGCTTCGTGGAGCGGGCCACCGCCCTGTGGCGCTCCGACGAACAGCAGCGCCCCCATGTGCTGGGCGCCCCGGCCGTCACCGGCACCCCCGCCGTGATGCCCGTCTGGGAGTGGGAGAACCCGCCGGAGGACACCGATGTCTCCCGGGGCGGCAGACACCAGGTCACGGCGGCCGACATCGAGACGCTGCGCGCGGCCCGCGCCCACTACGAGCAGATGTACCGCAAGGCCGGCGGCATCGCGACCCGCGCCCGGATCGTCGGCTTCCTCAACGCCGAGGCGGCCCCCCTGCTGCGCGGCAGCTACACCGACGCCACCGGCCGCCAACTGCACCGCGCCACCGGCGGGCTGGTCGCCGTCGCCGGGATCTGCGCGTACGACTCGGACGCGCACGGACTCGCGCAGCGCTACTTCCACCAGGCGCTGCGCCTCGCGAAGGCCAGCGGTGACCGGGGACTCGGCGCCTACGTGATAGCGCTGCTGGTCAACCAGTCCCTGTTCATGCGGGAGTTCCGGCAGGCGGTGGCCTTCGCGGAGGCCGCGCTGCGCACCGCAGGCCGGCACATCACCCCCGCCCTCGCCTCCGACCTGTACGCGATGCAGGCCAAGGCGTACGCGCATCTGGGCGACGCGGGCAGCGCGCTCGCCTGCATCCGGCGCGCGGAGAGCGCCGCCGAGCGCATCCGGCGCGGCCATGAACCGGACGAGACCGGCTATGTGCAGCCCGGCCTGGTCAATGTGCAGGTCGCCGAGGCGCTGCTCAGCCTGGGTGAACTCGCCGCCGCCCGGGAGCACGCGGCGGCGGCCGTGGACAACCCGGCCCACGACCGGGGCCGGGTGCACCGGCTGGCCATGCTCAGCACCATCGAACTGCGCCAGGGCAACGCGGAGAAGGCCGTGGTCACCGCCGTGCAGATGGCCGAGCAGGCGCGCGGCATGGAGTCCCAGCGGCTGCGCGACCGGCTGCGCGCGGTGCGCGAACATCTGGCGCGCTGCGGCTCGCCCGGCACCAACGAGGCCGCCGAACTCATCGACGGGGCGCTGCGCGTGCCCCTGTAGGCGCCCTGTGGGCGCACGGCCGCTGCTGCGATATTGCCACCTACCCCCCGAAAGGTGGCAGAACCGTGCAGTGGACGAAACAGAACGAACAAACGGTGTATGAAAACCGCTGGTTCAGCGTCAATCTCGCAGATGTCGAGCTGCCCGACGGCCGGCATCTGGACCACTTCCTCATCCGGATGCGCCCGGTGGCCGTCGCCACGGTCGTCAACGAGGCCAACGAGGTCCTGCTGCTGTGGCGGCACCGCTTCATCACCGACAGCTGGGGCTGGGAACTGCCCGCGGGTGTCGTCGAGGACGGCGAGGACATCGCGAGCGCGGCCGCCAGGGAACTGGAGGAGGAGACCGGCTGGCGGCCGGGGCCCCTGCACCACCTGATGACGGTGGAGCCGTCCAACGGCCTCACCGACGCCCGGCACCACATCTACTGGTCCGACCGGGGCGAGTACCTCGGGCACCCCGTGGACGACTTCGAGTCGGACCGCCGGGAGTGGGTGCCCCTCAAGCTCGTCCCCGACCTGATCGCCCGTGGGGAGGTCCCGGCCGCCAACATGGCGGCCGCGTTACTGCTGCTGCACCACCTCAGGCTCGCCGAGGGCTGACGCGCCGAAGGCCGTCCGGCCGAGGGCTAATGGGCGCGCAGGGCCGACCAGATGGTCACCACGAGCGCGCCGAGCGCGGTCAGCGCGGCGAGCGAGGACAGCGGCCAGCGCGCGTGTTCCAGCGAGACCATACGGGAGTTCAGCTCGTCCAGCTCCTTGGCGGTCTCCTCGGTGCGATGGCCGAGCAGCGCGAGTCCGCCCTCGACCCGGGCGTAGGCCACGTCCAGTCGGCGCCGTAACTCTGCGAGTTCTCCATGGACCACGGGATGCTCCGGATCGCCGGTCAAGGGTCCACTCCTTTCCGTAGTCGAATGGGGGGTTCCGCACCCCCTTGCATGCGCATGAAAGTGAACTCGCCTGGTGGTCGCGTGGGGAGCGTGTGCGCCGCGCGTCTGCGGGCCCGGCGCGCACACGGTGTGTGAAACGGATGTGCCCGGCACCGAATCCGGTGCCGGGCACGTCTGTTGGTAGCTGAGCGTGATCAGCCGTAGGTGTAGAAGCCCGAGCCGGTCTTGCGGCCGAGCCGGCCCGCCTCGACCATGCGCTGGAGCAGCGGGGGAGCGGCGTACAGCGGCTCCTTGTACTCGGCGTACATCGAGTTGGCGATGGAGACGATGGTGTCCAGGCCGATCAGGTCGGACAGCTTCAGCGGGCCCATCGGGTGGGCGCAGCCCATCTCCATGCCGTTGTCGATGTCCTCGCGGCTCGCGATGCCCGACTCGAACATCCGGATCGCGGAGAGCAGATAGGGCACGAGCAGCGCGTTCACCACGAAGCCGGAGCGGTCCTGGGCGCGGATCGCGTGCTTGCCGAGCACCTTCTCGGCGAACGCCTGGGCGCGGCTGAGGGTGCCCTCGGAGGTGGTCAGCGCGGGGATCAGCTCGACCAGGCTCTGCACCGGGGCCGGGTTGAAGAAGTGGATGCCGACGACATGGTCCGGGCGCGAGGTGGCGACCGCGAGCTTCACCAGCGGGATGGAGGAGGTGTTCGAGGCCAGGATCGCGTCCGGCCGGGTCACCACCTGGTCGAGGACCTGGAAGATCTCCGTCTTCACGGCCTCGCTCTCCACGACCGCCTCGATCACGAGGTCGCGGTCGGCGAACTCGCCGAGGTCCGTGGTGAAGCTGAGCCGCGCCTGGGTGGCGTCCCGCTCCTCCGCGGAGATCTTGCCGCGCTCGGCCGCCTTGGACAGGGAGTTGTGCAGCCGGGTACGGCCGATCTCCAGGGCCTCGCCGGTGGTCTCGGCGACCCTCACGTCCAGACCCGCGCGGGCGCACACCTCGGCGATGCCCGCGCCCATCTGGCCGCAGCCCACGACTCCGACGCGCGCGATATCGCCCGATGGGATGCCTGTCACATCGTCCCCTTCGCTGTTCTCCGGCTTGGCTGGCAGACCTCCGGGTTCCGGCGCCTGCTCCGATCGTGCACGTTACCGCGAAGTATCGATGATCGATCGTCTGGGTGCGGGCATTCTTGGCCACGGAGACGATCCGTGACCGAACGGATCCGGAACGTGAAGGAAAGTGACCGATGGGACCCCTCTCGCGCCGGGACCTCGCCCTGGCGACGCTGTCGGCGCTGACCATGACCGGATGCGGTGCGGCGACGACCGGCACCGCGCGGATCGAGCCGCCCGTCAGGAAGGCCGGACCCAAGGGCGCCACCGGCGCGCCCGGCGCCCGCGCGGCCACCGAGATGCGGGGCGTGTGGGTGGCCACCGTCGAGAACCGGGACTGGCCCTCGCGCCCCGGCCTGAGCGCCGCCGCGCAGCGGAAGGAGCTGATCGCCCACCTCGACCGGGCGGTGCGCAACCGGCTGAACACCGTGCTGCTCCAGGTGCGGCCCACCGCCGACGCGCTGTGGCCCTCGCCGTACGAGCCCTGGTCCCGCTTCCTCACCGGCACCCAGGGCCGCGACCCCGGCTGGGACCCGCTGGGCACCGCCGTGCGCGAGGCCCACGTCCGGGGCCTCCAACTGCACGCCTGGTTCAACCCGTACCGGATCGCGAACCACACCGACCCGGGCCTGCTCGCCGCCACCCACCCGGCGCGCGTCCACCCCGACTGGGCGGTGCCGTACGGCGGCAAGCTCTACTACAACCCGGGCCTGCCCGAGGTGCGCGCCTTCGTCCAGCGGGCGATGCTCGACGCGGTCGCCCGCTACCCCGTGGACGCCGTCCACTTCGACGACTACTTCTACCCGTATCCCGAGGACGGCGAGACCTTCGCGGACGACGACGCGTACGCGCGCCACCGGGGCTCCTTCACCGACCGGGCCGACTGGCGCAGGGACAACATCGACCGGCTGGTCACGGAGATGGCGGCGGGCATCCGGCGGGTGCGGCCCGGCACCCGGTTCGGGATCAGCCCCTTCGGGGTGTGGCGCAACGCGTCGACCGACCCGCGCGGCTCCGACACGGACGCGGGCGCGCAGACGTACGACGATCTGTACGCGGACACCCGTACCTGGGTCCGCGAGAACCGGATCGACTACATCGCGCCCCAGCTGTACTGGGAGATCGGCGCGAGCGGCGCGGACTACGAGACGCTGCTGGACTGGTGGGCGCGCACCGCCGAGGGCACCGGGACGCGGCTCTACATCGGCGAGGCCTTGTACCGGGCCGGGGCGTCCGGCGTGGACGGCCGCCCCGCGGCCTGGCAGGACCCGGCGGAGCTGACCCGGCACCTCACCCTCGCCGCCCGCCGTCCGCAGGTGGGCGGGCACATCTTCTTCGCCGCCGCGGACATGGCGAACGATCCGATCGGGGCGATGCGCCGCGTGGTCGCGGACCACTACGCGCGACCGGCGAGCCCACCGCGCTAGCCGGGCCCGTCCTCCTTGTGCTTGACCTGGCAGTCGGGCCCCGGCGACATGATCGCCTCGTGCCCGTCGGTGAAACGGACCCGGTAGGGCGGACTGCCCTCCTGCCCCATCACCTCGACGACTTCGGACTCCTGGTCGTGCTGGCCGACCACCCTGCCGTGCTGGACAAGCCGGTCGCCCTTGGCTGCGCGCATCTCCAGGCCCTCCTCAACGATCACGACCGCTGGGTGACGGCGATGCACACGAGCACGACGACGGCGGTCAGGGGAGCGGCCGCCGTGAAGTGTTCGCCCAGCAGCAGCGCCGACCACACCAGTGTGAGCAGGGGCTGAGCCAACTGCAACTGGCTCGCCCTGGGCACCCCGATGGCCGCCATCCCCCGGTACCAGACGACCAGTCCGAGGAACTGCGAACCCAGCGCCACCCAGAGCAGACCGGCGATCCCGTGCGCGGTCACCCGGTACGGCTCGTACGACAGCGCCAGCGCGGCGGCCGGCAGCGTCAGCGGCAGGCACAGCACCAGCGCCCAGCCGATGACCTGCCAGCCCGGCATCACCCGGGCCAGCAGCCCGCCCTCGGTGTACCCGGCGGCGCACACCAGCAGGGCCGCGAACAGACAGCCGTCGGCCGCGGTGAGCGCGCCGCCGCTCTGCACGACCGTGAACGTGAGCACCGCCACCGCGCCCGCCACCGCCGCGCACCAGAACCGGCGCGAGGGGCGGTGGCCGGTGCGCAGCGCGGAGCAGACGGCCGTGGTCAGCGGCAGCAGGCCCACCACGACGGCCGCGTGCGCGGTGGTGGAGGTGCGCAGCGCCAGCGTCGTCAGCGTCGGGAAGCCGAGAACCACGCCGAGCGCGACGACGGCGAGGCCGCGCAGGTGGCGCCGCTCGGGCGGCCGCACCTTCAGGGCCAGCAGGGCGCCGCCCGCGACCAGGGCGGCCAGGGCGCTGCGCACGGTCACCAGCGTCCAGGGGCCGAAGCCCTCCAGGCCCCAGGCGGTGGCCGGGAAGGTGAGGGAGAAGGCGGCGACGCCGAGGGCGGCGAGCGCGGTGCCGAGCGTCCGGTGCTCCGGCCCGGGAGCGGTGACCGCTATCGGGCCGGCCTCAGTAGCGCTACTCTGTGTCTTCATGCAAGAGCGTAGCAGCGTGGGAGAACTGGCGGAACAGCTCCGGAGGGAGCTGGACCGCTACTCGCCGGGTGGAAAGCTGCCGTCGAGCCGGGCACTGGTCGAGCGGTTCCGGGTGAGCCCGGTGACCGTCTCCCGGGCGCTCGCCCAGCTGGCCGCCGAGGGGCTGGTCCTCACCCGGCCCGGCGCGGGCGCCTTCCGGGCCCGCCCGCGCACCCCCGAGGCGCCGGCCGGGGACACCTCCTGGCAGGAGGTCGCGCTGAGCGCCGACGGCGCCGCCGACCTCGTGCCGCGCACGGTGGACGCCACCGGGGTCACCGTCTCGCTCGCCGCCCCGCCGCCCGGGGTGCTGGAGTTCAACGGCGGCTACCCGCACCCCTCGCTCCAGCCCGAGCGGGCCATGGCGGCGGCGCTCGCCCGCGCGGGGCGGCGGCCCGGCGCCTGGGGGCGGCCGCCGCTGGAGGGGCTGCCGGAGCTGCGCGAGTGGTTCGCGCGGGAGATCGGCGGCGCGGTCACCGCGGCCGAGGTGCTGATCGCGGCGGGCGGCCAGTCCGCGCTGGCCACCGCCCTGCGCGCGCTCGCCCCGCCCGGCGCCCCGGTGCTCGTCGAGTCGCCCACCTACCCCGGCATGCTGGCCCTCGCCCGCGCGGGCGGCCTGCGCCCGGTCCCGGTGCCGGTGGACCGCGACGGCGTACGGCCCGAACTGCTCGCGGACGCCTTCCGGGCCACCGGTGCCCGGGTGTTCGTCTGCCAGCCGCTCTTCCAGAACCCGACCGGCGCGGTCCTCGCCCCCGCCCGGCGCGCCGAGGTACTGGGCGTCGCCCGCGCGGCCGGCGCCTTCGTGGTGGAGGACGACTTCGTACGACGCCTCGTGCACGCCGACGCGGGACCGCTGCCCCGCCCGCTGGCCGCCGACGACCCCGACGGCGTGGTGGTGCACGTCGGCTCGCTGACCAAGGCGACCTCGCCCAGCTTCCGGGTGAGCGCGCTCGCCGCGCACGGCCCGGTGCTCGAACGGCTGCGCGCCATCCAGGTGGTGGACTCCTTCTTCGTGCCCCGCCCGCTCCAGGAGGCCGCGCTCGAACTCGTCGGCTCACCCGCCTGGCCCCGCCATCTGCGCGCGTTGTCGGGGGAGTTGAAGGAGCGCCGGGACGCCATGACGGGCGCGCTCGCGCTGCGGCTGCCCGAACTCGCCCTGCCGCACATCCCGTCCGGCGGCTACCACCTGTGGGCCCGGCTGCCCGAGGGCACCGACGACGACGCGTTCAGCGCCGCCGCCCTGCGCGCGGGCGTGGCCCTCACCCCGGGCCGCCCCTACTTCAGCGCCGAACCCCCCGCGCCCTACGTCCGGTTGAGCTTCGCGGCGGTGGCGGGCCTCGGGGAGATCACCGAGGGGGTACGGCGGCTGCGGGCGGCGTGCGACGAGCTGCTGTAGCGCAACTCTGATGCGCCGAAGGGGGGTTGACGGATCGCCTCCGCGCCGCGGGCCTGCGACGATCGCGGGATGAGTGACGCATCCCGGCTCCCCGACGGCTACGAGTTCTCCACCGACACCGCCCGCGTCGATGTCAACCTGGTCCACCGCTGGCTGTCGACCGACGCCTACTGGGCGAGCGGCCGCACCCGCCGGAAGCACGAGGAGGCCATGGCGTCCTCGATCAACTTCGGGGTCTACGACACGGCCTCCGGCGCGCAGGTCGCCTATGCGCGCGGGGTCACCGACCGGGCGCTGTTCGCCTGGCTCGCCGATGTGTACGTCGACCGCTCGGTGCGCGGCAAGGGCGTGGGCACCGCCTTCGTCGCCGGTGTCCGCGACCACCTCGCGTCGTTCGGTGTGCGCCGCATCCTGCTCGCCACCGAGGACGCGCACGGGGTCTACGAGCGGCTCGGCTTCACCCCGCTGGAACGCCCCGGGACGTGGATGATCCACCGCTTCGAGTGAGCGGGCGCTCACCGCCGGTACTCCGCCGCCCGGAAACCTTGACCTGTGCCCGTCACGGCCCCACCACCGCATGCCACTTACGGGAACCTCGAAAACACCTGTGAATAACGTGCGGGAAAGGTCGAGTTTCCCGGCCGGACATCAACTCGTCGAATTTCCGGTGATGTCCGCCGTGAAACGCATCAACTTCGGTTGAGGGCACAACCGATCGGAATGCTGTCCCGTCTAGGTTGGCGAAATCCAAGGTGAATTCACTGGGGGGTCTGCCGACCGATGGACCGTTCGACCGTGCCGGGTGCGGGGCGCCGGGCCGCCGCGGCACTCGCCGCCCTCGTGGCGGCCGTGGCACTGTGCGCCGGTGATCTGCTGGCCGGCGACTACCCCTTCGGCTCCCGCACCCGGGGCGTCAACGACCTGGGCAATCAGTACGTGCCCCTGCACGCCCACCTCTGGGACCTGCTGCACGGCAGGGCCGACGGCGGGCTGCTGGTCAACTGGCAGTCCGGGTACGGCTCCAGCTTCCTGCCGGACTTCGGCACCTATCTCTCCAGCCCGTTCGCACCGCTCGTCGCGCTCTTCCCGCGCGACCGGATCGACCTCGCGGTCTACGTGATCACCGTCCTGAAGATCGCGAGCGCCGCGGCCGCCATGGCCTGGCTGCTGCTCCGGCTGCGGCCCGGCCGCTGGTGGGCGGCGGGACTGCTCGGGGCGTCATACGCGCTGTGCGGCTGGACCCTCGCGGCGGACTACAACCCGATGTGGCTCGACGGGCTGATCGCGCTGCCACTGCTCTGCCTGACCGGCGAGTGGGCCCTCGCCGGACGGCGCCGGGTCCTCGGGGTGCTGGTCGTCGCGCTCGCCTGGAGCGCCAACTTCTACACCGCCTACATGGCCACCCTCGGCGCCGGACTCGTGCTGCTGCTGAGGCTGTTGCTCGCCGCCCCACCGCGCCGGCAGGCCCTCGCCGCCGCCGGCCGCGCCGTACGCACCGTCGTCCTCGGCATGGGCCTCGCCGCCCCGCTGCTGACCGTCGTCTACCTGGGCACCAGGCACGCCTACCCGGGCCGCCTCGCCCGTTTTCATCCGGCACCGGCCGAGAACCTGCTGGCCCGGCTGCTCCCGGCGACCTACGACTACAGCTCCCCGGCGCTCTACGTCGGCACCACCGCCCTGCTCCTCGCCCTCGCCCTGCCCTTCCACCGGGCCGTCCCCGGCCGTGTCCGCGCCGGCTGGACCGCGCTGGTGCTCGCGGTCACCCTCTCCCTGCAATGGGCGCCCACCAGCCTGGCCTGGCACGCCTTCGCCGTCCCGCAGGGCAGCTCCTACCGGCAGAGCTTCGTGCTGTGCGGGCTGCTGGTCATCGCCGCCTGGCACGCGCTGTCGTACGGCCCGCCAGGACTGCCCGCCCTCGGCGCGGCCGGGTCCCTGCTCGCCCTGGCCGTCGCCGCCGCGAGCCGCACGAACCTGGTCCACGCGCACACCTGGCCCGTGCTGCTGCTCGGCGTCGCCGGGGCGCTCACCGGGCTTGTCCTGCTGCGCCGCAGCGGTCAGCGGGGGCGGCTCGCCGTACTGGCCGTGCTGGTGCTGCTCGGCGCGCAGGCGGGGGAGAGCGCCGCCAGCGCCGCCGTGGCGAGCGGGCTGCGCCTCAAGCACCTCGACGACTACGCGCCCTGGGGCGAGCGGCAGCGACTCCAGGCCGCCGCGATCGCCCGCGCCGACGGCTGGCCCCGCTACCGCACCGACCCCGGCCGCGAACAGACCGTCGCCAACGACCCGTTGGCGGTCGGCGGCCAGGGCGCCGCCTACTACAGCAGCCTGACCTCCGACGTCCTCTCCCGCACCCTCACCGCCCTCGGCGGCGGCTGGACCTCGGGCGGCCGGGGCGTGCAGAGCCTCGACAACGCCGTCACCGACGTGCTCTTCTCCGTCGGCGCCCGGGTGCACAGCCCGCCCGACCCGCACCAGACCCACCTGCCCGAGGACACCGCCGCGCCGACCGTCACCCGGCGGGACGTGCCGCCCCTGGTGACCGTGCGGACCCACCCCGACGAGGCGCCCTACGGCTCCTCGCCGTACCGCAACCAGGAACTGCTGCTCGGCAGCCGCGTCTACACCGTGCCCCCCATCACCGTGCGGGGCGACGACGCGGCCCCCGCACCCGGCCGCCGGGTCGGCCCCGGGAACGCGCTGACCGGGCCGACGATCAGCGCCCGCTGCCCGGCCGGCACCCAGGTGTACCTGGCCGCCCCGCGGTTCTCCGGCACCGCGCGGCTCGCCGGGGGCACGGCGAGCGCCGCCCCGTTCCACTACGACCACGGGCGCGCCCTGGCCGCCATGGAGCCGCTGGGCCGCGCCCCCGCCTCCGGGCGCATCCGGATCGACCTGGTCCCCGACCGGCCCGGCCGCGTCCCGCCCGGCGCCGTCGGCTGCCTGGACACGGCCCGGCTGCGTGCCGCCGCCGCCCGCCTCAAGGCCACCGGCGCCACCTCGGTCACCGTCTCCGACAACACCGTACGCGCCCAACTGCGCCCGGGGAGCAGGGGACTTGCCGTCCTCGCCGCGCCCCGCATCGCCGGCTGGCGCTGCGCCGCCGGGGACGGCCCGGCCCGCCCCGCCCGGCAGTACCACGGACTGATCGCCGTCCCCCTGGACGGCACCGAGACCAGCCTGACCTGCACCTTCCACCCGCCCGGCCTCCGGCTGGGCACGGCCGTCGGCCTCGCCTCGCTCGCGGCGCTCCTGCTGCTCACCGCCGCGACCGCCGTCCGCCGCCGACGTGCCCCGACACCCGCCCCGACCACACCACCGGCACCGCGCGAGCGCGTGACAGCCGCACCCTGACCGCGATCCGACCGCGCCCCTGGGGGACATCCGCCATGCTGATATCGATCGTCGCGCCCTGCTACAACGAGGAAGACGTCCTGGAACGCTTCCACGAGGCCGTCCAGAGGATCGCCGACGAACTGCTGCCGCTCGGCCACGACATGGAGTTCGTGTACGTCGACGACGGCAGCCGCGACCGCACCCTCGCCGTCCTCGAACGCCTCGCCACCCGCGACCAGCGGGTGCGCTACGTCTCCTTCAGCCGCAACTTCGGCAAGGAAGCAGCCCTGTTGGCCGGGCTGCGGCACGCCTCTGGGGACTCGGTCGTCGTCATGGACGCCGACCTCCAGCACCCGCCCGAGCTGATCGCCCGCATGGTCCGGCTGCGCGAACAGGGCTACGACCAGGTCATCGCCCGCCGCACCCGCACCGGCGACCGCCTCACCCGCACCCTCACCGCCCGCCTCTACTACCGCCTCGTCAACCGTCTGGTCGACGTCGAACTCCTGGACGGCGTGGGGGACTTCAGGCTGCTCTCCCGCCGGGTGGTCGACGCGGTGCTCGGCCTGACCGAGTACAACCGCTTCTCCAAGGGCCTGTTCGCCTGGGTCGGCTTCCCCAGCACCACTTTCGCGTACGAGAACGCCGCGCGCGAGGCCGGCAGCAGCTCCTGGAACCTGCGCGGACTGCTCGACTACGGCCTCGACGGCGTCCTCTCCTTCAACAACCGTCCGCTGCGCGCCGCCCTCTGGCTCGGCATCAGCCTGCTGCTGTGCGCCGGTCTCTACACCGCCTGGATCGTGGTCGCCGCGCTGCTGCACGGTGTGCAGACGCCCGGATATGTCACCATCATCACCGCGGTCACCGCCCTCGCCGGTGTGCAGATGGTCATGCTGGGAGTGATCGGGGAGTACACCGGCCGCATCTACTACGAGGTGAAGGGCCGCCCGCACTTCCTGGTGAAGGCGACCAATGTGGAACGGACGAAAGATCTCATTCCTTGATAGCGCGACAGATCATCACCTTCGCCGTGGTCGGCGTGCTCAACACGGCCGTCTACTACGGCCTTTACCTGCTCTTCCTCACCTGGCTGCCCTATCTCGCCGCGCATGTTCTCGCCTTCGCGCTCAGCATGGTCGGTTCCTTTTTCCTCAACGCCCGGTTCACCTACCGCATCCGCCCGACCTGGCGTAAATTCCTGCTGTTCCCGCTGACCAACGCCGCGAATTTCGTGATCACCACGGTGGGCGTGTACGTGATCGTGGACGTCCTGCACGCCGGCAGCCGCTTCGCCCCCCTGCTCGCCTCCGCGGCGGCGATCCCGATCACCTTCGTGGTGTCCCGCTGGATCATGCTGCCGGGGGCGTCGCCGCGGGTGGCGGCCGGGGAGTGATCGGCGGGTCAGGGCCGGGCGAGCACGCGGAACTCGTGACCCTCCGGGTCCGTCAGACAGATCCACGGGACGTCGCCCTGGCCGAGGCCGAGGCCGATGCCGGTGGCGCCGAGGGCCCGCAGCCGGGCCACCTCCGCCTCCTTGTCGTCACCGGGACGCGGCAGCAGGTCGAGGCGGACGCGGTCCGGGGCGGTCCTCGCGTCGGGCGTGCGGAGGAATTCGAGGTAGGGGCCGGTGCCCTCGGGGGAGCGCAGCACCGCGAGATCGCCGGTCACCCTGTGCGCGGTCCAGTCCGTCGCCGCGCCCCAGAACCGGGCCATGGCGCGCGGCTCGGCGCAGTCCACCACCACCGCGGCGACCGGCCCGGTGTCCCGGTAGACCTCCCGGGGCTCCAGCACGCAGAACTCATTGCCCTCCGGGTCGGCGAGGCACCGCCACGGCACCTCGCCCTGCCCCACGTCGACGGGTGTCGCGCCAAGCTCTGTCAGGCGTGCGACCAGGTCCGCCTGATGGGCCGGGGAGGTGGTGGCGAGATCGAGGTGCGTGCGGTTCTTCACCGCCGGCTTGGGCTCCGGGACGGGCACGACATCGATGCCGACGACGACCGGGTCCGGCCGGACGAGGCCGCCCGCGGGCCCGACGTAGGTGGTCGCACCGGAGTGGTACGCGCTCCACCCGAGCGCCGCCGCCCAGAACCGGCCGACCGCCGAGGGCCTTGATGTTCACCTGGACGGGTCGCAGCGCCATGCCGGTGATCCTATGGGCGGGGCCCGACGGTGGCCGCCCCTACTTGTTGTGCGTCGGGTAGACCCGGACACCGATGGAGGAGCCCTTGACCGGCCCCGCGCCCGCGGGCCACTTCAGGTCCACGGTGTGGGTCTCGTTCGGGGGCGTCACCAGGATGCCGGTCGGGGACGTGAGGCTCTTGCCGCTGGAGTCGATGTCGTAGGCGATGTCGAAGACGGCGGCGTCACCGGGCTTCAGGACGGTGATACGCGGCTGGGCGGACCCGCGGTCGACGGGGCTGGAGGTGTGGTCGGCGTCCTTGATGTCGACGCCCGCGAAGCCCGTCGCCGAGCAGGTGACCGAACCCCGGTTGACCATGGTGATGTCGATCCTGCCGGACGTCTTGTCGGGCGAGGCGTCGGCGGCGTCGATGGCCAGGTTCGCCGTCTTGCAGAACGTGACGTTGCCCCCGGACGCCGTCCCGCCGTTCGCACCACCGGAGGACGACGCCGCCCCACCGGCCGCCGACCCGCCGGAGCCTGACCCCGAGCCGCCCTGCGACTGCGAGCCCCCGCCCGAGGACGAGGAAGCCGACGACGAGGCCGATGGCGGCGAGTGCGGTGATACGCGTGGTCTTCACGGTGTTTCCCCCCCCCGGAAACAGTGCAAGCAGAAGCAGAAGCAGAAGCAGAAGCAGAAGCAGAAGCAGAAGCAGAAGCAGAAGCAGAAGCAGTGCGATGCGTGTGGTCGAAAATATCTGTATCCCGCAGCCAGTTACAGGCGGTTCTCCACGTTCTCCGCGTTCTGTCAGACCGCCTTCGGACGGATCACGGCCGCACCCATCGCGGCCATGGCAGAGGGACGTTGTGTCAGATGCGAAGGGTTCGGAAGAAGGCGCGGATGTCGTCGACGAACAGGTCGGGAACCTCGAATGCCGGAAAGTGCCCGCCTTCGGTGTGTTCCCGGAAGAAGACGGCACTGTCGTCGCCGGGGCCGAGAACCTTGCGGACCAGCGGGTCGCTGTAGAACAGGGAGGAGGCCATGGGGACATCGGAAGGACTGTCCCAGCCGGGGTTGTCGGCGTGGGCCAGTTCCCAGTAGAAGTCGGCCGCCGCGGGTCCGGTCCGGGTGAACCAGTAGAGGCTGGCGGTGATCAGGACGTTATCGCGGCTGATCGGTGTGGCGGGGTTGGCCCATTGCGCGAACTTCTCGGCGATCCAGGCCAGCTGGAGGATCGGCGAGTCGGTCAGGCCCGCCGAGAGGGCGTTGGGCGCGGTCGAGTGCAGCACCTTGTAGCCCTTCATCTGCGCCCATCTGCGCTGCGCCGCTTGGAGCCCGGCCTGCTCCTCCTGGCTCAGGCCCGCCGGCACGGGCAGATCCTCGCCGGCCATGCCGAGCTGGAGCCGGTCACCATGGGTGTGAGCGCCGATGATCCGCTCGGGCATCAGCGTGGCCGCTCGTCCGGTCACACCGGCCCCCAGATCGCCGCCCTCGACACCGAAGCGCTCATAGCCCAGTCGGGTCATCAGCTCCCCGAAGGCCAGGGCGGTGCGCTCCAGGTTCCAGCCGCGCGCCGAGAGCGGGCTGGAGAAGACGAAGCCCGGCAGCGAGGGAATGACGAGATGAAACGCGTCTGCCGGATCTCCGCCGTGCGCGCGCGGGTCGGTCAGCGGTCCGCTCGCTTCCAGGAACTCCACGAACGACGTCGGATAACTGTGGTTGAGCAACAGCGGCGTGGCGTCCGGTTCCGGGGAGCGCAGGTGCAGGAAATGGATGGTCTGCCCGTCGATCTCGGTCAGGAACTGCGGGAAGGTGTTCAGCCGGGCCTCGTGGGCCCGCCAGTCGAAACCGTCCGCCCAATAGGCGGCCAGGCCGTGAAGGTAGCTGGATGGGATGCCGTGATCCCACTCCGACGCGGCTCCGGGCACCGGGTACGGCGAACGGGTACGGGCCAGACGCGCCCGCAGATCATCGAGGTCGGCCTGTGGAATCCCGATCCGGAACGGGCTGATGTCGGCGCACATGACCATCAATCTAAGAACATTCCGGATGAATCGCCATAAGGGACCCCGGCACCCGATTCCCGTCGCCCCTCCCCGCATACTCATTGCATAAAAGTGCAGAGATGCGTATAGTCATGCCATCCAGAGGAGGACGGACATGGCGGTACGTGCGGCGGTTGCCGGGGCGAGCGGGTACGCGGGGGGAGAGGTTCTGCGCCTGCTCCTCGCGCACCCCGAGGTCGAGATCGGGGCTCTGACCGGGAACTCCAACGCCGGGCAACGGCTCGGGGCGCTCCAGCCGCACCTGTGGCCGCTGGCCGACCGGGTGCTGGCCGAGACCACTGCGGACAGCCTAGCCGGGCATGACGTGGTCTTCCTCGCGCTGCCGCACGGACAGTCCGCCGCCGTCGCCGAGCAACTCGGCCCGGACGTGCTCGTGATCGACATGGGCGCCGACTTCCGGCTGAAGGACGCGGCCGACTGGGAGAAGTTCTACGGCTCCCCGCACGCCGGCACCTGGCCCTACGGCCTGCCCGAGCTGCCCGGCGCCCGCGCCGCGCTCACCGGGACCAAGCGGATCGCCGTACCCGGCTGCTACCCCACCGCCGCGACCCTCGCCCTCCTCCCGGCGTACGCGGCGCGGATCGCCGAACCCGAGGCCGTGATCGTCGCCGCCTCCGGCACCTCCGGCGCGGGCAAGGCGCCCAAACCGCACCTGCTGGGCAGCGAGGTGATGGGCAGCATGTCGCCGTACGGCGTCGGCGGCGGCCACCGGCACACCCCCGAGATGATCCAAAACCTGGGCGGGGTCGCGGGGGAGCCGGTCACCGTCTCCTTCACGCCGACCCTCGCCCCGATGCCCCGCGGCATCCTCGCCACGTGCAGCGCGAAGGCCGTCGCCGGGGTGGGCGCCGAGGCCGTGCGTGCCGCCTACGAGAAGGCGTACGCCGACGAGCCCTTCGTACACCTGCTGCCCGAGGGCCAGTGGCCCGCGACGGCCGCCGTCCACGGTTCCAACTCCGTTCAGGTGCAGGTCGCGTACGACGCGGCCGCGGGCCGCATCATCGCGATCAGCGCCATCGACAACCTGACCAAGGGCACCGCCGGCGGTGCCGTCCAGAGCATGAACCTCGCCCTGGGTCTCGCCGAGACCACCGGGCTTTCCACGATCGGAGTCGCACCGTGAGCGTCACGGCAGCCAAGGGATTCCGGGCGGCCGGTATCGCCGCCGGGATCAAGCAGAACGGCAACCCCGACCTGGCCCTCGTGGTCAACGACGGGCCCCGTCGTGCCGCCGCCGGCGTCTTCACCGCCAACCGTGTCAAGGCCGCGCCGGTCCTGTGGTCCGAGCAGGTCGTGAAGAGCGGCCAGGTCTCCGCCGTGGTCCTCAACTCCGGCGGCGCCAACGCCTGTACGGGGCCCAAGGGTTTCCAGGACACCCACGCGACGGCCGAGAAGGCGGGCGAGGCCCTCGGCCGCGGCGCCATCGAGGTCGCCGTCTGCTCCACCGGCCTCATCGGCGTCCTGCTGCCCATGGACAAGCTGCTCCCCGGTATCGACACCGCCGCGGCCCAGCTCTCCGAGCACGGCGGCGAGAAGGCCGCCATCGCCATCAAGACCACCGACACCGTGCACAAGACCTCGGTCGCCACCGGGGACGGCTGGACGGTCGGCGGCATGGCCAAGGGCGCCGGCATGCTCGCCCCCGGCCTCGCCACCATGCTGGTCGTGATCACCACCGACGCCGACGTGGACGACGCCACCCTGGACAAGGCCCTGCGCGCCGCCACCAAGGTCACCTTCGACCGCGTCGACTCCGACGGCTGCATGTCCACCAACGACACCGTGCTGCTGCTCTCCTCCGGGGCCTCCGGCATCACCCCCGGCCACGACGCCTTCGCCGAGGCCGTACGGCAGGTCTGCGACGACCTCGGCCGCCAGCTCATCGGCGACGCCGAGGGCGCCAGCAAGGACATCAAGGTCGAGGTCGTGGGCGCGGCCAGCGAGGCCGACGCCGTCGAGGTGGGCCGCTCCATCGCCCGCAACAACCTCCTGAAGTGCGCCATCCACGGCGAGGACCCCAACTGGGGCCGCGTCCTGTCCGCGATCGGCACCACCGGCGCCGTCTTCGAGCCGGACCAGCTCAACGTCGCCATCAACGGCGTCTGGGTGTGCAAGAACGGCTCCGTCGGCGAGGACCGCGACCTGGTCGACATGCGCTACCGCGAGGTGCACATCGTGGCCGACCTCGCCGCCGGCGCCGAGACCGCGACGATCTGGACCAACGACCTGACCGCCGACTACGTCCACGAGAACAGCGCCTACTCCTCATGACGACGACCCGTAAGCACACGGCCCTGCCCAAGGCGCAGACCCTCATCGAGGCGCTGCCCTGGCTGACCCGGCACCACGGAAAGACTGTCGTCGTCAAGTTCGGCGGCAACGCCATGGTCGACGAGGAACTGAAGGCCGCCTTCGCCCAGGACGTCGTCTTCCTGCGGCACGCCGGGCTCAGGCCGGTCGTGGTGCACGGCGGCGGCCCCCAGATCAGCGCCGCCCTCGACCGGCACGGCATCGTCAGCGAGTTCAAGGCGGGCCTGCGGGTCACCACCGAGGACGCCATGGACGTCGTACGGATGGTGCTCGCCGGACAGGTGCAGCGCGAACTGGTCGGCCTGCTCAACCAGCACGGCCCGCTCGCCGTCGGCCTCACCGGCGAGGACGCCCACACCATCACCGCTACCAAGCATCTGCCCGAGATCGACGGGGAGTTGGTCGACATCGGGCGCGTCGGCGAGATCACCGCGATCGACACCGGCGCCATCGAGGCCCTGCTCGCCGACGGCCGCATCCCGGTCGTCTCCTCCATCGCCCGCAGTCAGGACGACGGTCATGTCTACAACGTCAATGCTGATACGGCGGCTGCGGCACTCGCTGCGGCCCTTGGCGCCGAAACTCTCATGGTCCTCACCGATGTCGAGGGCCTCTACGAGGACTGGCCGCACTCCGACGAGGTGATCAGTCGCCTCACCGCCACCCAACTGGAGAAGCTGCTTCCGGAGTTGAGCTCCGGCATGGTGCCCAAGATGCGGGGCTGCCTGCACGCCGTGCGCCATGGTGTGCAGACCGCCCGGGTCATCGACGGCCGGGTGCAGCACTCCATCCTGCTGGAGATCTTCACCGACGAGGGCATCGGCACCATGGTCGTGCCCGACGAGCCCGAAGGGGACGCACAGTGACGGGGCACCACAGCGGCAACGAGGACCTGACCCGGCGCTGGCAGGGCGCGCTCATGAACAACTACGGCACCCCCCGCCTGCCGCTGGTGCGCGGCGCGGGCGCCACCGTGTGGGACGCCGAGGGCCGCGCCTACACCGACTTCGTCGGCGGCATCGCCACCAACGCGCTCGGCCACGCCCACCCGGCGATCGTGGACGCCGTCAGCAAGCAGATCGCCTCCCTCGGCCATGTCTCCAACCTGTTCGTGGCCGAGCCGCCCGTCGCGCTCGCCGAACGGCTGCTCCAGCTCTTCGGCCGCGAGGGCCGGGTGTTCTTCTGCAACTCCGGCGCCGAGGCCAACGAGGCCGCCTTCAAGATCGGCCGGCTCACGGGGCGCACCCATGTCGTCGCCACCGAGGGCGGCTTCCACGGCCGTACGATGGGCGCCCTCGCGCTCACCGGGCAGCCCGCCAAGCAGGACCCCTTCCGGCCGCTGCCCGGCGATGTCACCCACGTCCCCTACGGCGACGCCCAGGCCCTGGCCGCGGCCGTCACCGACGAGACCGCCATGGTGATCATCGAGCCGATCCAGGGCGAGAACGGCGTCGTCGTGCCCCCGGCCGGCTATCTCAAGGCCGCCCGCGCCATCACCGCGGCCACCGGCGCCCTGCTGGTCCTGGACGAGGTGCAGACCGGCGTCGGCCGCACCGGCACCTGGTTCGCCTACCAGGCCCACGAGGGCGTGCTGCCCGATGTGGTCACCCTCGCCAAGCAGCTCGGCGGCGGCCTCCCGCTCGGCGCCACCGTCGCCTTCGGCCGCGCCGCCGAACTGCTCCGGCCGGGGCAGCACGGTACGACCTTCGGCGGCAACCCGGTCGCCTGCGCGGCGGGGCTCGCCGTCCTCGACACCATCGAGGGCGAGGGACTGCTGGAGAACGTGAAGCGGCAGGGCGAGAAGCTGCGCGCGGGCATCGAGGCGCTGGGCCACCCGCTGGTCGGCCATGTCCGGGGTGCGGGCCTGCTCCTGGGTATCGTGCTCACCGGGCCGCGCGCGCACGAGGTGCAGCAGGCGGCCCAGGAGGCCGGTTTCCTGGTGAACGCCCCCGCCCCCGACGTCGTACGGCTCATGCCCCCGCTGAACCTGCGCGACGACGAGGCGGGCGCCCTGCTCCAGGCGCTGCCCGGCATCCTCGACGCAGGCGGGGACGGACGATCCGGAGAATGAGACGACGATGAGCCAGGCGCAGGAGCACGAGCAACAGACAGGTGCCGGGCCCGCCGTGCCGCAGACGCGCACCGCACGGCACCGCCGGATCGTGGACATCCTCAACCGGGAGCCGGTGCGCTCGCAGAGCCAGCTGGCCAAGCTGCTCGCCGACGACGGGCTCAGCGTCACCCAGGCGACGCTGAGCCGGGACCTCGACGAGCTGAACGCGGTCAAGATCCGCAACAACGACGGCGACCTCATCTACGCCGTGCCCAGCGAGGGCGGCTTCCGCACCCCGCGCGCACCGCTCGGCGAGTCCGCCAAGGAGGAGCGGATGCGGCGCCTGTCCCAGGAGCTGCTGATCTCCGCGGAGGCCTCGGCCAACCTGGTCGTGCTGCGCACCCCGCCCGGCGCCGCCCAGTTCCTCGCCTCGGCCATCGACCAGGCCGAGCTGCACGACATCCTCGGCACCATCGCGGGCGACGACACCCTGCTGCTGATCAGCCGCAACCCGACCGGCGGCCAGGCCCTCGCCGACCATCTGCTCAAGCTCGCGCAGAACGGCCACTGAGCCGCGCCCCGACCGGCATGCGGGTCCCCGCCCCGCGGCGGAGAATGGGAGCGGCAATCTCCCTGTGGCCGTCGGCCGTATAAAGAGGTGTGTCGGGTTTGCGGTTTCCCGTGGGTCGCCTCCCGGACGAGGCTCTGCTGTCCGGGCTGGCCACCGGAGACCAGGAGCTGGCCGTCGTCTTCGTACGACGTTTCCAGCACCGGGTCTTCGGTGTCGCCATGGCCGTCACCGGGGACCGCCAGCTCGCCGAGGACGTCGCCCAGCAGACGTTCGAACGCGCGTGGCGGCACGCGCAGATCTACGACTCGCGCCGTGGTTCGGTCACCACCTGGCTGACCACCATCGCGCACAACCTGGCCATCGACGCCGTACGCGCCCGGCGCACCGAGCCGGTGGCCCCCGAGGACCTCGACGCCCTCCTCGGCACCGTCACCGAGACCCCCGAGCGCTGGGCGCTGGCCGACGAGGCGTCCGCCCGGCTGCGGGCGGCCGTCTCCCGGCTGCCCCGCGAACAGGCGCGGGCCCTGATGATGGCCGGCATCTACGGAATGACCGCCCAGCAGGTCGCCGACACGGAACGGATCCCGCTGGGCACCGCCAAGACCCGCATCAGAGCGGCGATGGGCAAACTGCGCACCACTTTGTCGGCTCCGGAGCGAGGCGGCCATGTCCAGTGACGCGAACTGCGAGAAAATGCGCGAGATCGGCGCCGAGCTGGCGCTGGGCGTGCTGCCCGGACGTGAGCGCGCGGAGGCGGTCGCCCACCTGGACAGCTGCGCGGACTGCCGGGATTTCGTCCGGCAGCTGACCCTGGTCGGCGACCGGCTGATCGGCCTGCTGCCCTGCCAGGAGCCGCCGCTGGGCTTCGAGACCCGGGTGGCCCGCAGCCTCGCCCAGCAGGCCGCCGCGGACGGGCGCGCCGCCGGGCGCGCCTCCGCGTTCCCGGCCCTGCGCGGGCGGGCCCGCCGGGCCCGGATCCGGCTCGGGGCGGCCGCGGCCGGCCTCGCGGTGGTCGCCGGGTTCGCCGGCTGGGGCATCGGCACCGCCGTGGAGACGGTCACCGCCTCGCCCCCGCACACCATGGAGTCCGAACCCATGCTGGTCGGGGACATGACCGCGGACTCGGCCGACGGCTCACCCATCGGCGAGGTGTACGCCCACCCCGGCAACCCCGGCTGGATCTTCGTCTCCGTCGACCTCGCCGGGCACGGCAGCGCGTACAGCGGCCGGGTCAGCTGTGTGCTGGAGCGCTCCGACGGTACGACCGTGCGGGTGGGCGACTTCACCGTCCGCGGGGGGCAGGGCCACTGGGGGGCCCAGACGCCCGTCGACGCGGACGCGGTCTCCGGCGCCCGGCTGACCTCCGCCGACGGCACGGTCCTCGCCCGCGCCCACCTCCAGACCGGGCACGTACTGACCCGGGAGACGCATGTGCCGTCCCAGCAGACATGAGGGCGCGACGACAGCCAGCGGGTTACGACAGCACGGTGCCGGTGTTCAGCCGGTGCAGCCGGGCGTACGTCCCGTCGCGCACCAGCAGATCGCCGTGGGCGCCGTCCTCCACGACCCGGCCCCGGTCCAGCACCACGATCCGGGTGGCGTCGCGCACGGTGAGCAGGTTGTGCGAGATGACGATGGTGGTCCGCCCCGCCATCAGCCGGCGCAGCGGCTCCATGATCCGATGGCCGGAGTCGGCGTCGATCCCGGTGGTCGGCTCGTCCAGCAGCAGCACCGGCGCGTCCCTGACCATCGCGCGGGCGATGGCGAGGCGCTGGCACTGACCCCCGGACAGGGTGCGGCCGCGCTGGCCCACGAGGGTGTCGTAGCCGTCCGGGAGCCGTTCGACGAACTCGTGCGCGTCCGCCGCGCGCGCCGCCGCGACGATCTCCGCCTCGGACGCCTCCGGGCGGCCGTAGGCGATGTTCTCCCGCACCGTGCCGTGGAAGACCAGGGTCTCCTGGAGCACCACCGCGACGCTCTCGCGTACGTCGGCCAGACGCAGTTCGCGCAGATCGGTGCCGTCGAGCCGGACCGCCCCCCGGTCGGGGTCGTAGAACCGCAGCTGGAGCCGCGCGGCGGTGGACTTGCCCGCGCCGCTCGCCCCGACCAGCGCCAGCGTCTCGCCGGGCGCCACCCGGAACGACACGTCCGCGAGGGCCCAGGGACCGGCGCCGGGATAGCGGAACCAGACGCCGTCGAACTCCACCGCCCCGCGCGCCCGGCCGAGGGGGCGGGCATCGGCGCGCTCGGTGACCTGCGGCCGCTGGTCCAGCAGTTCGATGATCCGCTCGGCCGAGGCGGCGGCGGAGTAGAAGGTGGTGCCGAGCCCGGACAGGCCGTGGACCGGGCTGTACATCTTGCCGATCAGGGCGAGGAAGACCAGCAGTCCGCCGAGGGTCAGCTGGCCCTGGGACAGCTTCCAGGTGCCGAGGCCCAGCACCGCGAGGCCGCCCGCCACCTCGATGATCTCCACGAGAGGGGCGTACAGGGACCGGATCCGCGTCGAGGCCATCACCGCCCGGAACCGGCCCACGCTCTCCCGCTCGAACCGGCGCGCCTCCCAGCCCTGCCGGTTGTACGCCTGCACGAGCGCGACATTGCCGAGCACCTCCTCGGCGATCGCGCTGAGCGAGCCGGTGCGCCGTCTGCGCTCCCGGGAGGCGTCCTTGATCAGCCGCGAGAAGTGCCGGGCGGCGCCCCAGAACAGCGGCACGATGACCAGCGCGAGCAGGGTCAGATCCCAGCTCAGATAGAACAGCAGGCCGACGAAGACGGCCAGTTGGAGCACGTAGTACAGGGCGTCGGCCACACCCGAGAGCAGGAAGGTCTCGACCGCGTCCACGTCACCCGTGACACGGGAGAGCACATCGCCGAGCCGCCGGCGTTCGAAGAAGCCGAGGGACAGGCCCTGCACATGCCGGAAGACGTCGCAGCGCAGTGAGAGCAGGAAGCGTTCGCCGACCCAGGTGGAGGTCATCTCGTCGGCGAAGCCGAAGACGCCGGAGCACAGGATCAGCCCCAGGTAGGCCGGGGCGATCCACAGAAAGGGGTGCAGGTCCCGGGGGACCAGCACCTGGTCCACGACGCTCTTGAACAGCCACAGCTCCCCGGCGTCGATGACCGGTCCGGTCAGGCTGAGCAGCAGCAGCGGGATCAGCCAGCGCCGGTTGCCGCGCGTGTAGGGCCAGAACCGGCGGAAGACCGCGCGCGGTGAGACCGTGGGCGCGGCCGCGACGACCTCGCCGGATGCCTCGGGGGTGTCGTAGGGAGGGTCGTCGGGGTCTCCCCAGGACAGCAGACGCCGCAGGACTCGCGCCATGGGATCCGTTCCTCGGACAGCGGCCGGGCGGACCGGGTCCCTGGGGCCCCGGTCCGCTCAGCCTGTGGGTGGTCGGTCAGTAGCCGCCGTGTCCGCCGTGTCCGCCGTGACCGTGGCCACCGCGTCCGTGGTCATGGCCGTGACCGTGACGGTCGCCATGCCGGTGTCCGTGGCGGTGGAAGCGGTCGAAAGCGTCGAAGCGGTCGTCGTCGTAGCGGTCGTGGCCGTGTCCGTGGCCGTGGCCGCCGCCACCCTTGGGCAGCAGACTGCTGAAGATAGCCATCACGTTCCTCCTGGAAAATCGCTGCACCTGGGATACGTCCGAGGACGGCACAGGGATGGCTCCTCGGCGAAAAAATTTCCCTTTCAACCCCTTTTTCACGCTATGTACGCGGCCAGTCCCGTGGTGTGGAGCACCTCGCCGTCCGCCGTGAGCAGCAGTCCCTCGGCACCGGGCAGCGACTCCAGCCAGGCGAGGCCCGACCGCGACCCCCGCGCGAAAGCGGCCGTGGCCCAGCAGTCCGCCCAGGTCAGGCAGGGGGCCACCACGGTCGCCGCCACCAGATCGGTGACCGCGGGCCGCCCGGCGCGCGGGTCCACGACGTGTGCCCCCCGCTCGGCCGTGCCCGAGGTGGCGCCGGCCGGCTCACCCGCCCCCCGCCGTCGACACCACCGCGGTGAGCCCGCCCAGGAGCAGGGGATCCGCGACCCCCACCCGCCAGCGCCGCCCCGGCTCCGGCGCGCCCAGCGCCTGCATATCGCCGCCACCGTTGACGGCGACCCCGGTCACCCCGGCCGGCCGCCGCGCCGCCCGCTCCGCCGACCAGCCCTTGACGATGCCGGTGGGATCCGGCGCTCCTCGGTACCGCGCGCTGAACCACCCCTCGCTCACCCGCTCCGCCTCCGCCGCGAGCCCCAGCACCCGCGCGACCTCCGGCGGGCACCGCTCCACGGCCAGCTCACCCCGGGCCGGCCGCGACACCGCGCTGTCCGTGCGACAAGTGCTGAACACCGCGTCCACGCCGTGCAGTTGGGCCACCACCTCCCCGAGCGCCGCCCGCACGGCACGGCTCTCCCCGCCCCGCACATCGAAGAAGAAGCCCCGGCATACCCGAGGACCTGCGCTCCGCCGTCTTCGAACGCTTCGCCCGCGCCGGCCACCGCCGCCACGGCGACACCCCCGCCATGGGCGCGGGCCTCGGCCTGTCGATCGTCTCGGCGGTGGTGGAGGCACACGGCGGGACGGTGGAGGCCGAGAGCCGGCCGGGCTCCACGACGTTCCGGGTCACCTTGCCCGCCTGAAGGGGCGCGGGGCCGCGTCGATATGCGGCTCCGCCGCGCGGGCGCACGGCGCGTCAGTACCGGCTGAGCCCTGTGACCCCGCTCGACGTCCCCATGGCAATATGCGGCGCCGCCCCCGGCACCACCCACCGGAGAATCCGCCGCATGGCATCCCTCGGCACCGACACACAACCGGCCGTCGCCCCCGCCCCGTCGACATGCAGGAAGATCCCGGCCCCCCGCCCCCGCACCGGCCGGTGGTAGTTGAACCCCACGACGAGCGCGTACGCGTACTGCGTGCCGTACGCGCTCAGATGCTCCGCCTCCGAAGCCCGGCAGTCGCCCGGCAGCGGATCCGTCCAGCGGTTGTACGACGAGGACGCGTTGTCCTCGCACCACCAGGAACTCTCCTTCACCGCCCGGTAGGAGATCCCCGTCCCGGCCGGCGCCGCCTCGATGCCGAAGGCGAACGGAAGGTCGTACAACCCGGTCGGCGTCGTGTCCGACCCCTGCGTGCGCGCGTTCCCCTCGACCAGCCCCTTCGCCCCGAACCGCGCCGGCGCGGAACCGGCCTGGGTCCAGGTGCCGTCGCGCAGGTCCCACCAGGTGACCGTGCCCGTCGTGGACGACGTGTCCGGTGCCTGCGCGATGAGCAACTGGGTGCCGCCACCGGTGTCCGCGAGGCGCGCGGGCAGCGGAACCGGCACCGGCGCGCGCGGCGCGGGCGCGGCCCCGAGCAGGCCGAGCACGCAGACGGACAGGAGGCTGGCGACGACACCGGGGCGCATGCTCAGACGCTAGACGGAGGCGGCGGCCACGGCAGCCCGGGCGGTCCGTCCGGGCTGCCGGGCGATGGGCGATGAGCGATGTGCTTCTTCTCGGTGCAGCAGCCGCTCTGGGCGGCGTCGGCCGTCGCCGGACAACAGCGCGGTCGCGGCATCACTCGCAGGGGTGATTGACGAATCATGCGGCACACTGCATACTCATGCATATCAGCGAATGCACTGTGAGGAGAAACCCCGTGACCGAGCGCGTCGTACTCGCCTACTCAGGCGGTCTGGACACCTCCGTCGCCATCGGCTGGATCGCCGAGGAGACGGGCGCCGAGGTCATCGCCGTTGCGGTCGACGTCGGCCAGGGCGGCGAGGACCTGGACGTCATCCGCAAGCGCGCCCTCGCGTGCGGTGCGGTCGAGGCCGAGGTCGCCGACGCCAAGGACGAGTTCGCCGACGAGTACTGCCTCCCGGCGATCAAGGCCAACGCCCTGTACATGGACCGCTACCCGCTGGTCTCCGCCCTCTCCCGGCCGACGATCGTCAAGCACCTCGTCGCCGCCGCCCAGAAGCACGGCGCCACCACGGTCGCCCACGGCTGCACCGGCAAGGGCAACGACCAGGTCCGCTTCGAGGCCGGCATCGTCGCCCTCGCCCCCGACCTGAAGTGCATCGCCCCGGTCCGCGACTACGCGATGACCCGGGACAAGGCGATCGCCTTCTGCGAGGCCAAGCAGCTCCCGATCGCCACCACCAAGAAGTCCCCGTACTCCATCGACCAGAACGTCTTCGGACGCGCCGTCGAGACGGGCTTCCTGGAGGACATCTGGAACGCCCCGATCGAGGACATCTACGAGTACACCTCCAACCCGGCCACCGCGCGCGAGGCCGACGAGGTCGTCATCAGCTTCAAGCAGGGCGTCCCGGTCGCGATCGACGGCAGGCCCGTCACCGTCCTCCAGGCCATCCAGCAGCTCAACGAGCGCGCGGGCGGCCAGGGCATCGGCCGGATCGACATGGTCGAGGACCGCCTGGTCGGCATCAAGTCCCGCGAGGTCTACGAGGCCCCCGGCGCGATCGCCCTGATCACCGCCCACCAGGAGCTGGAGAACGTCACGGTCGAGCGCGAGCTGGCCCGCTACAAGCGCCAGGTCGAGCAGCGCTGGGGCGAGCTGGTCTACGACGGCCAGTGGTTCTCCCCGCTCAAGCGCGCCCTGGACGGCTTCATCGACGAGGCCAGCCAGCAGGTCAACGGCGACATCCGGATGACCCTGCACGGCGGCCGCGCGGTGGTCACCGGCCGGCGCTCCGAGTCGTCCCTGTACGACTTCAACCTCGCCACCTACGACACCGGCGACAGCTTCGACCAGGCGGCGGCCAAGGGCTTCATCGACATCTACAGCCTGTCGTCGAAGATCGCCGCGCGGCGTGATCTCACGGGCCAAGCCTGACGAGGACCCGGCCCGACCTCTCACAGGTCCGCCCGCACGCACCAGCCTGACAGCCGCCTCCTCACCTGCAAGGGTGAGGAGGCGGTCGCACAGACACACTTCCGAGGAGCAACGCAGTGAGCAGCAACAGCGGTGACGTACGGCTCTGGGGCGGCCGTTTCGCCGACGGTCCCGCCGAGGCCCTGGCGAAGCTGTCCGCGTCCGTCCACTTCGACTGGCGGCTCGCGCCCTACGACATCGCCGGCTCGCGCGCCCACGCCCGCGTGCTGCACAAGGCCGGACTCCTCACCGAGGACGAGCTGACCCGCATGATCGCCGGGCTCGACCGGCTGGAGGCGGACGTCGCCGACGGCTCCTTCACCGGCACCATCGCCGACGAGGACGTGCACACCGCCCTGGAGCGCGGCCTGCTGGAGCGCCTCGGCCCCGATCTCGGCGGCAAACTCCGCGCCGGCCGCTCCCGCAACGACCAGGTGGCCACCCTCTTCCGGATGTACCTCAGGGACCACGCCCGGATCATCGGCGGCCTGATCGCCGACCTCCAGGACGCCCTGATCGGCCTGGCCGAGGCCCACCCGGACGTGGCGATGCCCGGCCGCACCCACCTCCAGCACGCCCAGCCGGTGCTCTTCGCCCACCATGTCCTCGCCCATGTCCAGTCCCTGTCCCGGGACGCGGAGCGGCTGCGCCAGTGGGACACGCGCACGGCGGTGTCGCCGTACGGCTCGGGCGCCCTCGCGGGCTCCTCGCTCGGCCTGGACCCGGAGGCGGTGGCCGCGGACCTCGGCTTCGAGCACGGCAGCGTCGCCAACTCCATCGACGGCACGGCCTCCCGGGACTTCGTCGCGGAGTTCGCCTTCATCACCGCGATGATCGGTGTGAACCTCTCCCGGATCGCCGAGGAGATCATCATCTGGAACACGAAGGAGTTCTCCTTCGTCACCCTCCACGACGCGTTCTCCACCGGCTCCTCGATCATGCCGCAGAAGAAGAACCCGGACATCGCGGAGCTGGCCCGGGGCAAGTCCGGCCGCCTGATCGGCAATCTGACCGGTCTGCTGGCCACGCTCAAGGCGCTGCCCCTCGCCTACAACCGCGACATCCAGGAGGACAAGGAGCCGGTCTTCGACTCCTGCGACCAACTGGAGATCCTGCTGCCCGCCTTCACCGGCATGATGGCGACCCTCACCGTCCACCGGGAGCGCATGGCGGAACTGGCCCCGGCCGGTTTCTCCCTCGCGACCGACATCGCCGAGTGGCTGGTCCGCCAGGGCGTCCCGTTCCGGGTGGCGCACGAGGTCGCGGGGGAGTGCGTCAAGGCCGCCGAGGCCGAGGGCAAGGAGCTGGACGAGCTGACGGACGAGCAGTTCGCCAAGATCTCCGCCCACCTCACCCCCGAGGTGCGCACCGTCCTGAACGTGCCCGGCGCCCTGGCCTCCCGCAACGGCCGCGGCGGCACCGCCCCGAGCGCGGTCGCGGTACAGCTGGCCGAGGTGAAGACGGACGTGGCGGCACAGCACGCATGGGCGGCGGCCAAGAAGTGACGGTGCGGTAGGCGCCCCGGAAAGGGGCGCGGGGCCGTGCCGACCTGCGGTTGCCGCCGCGTGGACGCGAGCGACCACGCCCCACCCGCACGGGCGCAACCACCGCACGAGCCAGGCGCTCTTGGGCGGAGCCCCCCGCGGGTTACGTTGGTCGCGAACCGGAACCGAACCGGAACCGACCGAACCGGAGCCCGCGATGCCCTTCGCCCGTCTCGCCACCGCGACCACGCCGACCTGCCACATCGGCCTCGGTCTCGCCGCCGTCGGCCGCCCCGGCTACATCAACCTCGGCCGGGACGGCGACCTCGGCGCCGACCGCAGCGTCGACGCCCTGCGCACCCGCACCCATGAACTCCTCGACGCGGCCTACGCGCAGGGCGTCCGCTACATCGACGTCGCCCGCTCCTACGGCCGTTCGGAGGAGTTCCTCGCCCAGTGGCTGGCGGCCAACCCCGGCATCGACGACGTGGTCATCGGCAGCAAGTGGGGCTACACCTACACCGCCGACTGGTCCACCGACGCCGAGCGGCACGAGGTCAAGGACCACTCCCCGGCGACGTACGAGCGTCAGCGCGCCGAGTCCGACGCCCTGCTCGGCGACCGGCTCGACCTCTACCAGATCCACTCGCTCACCCCGGACAGCCCCGCCCTCACCGACAAGGAACTCCACGCGAGGCTCGCGGAGGCCGCCGCCGGGGGCCTGACCATCGGCTTCTCCACCAGCGGACCCCGGCAGGCGGACACCGTACGCGCCGCCCTCGCGGTGACGGTCGACGGTGAGCCCCTCTTCCGTACCGTGCAGTCGACGTACAACGTCCTGGAGCACTCGGCCGGCGCCGCCCTCGCCGAGGCCCATGACGCCGGGCTGACCGTGATCGTCAAGGAGGGCATGGCCAACGGCCGGCTCGCCGAGCCGAACGCCCCCGGGGCCCTGAAGTCGATCGCCGCCGAGGAGGGACTCGGCTGCGACGCCGTCGCCCTCGCCTGGATCCTGCGCCGGCCCTGGGCGGGTGTCGTCCTCTCCGGCGCCGCGACCCTCACCCAGCTCTCCTCCAATCTGCACGCCCCCGCCGTCGACCTGGACGCGGACCGGATGACCCGCCTCGCCACGCTCACGGAGGAGCCCCGCGTGTACTGGGAGCGGCGCGGACAGCTGCCCTGGCACTGACCGGGCGCCCCCATCGACCGGGCGCCCCCATCGACCGGGCACCCCCGTCGACCGGACACCCCCACTGATCGAAAAGCTCCGCTGACCCCCGCTGACCAGCGGCGATGAGCCATGTACGCCCACTGTGAGACATTCGTGTCTCATGTGGGTTACCCTTGTCTCATGGCCCTGGATCGAGACCATGTGCTGCGCAGCGCCGCCGCCCTGCTGACCCGTAAATCCACCGCGACCATGGACGAGGTCGCCAAGGCCGCCGGGATCAGCCGGGCGACGCTGCACCGGCACTTCGCCGGACGCGACGCGCTCGTCCGGGCGCTGGAGGCGCTCGGCATCGCCGAGTGCGAGGCGGCGCTGGACCGGGCCCGCCCGGAGGAGGGGACCGCGACCGACGCCGTACGCCGGCTGGTCCGCGAGATCCAGCCGGCCGCGGGACTGCTCGCCTTCCTGTACGGCGAGAGCCAGCTGTGGGAGGGCGAGCGGCAGAACGACGGCTGGCAGCGGCTCGACGGCCGGATCGGCGCCCTGTTCCAGCGCGGACAGCAGGACGGCGAGTTCCGCATCGACCTGACACCCGTCTGGCTCACCGAGGCGCTGTACGGCCTGACCGCCTCCTGCGCCTGGGCCACCCTGGACGGCCGCGTGGCCGCCCGCGACTTCCCGACCATGGTCGCCGAACTCCTGCTCGGCGGCGCTCTACGGAGAGAGGAATCATGACCAGCACAGTGCAGCCCGCCAGGACGGCGCAGCCCCCGGCGCGTCCGGGCCGCTGGCTCGCGCTCTGCGTCCTGGTCCTGGCCGTGCTGCTGGTGGCCGTCGACGCCACCGTGCTCGGCCTGGCGACCCCCTACATCAGCGAGGACCTGCACCCCTCCGGCACCCAGCTGCTGTGGATCGGTGACGTCTACTCCTTCGTCATCGCCGGTCTGCTGGTCTCCATGGGCAGCCTCGGCGACCGCATCGGCCGCAAGCGGATCCTGCTCTGCGGCGCCACTGCGTTCGGCGCGATATCCGTGCTCAACGCCTATGCCACGACACCCGAGCTGATGATCCTGGCGCGGGCGCTGCTCGGTGTCGCGGGCGCGACCCTGATGCCCGCCACCCTCGCCCTGATCCGCAACCTCTTCCACGACCCGCGCGAGCGCAGCCTCGCCGTCGGCATCTGGGGCGCGACGGCCTCGGCCGGTACGGCGGTCGGTCCCATCGTCGGCGGCTTCCTGCTGGAGCACTTCTGGTGGGGCTCGGTCTTCCTGATCAACCTGCCGGTGATGGCGGTCCTCGTCCTGGTCGGCCTCCGCACCCTGCCCGAGTCCCGTAACCCGCACCCGGGCCCCTGGGACCTGGCCAGCGTGCTGCTCTCGCTCGTCGGCATGATCGGCGTGGTCTACGCCGTCAAGGAGGCGGCCACCCACGGCTTCTCCTGGCTGACGCTCGCCGCGGGCCTGCTGGGCGCGGGCGCGCTGTACGGCTTCGTGCGCCGCCAGCTGACCATGCCGGCCCCGCTGCTGGACATGCGGCTGTTCCGGCACCGCGGCTTCAGCGGCGCGGTGCTCGCCGACCTGCTGACCGTGCTCGGCATGTCCGGGCTGGTCTTCTTCCTCTCCCAGTACCTCCAACTCGTCCAGGACAGGCGCCCGTTCGAGGCGGGTCTCGCCGAACTGCCCGCCGCCGTCGGCGCGGTGGCGGCCGGACTGGCCGCGGGCAGCGCCGCCCGGCGCTTCTCGGTCCGCTCGGTGGTCTCGGCCGGCCTCGCCGCCGTCGGCCTGTCCCTGGCCGTACTGACCTGCCTCGGCCGGTCCACGGGCTACCCGGTGCTCGGCGCCGCCCTGCTGGTGGTGGGCGTCGGCGCGGGCCTGTCCTTCACGGTCACCGCCGACGTCATCCTCTCCAGCGTCCCCAAGGAGCAGGCGGGCGCGGCCTCCGCGGTCTCCGAGACGGCCTACGAGCTGGGTGCCGCCCTGGGCATCGCCCTCCTCGGCTCCATCGTGACCGCCGTCTACAGCGGCTTCCAGGGCCCGGCCGGCACCCCGCCGGGCGCCCACGAGTCGCTGGGCGCGGCCGTGGAGGCGTCGGCCCAGCTGCCGCCGCGGACCGCCGAGTCCCTCCTGGACGCGGCCCGGGACGCCTTCGTCCACGGCCTCCACCTGGCCTCGGGCGCGGGTGCGGCGGTCCTGCTGGGCACGGCGGTCGCGGCGTGGTTCCTGCTGAAGGGGCAGCGGCTGGAGAACGCCGGGTGAGCGCGTCCCACCCGGCGGCCCCTCACCGCTTGTAGCCGAGCACCGTCATCATCCCGCTCTCCGAGTGGTACTGGTTGTGGCAGTGCACCATCCACAGCCCGGGGTTGTCCGCGTCGAACTCCACCACGAGCTTGCGGTGCGGCAGCACCATCGCGGTGTCCTTGCGCGCTCCCACCGCGTCCAGTCCCGTCATCGCGAAGGTGTGCCCGTGCAGATGCATGGGGTGCCACATGTCCGTCGCGTTGATGAGGGTGAGCCGTACCCGCTCCCCGGCGTGGATCTCGTGCCGCTGGCGGACGTCGTACGGCTTGTGGTCGAAGCCCCAGTCGAACTTCTGCATGCTGCCGGTGATCTTGATGCGCATCTGGCGGTCCGGCTGCCGCTCGGGCAGGGCCACCGAGTCGGCCGGCACCAGCCGCCGCGCGGGCACGCACTCGCCGTCCAGCTCGTCGGGGCGGACATCCGGCGCGGGAAGGTTCTTCCCCTTGTCGGTGCGCAGGACGGCGAGCGCGCTGCCCTTCTTGCCCTCGGCGAGCGCGACGAGCGGGAAGCAGCCGTCCTTGGCGGTCACCAGCACGTCGTACCGCTCGGACATCCCGATGAGCAGGGCGTCGGTGTCCTTGTGCCGCACGGGGTAGCCGTCGGTGTGCGTGACCGTCATGGTGTGGCCGCCGAGCGAGACCCGGAAGGCCGTCTCCGAGCCCGCGTTGACGAAGCGCACCCGGATGCGGTCGCCGGGACGGCAGCGGAACTCCTGGGGCCGGTGCGGCAGCCGCCCGTTGGCGAGGTAGTACGGGTAGGCGACGCTGCCGCCGTCGCCGTCCAGCATCCGGCTGTGCGAGTCGTGCAGCACCCGGTTCGGACCGCCCCCGGCCTTCGCGGGCGGTGACGACTTCGCCCCGGCCGATCCGCTCGGACGCGGGGAGGGGCTCCCGCTCGCGTGCGGGTGCTCCGGGCCCATGCCCATGCCGGCCATCCCGGAGCCGCCCGGCTTGAGCTGTTCGAGCACGCCCTCGGGGGTGGAGCCGTCCACGCCGTCGAGCCAGTCGTCCAGGACGACGACCCACTCCTTGTCGTAGCCGAGCGTCTCCTTGGGATCGTCCACGACCAGCGGCGCGTACAGGGCGCGGTCGGGCTGCATCCCGACGTGGGAGTGGAGCAGATACGTGCCGGGGTGTTTCACGGTGAACCGGTAGCGGAAGTCCGTGCCCGCCGGGATCGGGCGCTGCGTCAGATCCGGGACGCCGTCCATGTCGCAGCGCAGCCGCACCCCGTGGGAGTGCAGGGTGGTGGTGGTCGGCAGCCGGTTGGCGAGCGTCAGATCCAGGACGTCGCCCGCGGTCACCCGGACCAGCGGCCCCGGCACGGTGTCGTCGTACGCCCAGGTGCGCACCGAGCGCCCGCCCAGGTCGAGCTTGGTCTCCGCGGCGGTGAACCGGTACGTGCGCACGCGCCCCGCCCCGCGCTTCCGCTCGGTGGCGAGCACCTCCGGGTCCGACGGGTTGACGTACCCCTTGGGCCCCGCCGGTACGAAGTTCCCCTCAAGCGCCGCCCCGAGGGGCCCGGTGTCCGGGTGGTGCGGACCGGAGCGGGTCCCGGGCCCCGAACCGGAGCCGCAGGCCGCCAGGAATCCCGCGCCGACGGCTGCGATCGGGACACGGAGGAGGGTTCGCCGCGAAGGTGTATCCATGTCTGCATCAGACATGTTCGGTGGATCATGCGCTCGGGGGCGTAGGCCGAATGACCCCGCCCCAGGGCAGATTCACACCGGCAGACGGACGAACGCGGGCCGCCCCGGTACAACCGGAACGGCCCGCGGCCATCTGCTGCGCCGGACTCAGGCGGCCTTCGCCTTGGTGGCGTACATGTCGACGTACTCCTGCCCGGACAGCCGCATGACCTCGGTCATCACGGAGTCGGTGACGGCGCGCAGCACATAGCGGTCGCGGTCCATGCCGTCGTAGCGGGAGAACTCCATCGCCGGGCCGAACCGGACGGTGACCTTGCCGGGCCGCGGGATGCCGTTGCCACCGGGCTGGAGCTTGTCGGTGCCGATCATCGCGAACGGCACCACCGGCGCGCCGGTCATCAGGGTCAGCCGGGCGATGCCCGTACGACCCCGGTACAGGCGGCCGTCGGGGGAGCGGGTGCCCTCCGGGTAGATCCCGAAGACCTTGCCCTCCTCCAGGACCCGGCGCCCCGTCATCAGCGCCGCCACACCGCCGTTCGCGCCGTCCCGGTCCACCGGGATCATGCCGACCCCGGTGAAGAACCACGCCATCAGCCGGCCCTTGAAGCCCTTGCCGGTGACGTACTCGTCCTTGCCGATGAAGAGCACCTGACGCTTCGTGACGACCGGAAGCACGATCGAGTCGATGAAGGTGAGATGGTTTCCGGCCAGAATCACCGGACCGTCCCCCGGGATGTTCTCCGCGCCTTCCACCTGTGGGCGGAACATCAGGCGCATGATCGGGCCGAGCACTGCCTTGATGAGGCGGAAGCGGGACAACGGGTCCTCCGATGTCAGGGGGCGATATGAATCTGTGCGGTTGGGTCTGTGCAGGTGAGGACATTACTCGCGGCTCCGCCGCGAACGCACATCGGGGACGGGCGGTTCACCGAGGTCTTACGAAGTGTTGACATGGGTTTACCTGCGGTGACGCCCGGCGGACGGCGTGTAACGCCCTTGTGCCGATGTGACGGACATCGCTCGTCCCGTCCCCGTACGCGACACCCCGTCACCTGCCCGCACACAGGGGCCATACGCCCGCACCCGCGAGTTCGACGCGAAGCCGCCCTGCTGTCATACGCGCCCCCCTACGATCTCCCGGACTGATGAACATCGGACTGATGAGCGACGAAGACAGAAGACGGCAGGAGGCCGCCATGGGAACCGAGCGTACGCACGAGACGCAGCCACAGACGCAGGTCACGGGACGGCGGGCGCTCCTCGGCGCCGCGATGCTGGGCGCGGGCGGCGCGGTCCTCGGGCTGTCCGGCACCGCCCGGGCCGCCGAGGCCCCGGCGGCGAAGCGCACCGCGCGCGGGCTCAAGGGACTGCCGGTGCCGACCATCGTCGGCCACCGCGGCGCCAGCGGCTACCGCCCCGAGCACACCTTCGGCTCCTACGAGCTGGCCCTCGACCTCGGCGCCGACATCGTGGAGGCCGGCGACCTGTGCCCCACCAAGGACGGCCATCTGGTGTGCCGGCACGAACCGGAGATCGGCGGCACCACCGATGTCGCGGACCACCCCGAGTTCGCCGGCCGCAAGACCACCAAGGTGCTCGACGGCGTCGCCACCACCGGCTGGTTCACCGAGGACTTCACCCTCGCCGAGCTGAAGACGCTGCGCGCGATCGAGCGGATCCCGGACAACCGGCCGCACAACAAGCTCTACAACGGCCGCTGGGAGATCCCCACCTTCGAGGAAGTCCTGAAGTGGCAGGACGAGCAGACCCGCAAGCGCGGCAAGCAGGTCTGGATCTACCCCGAGACCAAGCACCCCACCTACTTCCGCAAGCTGGGCCTCGCCCTGGAGGAGCGGGTGGCCAAGCTGCTGCGCAGGCACGGCAAGGACACCCGCAACTCCCCGGTGGTCATCCAGTCGTTCGAGCCCACCAGCATCCAGAGGCTGAACCAGCTGGTCGACAACCCGCTCGTGGTGCTGCTGTCCACGGCCGACAGCCGCCCCTGGGACTTCGCGGAGGCGGGCGACCCGCGCACGGTCGCCGACCTGATCACCCCCAAGGGCCTGCGGGAGATCGCCGGTTACGCCCAGGGCATCGGCCCGACCCTGGACCTGGTCATCCCCAAGAAGGCGGACGGCTCCCTCGCCGAGCCCTCCACCCTGGTCTCCGACGCGCACCGGGTCGGCCTGATCCTGCACCCCTACACGATGCGCAACGAGAACCCCTTCCTGCCCACGGAGTTCCGCAAGGGCGGCGCGGCCGACGGCTACGGCGACCCCTTCGGCGCCTTCAAGGCGTACTTCGCGACCGGCATCGACGGCGTCTTCACCGACAACGCCGACACCGGCGTCCTGGCCCGCGCCGACTTCCTGGCCTGACCCGCACGCCCCCGCCGACGCCCCCGCGATCTCCCGGAAGGCCCCGGTCCGCCGGGAGAACGGGGGGAGTTGGCTATGTCACAGGGCGTCCCCGCGCGACGAAGGTTGCTTCCCGCCGGGCGCGGGGATAGGAGTGTGGGGGACGACAGGTGATCAGGTGAGCGGGAGGCATGCGCACATGGGCATGAGCGTGACCATCTCGGTGGCGACCGAGGAGGACGCGGAGGACATCTTCCGCCTCCAGTACCTGTGCTTCCAGAGCGAGGCGCGGCTGTACGGCAACTACCGCATCGACCCGCTCGTCGAGACCCTCGACGCCGTCCGCCGCGAGATCGGCGTCGACTGCGTCTTCGTCGCCCGGCTCGGCGACGAGGTGATCGGCGCCGTCCGCGGCAGGATCGGCGAGGACGGCTCGGCCGCCATCGTCCGCCTCTGCGTCCACCCCCGCCTCCAGGGCCACGGCATCGGCGCCCGCCTGCTGCGCGCCGCCGAGGCCGACCTGGCCGGTGAGCGCGGCGCCACCCTCTTCCGCCTCCAGACCGGCCACCGCAGCGAGGGCAACCTCCGCCTGTACCGCCGCGTCGGCTACGAGCCGGTGGGCAGGTCGAAGGGAACGGACGGGGTGGACCTGATCGTGCTGGAGAAGCCCGCGGCCACTTATGTAGCCACGGCGTGATCAACGCGCCCCGAAGGAGCGCGGGGAACCGCGCGATCAACCACAGCGGACGGTGAGCCGCCGACTGACCTCAACCAGCCCGCTGCGACCGCGCCTTCCGCAGCCAGTACATCGCGGAGACGGGCAGCAGCACGGGAATGAACACGTACCCCATCCCGTAGTCGGACCACACGGTGGAGTCGGGGAACGCCGAGGGGTCGACCACCGTCCACGTCCCCACGAGCAGCACACCGGCCAACTCGACCCCGCAGCACAGCAGCGCCGCCCGCCGGGCCACGTCCCCGCCCCGCACCAGGGTGTACGTGATGAACGCGTAGATCAGCCCGGCGACCGCGGACAGCGTGTACGCCAGCGGCGCCCGCCCGAAGTCCGTCGCGATCTGGTAGACGGAACGCGACACCGCGCCGACGACCATCACGCCGTAGAACCACACGAGCAGCATTCCCGGCCCGCTGATCAACCGGGCCGGCTTCTCCTCGACCGTCGTCATCCTCAGCCTCCCCAGATGTCAAAGAGCCGGACCTGAAGCACGGCCAGCACCACGCCGCCCGCCGCGGCCGTCACCGAACCCCACCGGGTCCGCTCGGCCAGCGACATGAAGCCCGCGGCCGGCACACACGCGAACGCGCCCAGCAGATACGCCACGAAGATCGCGGTGCCCTGTTCCGGCTTCTCGCCCCGCGCCAGCTGCACGATCCCGATCACCAGCTGGATGACGGCCAGCAGCGACACCACGGCCATGCCGATGAAGTGCCAGTCCTTCGTCGGCTGGTCACGATAGGCGGCCCAGCCGCACCACGCGGCGAGCAGCAGCGCGGCGACCCCGGTCACCAGCGTCAGGACAGTGAGCATGCGGTCGACCTTATTACGGCGGAATCGGGGCAACGCCGCCGACCCCGCCGTACGCCGTAGGGTCGGGACCATGACGATCCACGCGCACGCTCTCCTGTTCGACAACGACGGCACCCTGGTCTCCTCCTACGACTCCGTCGTGCGCTGCTGGACCCTCTGGGCCCATGAGTACGGGGTCACGGCCGAGCAGTTCGCACAGGTCGAGCTGCACGGCCGTACCGCGGCGGAGATAGTCGCCGACCTGCTGCCCGCCCACCGGGTGCCGGAGGCCGTCGCCCGGGTCGAGCGGCTGGAGGTGGCGGACGTCTCCGGCGTACGGCTGCTGCCCGGCACCCGGGAGTTCCTTAACTCCCTGCCCGCCGACCGCTGGGCCGTGGTCACCTCCGCCACCCACCGGCTCGCCGAGGCCCGCCTCACGGCCGTGGGCGTCACCCCGAAGTGCCTGGTCAGCGCCGACGACGTCACCCGCGGCAAGCCCGACCCGGAGCCCTATCTGCTGGCCGCCCGGCAGCTCGGCGCGGACCCGGCCGACTGCGTGGTCTTCGAGGACGCCCCCGCCGGACTGCGCGCGGCCCGCGCGGCCGGCATGCGGACCGTGGCGTTGGCCACAACCCACCGCGCCGAGGAACTCGACGCCGACCTCGTCGTGGACGACCTCGCGGCCCTGCGCGCACTGGTCACCGACGGGGGAGTGGCGATCTCCGTCCGCGACTGAGCCCGCCCCGAGGTGTCCGCCGTTGTCCACTATGCGGACAGCGGCCACCGCTCCCCGGCGGGCTTCTGCTTTACTGGGCCGCATGACCACGACGAACAGCCGCATCCCTGCGACCGAGGCGACCATGACGCCCGGTGCTGTTTGTCTGTGTCCGTGTCGAATGTGCGCCTTCTAGAGGGCCCCCGCACCACCTGAGCCTCGCGCCCCGAAGCGAGAGCCGCGGCCCGTCCCGCGCCCCCACCCGGGCGAGCGGGACCCGAGGGCCGTACCGCGCACACGACGTTCTCCCCGCTTCACCGCCACCCGAGAACCGTGCCGCGTACCCCACGAACGCACGCAACGCACCCGTGCCCGGGCACACCCGAGCCCGCGCACTCGACAGTGACGGAAATCCTGTGATCACCACATCGGGCCTGACCAAGGTCTACCGCTCCCGCGGCCGCGAGGTCACCGCCCTCGACGGCGTCGATCTCCACGTCCGCGAAGGCGAGGTCTACGGCGTCATCGGCCAGTCCGGCGCCGGCAAGTCCTCGCTCATCCGCTGCGTCAACCTGCTGGAGCGCCCCACCTCCGGCACGGTGACCGTCGCCGGGCAGGACCTCACCGCCCTGGCCGGGCGCGGCCCGCGCGCGGGCAAGGAACTGCGCCGGGCGCGCAGCCGGATCGGCATGGTCTTCCAGCACTTCAACCTGCTGTCCTCGCGGACCGTGCAGGACAACGTCGAGCTGCCGCTGGAAATCCTCGGCACGTCCGGGAAGGAACGCTCCCGCAAGGCGCTCGAACTGCTCGACCTGGTCGGCCTCGCCGACAAGGCCAAGAGCTACCCCGCCCAGCTCTCCGGCGGCCAGAAGCAGCGTGTCGGCATCGCCCGCGCCCTGGCCGGCGACCCCAAGGTGCTGCTCTCCGACGAGGCCACCAGCGCCCTCGACCCGGAGACCACCCGCTCCATCCTCCAGCTGCTGCGCGATCTGAACCGGCAGCTCGGGCTCACCGTCCTGCTCATCACCCATGAGATGGACGTGGTCAAGTCGATCTGCGACTCCGCCGCCCTGATGGAGAGGGGCCGGATCGTGGAGTCCGGCACGGTCAGCGAGCTGCTGGCGACCCCCGGCTCCCAGCTGGCCGCCGCGCTGTTCCCGGTGAGCGGCGAGCGCACCGGCACGGAGCGCACCGTCCTCGACGTCACCTTCCACGGTGAGGCCGCGACCCAGCCGGTCATCTCCCAGCTGTCGCGCACCTACAACATCGACATCTCGATCCTCGGCGCCGCCATCGACACCGTCGGCGGCCTCCAGATCGGCCGGATGCGCATCGAGCTGCCCGGCCACTACGAGGACAACGTGGTGCCCATCGGCTTCCTGCGCGAGCAGGGACTCCAGATCGACGTCGTGGGCCAGGAGGCCGCACTGGTGAAGGAAGGTGCCAAGTGACCTGGTCCGAGATGCAGCCGCTGCTGTCGGACGCGTGTTCCCAGACATTCGACATGGTGCTCTGGTCCACCCTGATCGCCATCGTCGTGGGCCTCCCGCTCGGCCTCCTCCTCGTCCTCACGGACCGCGGTGGCCTGCTCCAGAACGTGGTCGCCAACAAGGTGACCGGCCAGATCGTGAACGTCGGCCGCTCGCTGCCGTTCATCATCCTGATGGTCGCCCTGATGAGCTTCACCCGCTGGGTCACCGGGACGACGATCGGCACCGCGGCCGCGGTCGTACCGCTCGCCATCGGCGGCATCCCGTTCTTCGCCCGCCTGGTCGAGACGGCCGTGCGCGAGGTGGACGGCGGGCTCGTGGAGGCCGTGCAGTCCATGGGCGGCAACACCTGGACCATCGTCCGCAAGGTGCTCGTCCCCGAGTCCCTGCCCTCCCTGATCGCCAGCACCACCACCACGGTCATCGCCCTCATCGGCTACTCCGCCATGGCCGGCACGGTCGGCGGCGGCGGCCTCGGCGACCTCGCCGTCCGCTACGGCTACCAGCGCTTCGAGACCGAGCTGATGTGGATCACCGTCGGCATCCTCGCCGTCGTCATCTCCCTCATCCAGTTCGCCGGCGACTTCGCGGCCCGCGCCCTGCACCGCCGCGGCGGCCGCTCGGGCCCCGCGCCCAAGCTGCGGCTGCTGAAGGCCAAGCAGACCAAGGACCCGGACACGGCCGAGGTCACCGAGGCCGCGTAAGCACCGGCCGGGCCGTGTGGAAACGTTTCTCCCGAGCGGCCGCCCCCTCAGACTCCCCGTCACCCACACGGGGTCGCACCACCCATAAGGAAAGGCACTTTTCGTGCGTAACACCGCCAAGCTCACCACCGCCGTCCTCGCCGCCGGAGCCCTCACCTTCGGGCTGACCGCCTGCGGCTCCGGCAAGTCCTCCGCCGCCCACGACTACAGCGGCCCGCTGGTCGTCGCCGCCAGCCCGGTGCCGCACGCGGAGATCCTGAACTTCGTCGAGAAGAACCTCGCGAAGAAGGCCGGGCTCGACCTCCAGGTCAAGGAGTTCACCGACTACATCACGCCGAACACGGCGACCGAGGACGGCTCGGTGGACGCCAACTACTTCCAGAACCAGCCGTACCTGGACGACTTCAACAAGAAGCGCGGCACCCACATCGTGCCCGTCGTCACGGTCCACCTGGAGCCCCTCGGCCTGTACTCCCACAAGGTCAAGAAGGCGGACGAGCTGAAGAGCGGTGCGACCGTCGCCGTCCCCAACGACGCCGTCAACGAGGGCCGCGCCCTGAAGCTGCTCGCCGACAACGGGCTCATCACCCTCAAGTCCGGCGCCGGCAACGAGGCCACCCCCGAGGACATCGCCAAGAACCCCAAGCACCTCCAGTTCAAGGAGGTCGAGGCGGCCCAGACCCCGCGCTCCCTGGACGACGTGGACGCGGCGGTCGTCAACGGCAACTACGCCATCTCCGCGGGCCTCAAGCCCGCCAAGGACGCCCTCGTCCTGGAGTCCGCGAAGAACAACCCCTACGGCAACTTCCTCGCGGTGAAGAAGGGCAACGAGAACGACCCCCGGGTCAAGAAGCTCGCCAAGCTCCTCACCTCGCCCGAGGTCAAGAAGTTCATCGAGGACAAGTACCAGGGCTCGGTCATCCCGTCCTTCTGATCCGGCCACCGGCACCGCACGGCATCGCGACGCACGGGGTCCACTCCCTCACCGGGAGTGGACCCCGTCGTGCGGTTCAGTGGTTTCATGCTGCATGCTGGGCAGTTCAGCAGGAACTTCCGAAGGTTACGGAGCGGCGCATGACGAGCACCTTCCCCAACATCTCCATCAGCACGGAGCGGTTGGTGCTGCGCCCCCTCGACGAGGACGACGTGCCCGCCCTGGCCGAGATGATGAACGACGAGCAGGTCGCCGCCTGGACCGACGTGCCCCAGCCGTTCACCGGGGCCGGCGCCCGGCGCTGGATCACCGAGCACGCGCCCGCCGAGCGCGCCGCGGGCCGCGGACTCGACCTCGCCGTCACCGAGTTCCTCACCCAGCGCCTGGTCGGCGTCGTCCAGCTGACCAGGACCGACTGGCACATCCGCGCCACCGAGCTGTCGTACATCGTCGCCCCCTGGGCCCGCGGCGAGGGCTACGCCAGCGAGGCCGCGCTCGCCACCGCCCGCTGGCTCTTCGACGACCAGCGCTTCGAGCGCATCGAACTGCGCACCGCCGCCGACAACGCCGCCTCCCAGCAGGTCGCCCAGAAGATCGGCTGCATCAGCGAGGGTGTGCTGCGCAACGCGTGCATAGTCCATGTGCGCACCGAGGACGGCGGCTGGGCCGATCTGCGCACCGACTTCATCGTGTGGAGCCTGCTGCCCGAGGACCTGGAGGGCGCCGACGAGCAGCTCGCCGACACCAGCGGCTTCACGTCGTACGCCGACTGGAACTGATCCCCGCCACGGACGCCCGCGCCGCCGCCCGACCGGGTACCCTCACGGAGCCCGCCCATGGGCCCTGTACCCCTGACGACCTGCGAAAACCTGGAGATGGACGACGATGGCCGACCGGGTCACGGTGATCGGCTGGGACGGCTCGCCGCTGACCGACGCGGCACGCTCCGCTCTCGGCGCCGCCACCCTCGTGGCAGGCGCGGCCCACCACCTGGCACTGCCCGAGATCCCGCCCTTCGCCGAACGCATCCGTCTCGGCAGCGTCGCGCTCGCCGCCCGCCGCATCGCCGGCCACCGCGGCACCGCGGTCGTGCTCGCCGACGGCGACCCCGGCTTCTTCGGCGTCGTACGCACCCTGCGCGCACCGGAGTTCGGCCTGGAGGTGGAGGTCGTCCCCGGCGTCTCCTCCGTCGCCGCCGCCTTCGCCCGGGCCGGGATGCCCTGGGACGACGCCCAGGTCGTCGTCGCCCACCCGCGCACCCTGCGCCGGGCCGTGAACGTCTGCCGCGCCCACGCCAAGGTGGCCGTCCTCACCTCACCGGGCGCGGGCCCCGCCGAACTCGGCCTGCTCCTCGCCGACGTCCACCGCACCTTCGTCATCTGCGAGGAACTGGGCACCGATCGCGAACAGGTCTCCGTCGTCACCTCCGACAAGGCCCCCGACCACACCTGGCGCGACCCCAACGTCGTCATCGTCATCGGCGGCCCGGTGAACGCGGCCGAGGACGGCGGCTGGATCGCCGGCCGCGACCCGGGCACCGGCCCGCGCGGCTGGGTCCAGCCCGACGAGACGTACGGCGAGGGCGCCCCGCTCGGCGAGGGCGAGACCGAGCTGCTGCGCGCCGCCCAACTCGCCCGTCTCGGGCCCCGGGTCGGCGACCTCGTCTGGGACATCGGCTGCGGCTCCGGCGCGTTCGCCGTCGAGGCGGCGCGCGCCGGCGCCGCCGTCATCGCCGTCGACCGCGACCCGGCCGCCTGCGCCCGCACCGACGCCGCCGCCCGCCACTACGGCGTCCAGCTCCAACTGGTGCACGGCCATGCCCCGCACGTCCTGGAGGACCTGCCCGAACCCGATGTGGTCCGGGTCGGCGGCGGGGGAGCGGCCGTGGTCTCGGCGGTCGCCGACCGGCGCCCGCAGCGCATCGTCGCCCACGCCGCGACCCGCGACGCGGCCGAACGCGTCGGCCGCGACCTGAGCGAGCACGGATACCGCGTCGAGTGCGCCCTGCTCCAGTCCGTCGAACTCGACACCCGCGCCTGGCGGGAGACCGAGCGGAACGTCGCGTTCCTGCTCAGCGGCATACTGTCCGATCGCCCCGTGATCCGGTAGTCGTACCGCGCGCGGTAGGCTGGCCGATCGTTGTACCGCACCGGTGGCCCGGAACTTCGTTCGCCAATGTCCGGAACGCACGCCCGTTTTGGGTCGGGGTGGTACGGCGAACCCGTGGACGCGCAACGTGGCGTAGTCCACAGCGGCCAGTCGCGGATCATGCTGTCGCGACGGCGCAACGACCGGGACAATGCCACTGAATGGCTTTGTCGCCTTTTCCGGCGGGTCGTTCGTGCCGCTGGGCACGGACGCTCGTTCTTCACCATGGGGCGGTCGGTGTGCCGTTCCGGGTGAGCTGGTCGTAGGAGCACTAACCGATTGGGCGAGGGGTACGCATGACCGACACCGGCCAGGTCCCGGGCGAGGGACAGCCGGAGAGCGCAGGCATGGTGGAGCAGCCGGGCGTCACCGCGCACGGCGCGTACACCTACCTCTCCGAGGCTCCCGCCGAGGACGAAGACCTGCTGCTGCCGGGCGCCCAGGGCGCATGGGGCAACGAGGTGCCGCCGCCCGCTCCGGAGCCGGTGGTCGAGACCCTCCACGAGGCATCGGGCCGCGACACGGGCTCCGTGGACCTGAGCGGTGTCCGCCTCCCCTCCGCGCAGGAGACGTCGGCGCCGCGCCGCCCGCTGCACCTCGGCCCGCCCATCCCCGACATCTCCGCGGGACCGGTCCGCACCCTCGCCGACCGCGGTCCCGAGTACCTCGACGCCCAGCCCCTGCGGGAGATGGGCCCGCAGAGCGCGGCCCCCTGGGGCGCGGCGGCGGGTACGGCCGTGACGGCGCCGGTCGTCGGCCAGGTACCGGGCGCGGGGGAGACCGACCCGGCCGCGGACCCGGTGCCGAGCGTGGCGGAGACCGGACAGGTCGCCGTCCAGGTGATCGGTGTGCCGGTGGCCGCGGCGGAGGCGCCGGAACCGGCCGCCGACGTCGCCGACGAGGCCGAGGCGCCGGGTACGGCTCCGGACGCGGCCGTCGTTCCCGAGGCACCGGTCGCCGAGGCCCCGGCGGTCGCCGTGCCGCCCGCCGGGGAGGCGCCCCAGGTGCCGGTCGCCGAGCAGGTGCCGGGTGCGGAAACGGTTGACCCGGCGCTCGCCGGGACGCCGGAAGCCGCCGGTGCCGCCGCCGCGCAGGCCGTACCGGGCCAGGATGGCCCGCAGCCCGTCGACGGTCAGGACGGTGCCCGGCCGCCGCAGGTTCCGCAGGGAGCCGAGGTTCCCCCGCAGGCGGTGGCCGAGGGCGCGGTGGCGCCGCAGGCCGAGGAGAGCGTGCCGGTCGCCCCGGAGCCCGTGCAGATGCCGGACGCCCCGGCGGTCGAGGTCGCGGACGCGGCCGTTCCCGTGCAGCCGGTCCCGGAGGCGCAGGCCGTCGAGGCGGCGGCTCCCGTGGCGGGCGCGCCGGAGGCCGCTGCGCCCGTGCAGGCCGAGACCCAGGTGCCCGGTGCCGCGGTGCCGGGCGCCGAGGCCGCTCAGCCGGTCGAGCCGGTCGCCGCCGAGCCCGTGCGGGTGACCGAGCCGGTCGCGGCCGTTCAGGCACCCCAGCCGGTCGAGCCGGTCGCGGCTGAGCCCGTCGAGCCCGTCGAAGCGGTCGAGGCCGTGCCGACGGCCACCAAACCGGTCGAGCCCGTCGCCGTCGAGCCCGTCGCCGTCGACGCCGTTCAGGTGATCCAGCCGACCGAGCCCGTCGCCGCTCCCCAGCCTGTTCAGCCCGCCGAGCCCGTGGCCGCCCCGGTCGAGCAGGCCCAGGCAGCCGAGGCGGCCGAGGTCCCCGCCGCCCCCGCCCCGGACGCCCACCAGGTCCAGGGCCCGCAGACGGTGGAGCCCGTCGCCCAGGACGCCCCGGCCGCGCCCGGGGTCCCGCAGCAGCCCGCACACCCGGAGCCCCGGGCCGAGGCGCCGGCGCAGCCGGTGGCTCAGGACCCGGCGGTCCAGGCGGCTCCCGTCGCGGAGCCCCTTCCGGCCGAGACCGACCCCGCCGTACCCGCTCCCCAGCAGCCCGCCGACGCCACCCCGGCGCCGGTCGCCGCCGTAGCCCCGGAGCCGCAGGCAGCCGTCGCCGCCGTCGAAGCCGAGGCCGCACAGCCGCAGCCGCAGGCCGTCGCCGAACCGGCACCCGCCGCACCCGTCTTCCCCGTCGCTCCCGAGCAGCCGCAGGCCGCCCCGGCACCCGCCGAAGCCCCCGCGCCCGCCGGAGTTCCGATGCCCGTAGAGGCCGCTGCACCCGCTGGAACTCCGATGCCCGCCGAAGCCCCGGCGCCCGTCGAAGCCCCGGCGCCCGTCGAGGCCGCGCCGCCCGCCGAAATCCCCGTCCAGCAGGGCTCCGAGCCGGTGGACGCCCCCGTCCAGCAGGGCCCCGTGCCGGTGGACGCCCCCGTGCAACCCGCTCCCGCCGAGCAGCTGCCCGGGATCCCCCCGGAGCAGGCCCCCGAGCCGCCGCTCGGGGAGTTCGTGCCGGTCGAGGGGCAGGTGCCGAGCGCGCCGCATCTCGCGCCGACCCCGCCGCACCCCCTCGTCCTGCCCGCCCAGGGCCCCGCGCCGCAGGCCACCGTGCCCGCGCCCCGCGAGGCCGAGGCCGTACCGCATCCCGAGGCCCCGGAGCCCGCCGCCGAGCAGGGGGAGATCCCGGCCGGGGAGGCACCGGCGCCCGCGCCGCGGTCCACCGGCCCCGCCGCGCCCGGATACGACGACGCCGAGCGCGAGGCCGTGCTCAAGGTGATGCGCGAGCGCCGCGACATCCGCAACGGCTTCCGCGATGACCCCATCCCGCACGAGGTGCTGCTCCGCGTCCTGGAGGCCGCGCACACCGCGCCCTCCGTCGGCCACTCGCAGCCCTGGGACTTCGTCGTCATCCGGTCCGCCGAGACCCGCACCACCATGCACGAACTGGCCGTGCGCCAGCGGGAGGCGTACGCGAAGTCGCTGCCCAAGGGCCGGGCGAAGCAGTTCAAGGAACTGAAGATCGAGGCCATCCTCGACACCCCGGTGAACATCGTCGTCACCGCCGACCCGACCCGCGGCGGCCGGCACACCCTGGGCCGTCACACCCAGCCCCAGATGGCGCCGTACTCCGCCGCGCTCGCCGTCGAGAACCTCTGGCTCGCCGCCCGCGCCGAGGGCCTGGGCGTAGGCTGGGTCAGCTTCTTCGACGAGCGCGAGATGGTGCGGGCCCTCGGCCTGCCCGAGCACCTGGAGGTCATCGCCTACCTGTGCGTCGGGTACGTCGACGAATTCCCGGACGAGCCCGAGCTGATGCAGGCCGGCTGGTCCAAGCGGCGCCCCCTGTCCTGGGTGGTGCACGAAGAGACGTACGGCCGCCGCGCCCTGCCCGGAGAGGAACCCCACGACCTGCTTGCCGAGACCGTCGCCCAGATCCGCCCGCTCGACGCCAAGGCCCTCGGTGAGGCCTGGGAGCGGCAGAAGCGCATGACCAAGCCGGCCGGCGCGCTCGGCATGCTGGAGATCATCTCCGCGCAGCTGTCGGGCCTGTCCCGGCAGTGCCCGCCGCCGATCCCGGAGCCCGCCGCCGTCGCCATCTTCGCGGGCGACCACGGCGTGCACGCCCAGGGCGTCACCCCCTGGCCCCAGGAGGTCACCGGCCAGATGGTGGCCAACTTCCTGGGCGGGGGCGCGGTCTGCAACGCCTTCGCCGCCCAGGTCGGCGCCGAGGTGTGCGTCGTGGACGTCGGCGTCGCCGCCGACCTGCCCGCCACCCCCGGCCTGCTGCCCCGCAAGATCCGCGGCGGCACCTCCGACATGACCGCCGGGCCCGCGATGAGCCGCGAGGAGACCAAGGCCGCCATCGAGGTCGGCATCGAGACCGCCCGCGACCTGGTCGCGGCCGGCAACAAGGCGCTGCTCACCGGTGAGATGGGCATCGCCAACACCACCGCGTCCGCCGCGCTGATCTCCGTCTTCACCGACACCGACCCGGCCGAGGTCACCGGCCGCGGCACCGGCATCAACGACGAGACGCTGGCCCGCAAGACCGAGGTGGTCCGGCGTGCCCTGGACCTGCACCAGCCGGACCCGGCCGACCCCATCGGCGTCCTCGCGGCCCTCGGCGGCTTCGAGCACGCGGCGCTGGTCGGCCTGCTGCTCGGCGGCGCGTCCTTGCGCACCCCGGTCATCCTGGACGGCGTCAGCGCCGGTGCCGCGGCCCTGGTGGCCCGCGCCATCGCGCCCGAGGTCCTCGCGGCCTGCATCGCCGGCCACCGCAGCGCCGAGCCGGGCCATGTCGCGGCCCTCAACAAGCTCGGCCTGCGCCCCCTGGTCGACCTCGACCTCCGCCTCGGCGAGGGCACCGGCGCCCTGCTCGCCCTGCCGCTGGTGCAGAGCGCGGCGAGAGCGATGCACGAGGTGGCGACGTTCGACTCGGCGGGCGTCACGGAGAAGTAAGCGTCACAAAGAAGCAGGAGAGGCAGGCGTCCGAGGGCATCGGCGCCGTACCGACACCGTGGGTGGTTGTGGACAGTCGTTCCGCCGGGGCGGAACGGGTGGGCACGACCACCCACCGCTGTGCGCCCGGCCATGTGTCCCACCCCTCGACCACCCGTGCCGTCCTCACCGACGCCCACGTAAAATCCGCACGTCAGGGCCATCACAACGCCCCCGGAGGAGCCATGGCCGAACACCCCGCCTACCCCGTAGGTCTGCGCCTGTCCGGCCGCCGCGTGGTCGTCCTCGGCGCCGGGCAGGTCGCCCAGCGCCGCCTGCCCGCCCTGATCGCGGCCGGCGCGGACCTCGTCCTCGTCTCCCCGGAGGCGACCCCCTCGGTCGAGGCGATGGCGGACGCGGGCGAGCTCACCTGGCACCGGCGGCGCTACCAGGACGGCGACCTCGCCGACGCCTGGTACGCCCTCATCGCCACCAGCGACCCCGACGCCAACACCGCCGCCTCCGCCGAGGCCGAGCGCCACCGCGTCTGGTGCGTCCGCTCCGACGACGCCGACCGGGCCACCGCCTGGACCCCCGCCACCGGCACCAGCGAGGGCGTCACGGTCGCCGTCCTCACCACGGACGCCCGCGGCCGCGACCCCCGGCACACCGCCGCCATCCGCGACGCGGTCGTCGAGGGCCTGCGCGACGGCACCCTCGTCGCCCCGCACCACCGCACCCGGGCCCGGGGCGTCGCCCTGGTCGGCGGCGGCCCCGGCGACCCCGACCTGATCACGGTCCGCGGCCGCCGGCTGCTCGCCGAGGCGGACGTCGTCATCGCCGACCGGCTCGGCCCCCGCGACCTGCTCGCCGAACTCCCGCCGCACGTCGAGGTGATCGACGCGGCGAAGATCCCGTACGGCCGCTACATGGCCCAGGAGGCCATCAACAAGGCGCTGATCGAGCACGCCGAGCAGGGCAAGTCGGTCGTCCGGCTCAAGGGCGGCGACCCCTTCGTCTTCGGCCGGGGCATGGAGGAGGTCCAGGCGCTCGCCGAGGCCGGCATCCCCTGCACCGTCGTCCCGGGCATCTCCAGCTCCATCTCGGTGCCGGGCGCGGCCGGCATCCCGGTCACCCACCGGGGCGTCGCCCATGAGTTCACGGTCGTCAGCGGGCATGTCGCCCCCGACGACGCGCGTTCGCTGGTCGACTGGCCCGCGCTGGCCCGGCTCACCGGCACCCTGGTGATCCTGATGGGCGTCGACAAGATCGGGAAGATCGCCGAGACGCTCGTCGCGCACGGCAAGTCCCCCGAGACCCCGGTCGCCCTGGTCCAGGAAGGTACGACGGCCGCGCAGCGCCGGGTCGACGCCACCCTCGCCACGGTCGCCGAGACCGTCCGCACCGAGGACGTGAAGCCCCCGGCGGTCATCGTGATCGGCGCGGTCGTGACCGAGGGCCCCGCGTCGGCCGTCTGACCGAATACCCCCTTGATCTCGCGTAACCTCGGGTAACGCACCCCGCCCAGCCGTTGGCACCACACCCAGGACAAGGCAGTATCACCCTGTGGCCGATCTCATCACCGTCGAGGACCCCGACGACCCGCGCCTCTCCGACTACACGGACCTGACCGACGTCGAGCTGCGCCGCAAGCGCGAGCCCGCCGAGGGTCTGTTCATCGCGGAGGGCGAGAAGGTCATCCGCCGGGCCAAGGAAGCCGGCTACGAGATGCGCTCCATGCTGCTCTCGGCCAAATGGATCGACGTCATGCGCGACGTCATCGACGAACTTCCCGCCCCCGTCTACGCCGTGAGCCCGGAACTCGCCGAGCGCGTCACCGGCTACCACGTGCACCGCGGCGCCCTCGCCTCCATGCAGCGCAAGCCGCTGCCGACCGCCGCCGAGCTGCTCGGCTCCGCCCGCCGCGTGGTGGTCATGGAGTCGGTCAACGACCACACCAACACCGGCGCCATCTTCCGCTCCGCCGCCGCCCTCGGCATGGACGCGGTCCTGCTCTCGCCGGACTGCGCCGACCCGCTGTACCGGCGCAGCGTCAAGGTGTCGATGGGCGCGGTGTTCTCGGTGCCGTACGCCCGGCTGGAGAACTGGCCGAAGGGCCTGGAGCAGGTCCGCGAGGCCGGCTTCACCCTGCTCGCCCTCACCCCGGACGAGAAGGCCCGCAGCCTGGACGAGGCCGCCCCGCACACGATGGACAGGGTCGCGCTGATGCTGGGCGCCGAGGGCGGCGGCCTGTCCACGCAGGCCCTGGTCGCCGCCGACGAATGGGTCCGCATCCCGATGTCCCACGGCGTCGACTCGCTCAACGTGGGCGCGGCCGCCGCGGTCGCCTTCTACGCGGTGGCCACGGGACGACCGCGGTCCTGACCGGCACTCTCCCGCACCCCGGCACCGGGGTGCGTGGGGGAGGACCCGTACGGGTCGTCGTACGACCTCGCGTCCCGGGCCGTCCGCCAGCCGTGGGCCGGCATCAGCTGCGACTGCCGTACGCCGTTCCCCGCGCCCCCGCCGGGCGCGCCCCCGAAACCGCCGCCCAGACCCCGGGCCGGGCCCTGGCAGCCCTGGGCCAGGGCGATCCCGAGGGCCACGAGCAGGGTCACCACGAAGAACACGGTGAGGCGCTGGCGCAGCAGGCGGAGGTTGGCGGGACGCAGCCCGGTCTTCGTGGTGCGCGGCGCCGGGCGCCGGGCGCCGCCGCGGGCACCGGGACGGCCGCCACCGGTGGAACGGGTGCCCCGCTGTTCAGGAGCGGGCCGCGCCGGACGCGAGGGAGTGCCGCCGACGCGTGCACCGCCCCGCGAGGGCACCCCGCCCCGGGGCGCGGTGCCGCGCGGCGGCGGGGTGCCGGGGGCCTGACGGCGCGCGGCGCGCTGCGGCTCGGGGTAGGTGTCGACGAGCCGCCCGGTGGGGCGGTCCGTCTCCGCCGCGCGCGGGGACGGCGGCCGTACATCGTTCAGGCCGTGGGCCTCGCGGGCCGCGATCTCCTTGAGCCGCAGCGACAGTTGGAGCGTGCTGGGCCGGTCCTCCGGGTCCTTGGCGAGACAGGCCCGGATCAGCGGGGCGAGCGCGTCGGGCACGCCCTGCAGATGCGGCTCCTCGTGCACCACCCGGTACAGCATCACCTCCGAACTGCCGTGTCCGAAGGGGGAGTCGCCGGTCGAGGCGTAGGCGAGCGTGGCGCCCAGCGAGAAGACGTCGGTGGCCGGGGTGACGGCCGCGCCGCGCACCTGCTCGGGCGCGAGGAAGCCAGGGGAGCCCACGGCGGTACCCACATGGGTGAGGGTGGAGGCGCCGGTGGACCAGGCGATGCCGAAGTCGATGATCCGGGGCCCCTTGGGGGACAGCAGGATGTTGGAGGGCTTCAGGTCCCGGTGGACCACCCCCGCCTCGTGCACCGCGACCAGGCCCTCGGACAGCGCCGCGCCGATCGCCGCCGCGTCGGCCGCGAGCAGCGCGCCCTCGTCGGCGACCCGGTCGTGCAGCGAGGGCCCGGGGACGTACTGGGTGGCGAACCAGGGGCGCTCGGCCTCCAGGTCGGCGGCGACCAGCCGGGCCGTGCAGCCACCCCGGATACGACGGGCCGCGGAGACCTCGCGCGCGAAACGCGAGCGGAACTCCTGGTCCTCGGCGAGATCGGGCCGGATCACCTTCAGCGCGACCCGCTGGCCCTTCTTGTCGGAGCCGAGGTAGACCACGCCCATCCCGCCCGCGCCGAGCCGTCGGTGAAGCCTGAACGAGCCGACGACGCGCGGGTCCTCGCGCCTCAGGCGCATCATCGCCATGTTCATCCCCGCTGCCCGGTCCCTCTGACGTGGCACAGCTTACGTTTACCGGGCCGCCCGCGCGCAGAGGCCGCGCCCTCTCGGCGCGACGGATTGTGCGCGCCGCGCCGGTGTGGTGAGACATGATCAGGAGAGCAGTCCCCGCTGCTCTCTTGATGGGCCGTCACCGTCAACCGGGTTGTCCCGATGGGAGGTTGACCCCGTCGCGACCAGGGACCACCGCCCTCTCCGCCCGTCCCGCGCCCCGCCGCGGACGCCCCGCCCCACCCGTCGGCGACCGCCGCCCGCACCGCGCCCGGCCCCCGCACCATGACCGTCCCGAGTGATCGAAGTCACGCGCCGCGGGGCGACGCCCGCATCCGACATGCCCGACACGGCGGGCGACCCCTCAGGGAAGACCCCGAGACCTAGGACCGGCTCTCCACCCTGGGGAGTACACCGCGGCCGGGGGCTCATCCTCCGGGAGGCCCGCCAATCGGTACGAGGGCATGACGCCCGGTTCGGGGCCCGCGCCTAGATTTGAGGTCAAGCGGCGGGTGCAGCGCTCGTCCCCCGAGGTCGGACACCCGCCGCTGTGAAGAGCAAGCCGGCTGTGAAGAACAAGCCGGTTGTGAAGAACAAGCCGCAAGACAACACGAGACGGTCAGGAGAGGGACCATGACCCACCCGGCACCGCGACGTCCCACGTTCGCACCCCGCCGCGCGGGTCGCCGCCACCCCTTGGTGGCGACGCTCATGGCCCTTCCCCTGGCGGCCCTGCTCCTGCTCGTCTTCGACGGCTGGGAGACGGTGGCCACACAGGCGTCGTCCGTGGGTGCGATGCTGGGGCGCTGAGCGGCGACCCCAGGCCCGAAAGAGCGGTTCGGGCGGGGACATCCATCCATGAAACCCCGTGGGGACGGGGGTGCGGCGGACGGCACATATGCCGGCGCAGCTGGGGAGCTGCGCCGGCATCGCCGTTCCCTGCGGGGCCTCGGCCGAGGACGCCGCCCCGCCGTTGTCGCCACGGCCGCCGGGCGGCTGCGGGTGCGCCGTGGCTTGTCGCGCCGTTCCGCGCGCCCCTTCAGGGCGCTCCCGCACCGCAACCAGCACCCCCCACCCCACCGTCGTAACCCTCACCCCACCCCTGACCGACCGAGGCCCCGTGACCATCCTCGCCGCGCTCACGGCACACTTCCGCGCCGCCGCCCCCACCACCCTCGCCGACCGCCCCGACGCCACCGTCCTCCGCCTCGGGGACACCGTCGTCAAGGCCCATGCCCCCGGCACCGACCCCGCCCACCTGGGCCGCCGCCTCGGAACGGCGGCCGGACTCCCCGGCGTCCTCCTGCCCCCGCTCACGGCGTCCACGGAAGAACTGCACGACCGCCTGATCACCTCCTGGCCGTACGGCACCCCCGTGGACCCCGAGACCCCCGCCGCCGCCCCCTGGGAAGCCGTGGCCGGTCTCCTGGCCCGGCTGCACAGCAGCACCCCCGACCCCGACCTGCCCCCGATGCGCGGCCCCGCCAAGGCCGCCCGCGCCGTCACCCGGCTCCGCGCCGCCCTCGGCACGGACCCGCACCCCGCCGCCCGCCCCGTTCTCGACGCCTGGGCCGCCCTCCCCGCCTGGGCCCGCGCCGAGGCCCCGATGCCCGGGCCCGTCGCCCTGTGCCACGGCGACCTCCACCTCGGCCAGCTCGTGCGGCACCCCGCCCCCGACGGCCCCTGGCGGCTGATCGACGTGGACGACCTGGGACTCGGCGTCCCCGCCTGGGACCTCGCCCGGCCCGCCGCCTGGTACGCCTGCGGACTCCTGCCGCCCGACGACTGGACCCGCTTTTTGACCGCCTACCAGGAGGCGGACGGCCCGGCCGTGCCCGCGACCGGCGACCCCTGGCCCGCCCTGGACGTCCCGGCCCGCGCCCTCACCGTCCAGACGGCCGCCCTGGCGATCACCAAGGCGCTCGCCGCCCACCGCCCGCCGGACGAGATCGAACAGGCCGTCGTCGACGCCTGCGCCCGCATGTCCGCCCTGTGACCCCGGGGACTTCCGCGAAGTCGCTGCAACCACGCGCGGCGGAACGGAGTCTGTGCAGGGGAAACACCAAGCAGTACCGACCGGCGAGGAGTTGAGCCGACGATGCAGTGTCCGAAGTGCCACGCACCCATGCAGACGTACAACCGCAGCGGCGTCCAGATCGAGCAGTGCGGCGGGTGCCGCGGCATCTTCCTCGACTACGGCGAGCTGGAGGCGCTGACCCAGGTCGAGTCCCAGTGGTCCAAGCCCGTCCCGCCGGCCCCGCCCGCCGCCCCGGGGGGCTACCCGGCCCCGTCCGCGCCCGCCTGGGGCGCCCCGTACGGCGGCCATGGCGGCGGTCACGGCGGTGGTCACTACGAGCACGGGCACCACGGTCATCACGGCCACCACGATCGCCACCACCGCAGCTTCACGCACATGCTGTTCTCCAGCTGAGGCCCACGGGAAAGCCCCCGGCCGTGGAAACGGCCGGGGGCTTCTCGGTGTGTGGACGATACTGGGATTGAACCAGTGACCTCTTCCGTGTCAGGGAAGCGCTCTCCCGCTGAGCTAATCGTCCGCGGGCAGTGATCCGGGGATCACGGTCAGTGCGCGATACTGGGATTGAACCAGTGACCTCTTCCGTGTCAGGGAAGCGCTCTCCCGCTGAGCTAATCGCGCGGGGTCGGATCTTCGAGAGACCCGGGATCTCCGGACGGACCGGGGATCCAGTGGACGATACTGGGATTGAACCAGTGACCTCTTCCGTGTCAGGGAAGCGCTCTCCCGCTGAGCTAATCGTCCTTGGAGGTGGAGACGGGATTTGAACCCGTGTAGACGGCTTTGCAGGCCGTTGCCTCGCCTCTCGGCCACTCCACCAGGAGTGTAGGGGATCGGGACGACCCCTTCTTCCTTCGAGCGGACGACGAGGCTCGAACTCGCGACCTCAACCTTGGCAAGGTTGCGCTCTACCAACTGAGCTACGTCCGCTTGTCGTTTCGGTCCGCTTCCGCGTCCCGGCGACGTGTTGAACTCTAGCGGATTCCCGGGCCAGTACAAAAACGCGTTTGCGCAGCGTGCTGCGGTGCACCCGGCGGACCCGGTGGCCAGGGGCCCCGCCGGGACATCCCCGGGTCACCTCCGGGACACCCACCTAGACTCGGGCACGTGCTCCACCATGCTCCCGGCCTTCCCCCGCTGGCCCGCTTCGGCGACCGTCTCGCCACCGGCCTCCTCGATGTCACCAGCGATCCCGCCGCCCTGGAGTCCACCGGCTTCTGGGCCGTGTGCGCGGACTTCGAGGGCCGTCTGACCTGCGCGCGCTTCGCGGACGTACGGCCCGCCCCGGTGCCCGCCCCGGCGCCCGGCGCCTGGCACGGCCCCGCGGTGGGGGACTGGACCACCTCCCTGGACCGCGCCGCCTACACCGCGGCCGTCCGCCGCGTCCGCGCCCACATAGCGGCCGGCGAGGTCTACCAGGCCAACCTCTGCCGGGTGCTCAGCGCGCCGATCGCCCCCGACGCCGACGTGGACGCCCTGACCGCCCTGCTGGCCCGCGGCAACCCGGCGCCGTACGCGGGAACGATCCGGCTGCCCGCGCACGGCGTGGAGATCGCCACCGCCTCCCCGGAACTGTTCCTGCGCCGTGCCGGCCGCACCGTGGAGTCAGGCCCCATCAAGGGCACCGGCCGCACCGAGGCGGACCTGCTGGAGAAGGACTACGCCGAGAACGTGATGATCGTGGACCTGGTCCGCAACGACATCGGCCGCGTCTGCGCCACCGGCAGCGTCACCGTCCCCGACCTGTGCGTCGTGGAGAAGCACCCCGGTCTGGTGCACCTCGTCTCCACCGTCCGCGGCGAACTGCGCGCCGGCACCGGCTGGCCCGAACTGCTCGGCGCCGCCTTCCCGCCCGGCTCCGTCACCGGCGCTCCCAAGTCCAGTGCCCTGCGGATCATCGAGGCCCTGGAACCTGTGCCGCGCGGCCCCTACTGCGGCGGCATCGGCTGGGTGGACGCCGACCGTGGCACCGCCGAGCTGGCCGTGGGCATCCGTACCTTCTGGATCGACCGCGCCGAGGGAGTGCTGCGTTTCGGTTCCGGCGCCGGGATCACCTGGGGGTCGGACCCGGACGGGGAATGGCGGGAGACCGAACTGAAGGCGTCCCGGCTGCTCGCGGTAGCGTCGGGGTCGTACGAGGCGAGTGGAGAGGCGTGCGCATGAGGATCTGGCTGGACGGCGGGCTGCGGGACGCGGATGCCGCCCGGGTCTCCGTGTTCGATCACGGGCTGACCGTCGGCGACGGCATCTTCGAGACGGTGAAGGCGGTCGAGGGGCGCACGTTCGCGCTCACCCGGCATCTGGACCGGCTGACCCGCTCGGCCCGGGGCCTCGGGCTGCCCGACCCCGACCACGACGAGATCCGCGAGGCGTGCGCCGCCGTGCTCGCGGCCAACCCGATGCCGCTCGGCCGGCTGCGGATCACCTACACCGGCGGCCACGGCCCGCTCGGCTCCGACCGCGGCGAGCACGGCCCGACCCTGGTGGTCGCCCTCGGCGAGACCGCCCGCCGCCCGGACAGCACGGCCGTGATCACCGTCCCCTGGACCCGCAACGAGCGCGGCGCGCTGACCGGCCTGAAGACCACCTCGTACGCCGAGAACGTCGTCGCCCTCGCCCGCGCCCACGAACGGGGTGCCTCCGAGGCCCTGTTCGCCAACACGGTCGACCAGCTGTGCGAGGGCACCGGCTCGAACGTCTTCGTCGTCCTGAACGGCGAGATCCACACCCCGCCGGTCTCCTCGGGCTGCCTCCCCGGCATCACCCGCGCCCTCGCCGTCGAGTGGACCGGTGCCCAGGAGACCGACCTCCCGCTCGACGTGCTGGACCGCGCCGACGAGATCTTCCTGACCTCCACCCTGCGCGACATCCAGGCGGTGCACCGGGTGGACGACCGCGAACTCGCGGGCGCGCCGGGCCCGGTGACCACCAAGGCGATGCGGATCTTCGAGGAGCGGTCGGGGGAGGATCTCGACCCGCGCTGACGCGGAAACCGGTTCGCCGCCCTCGGGCCGCGCCGCGACGGCGACCGGTTCGCCGCCGGGCCGCACCGCGCCGTCGCGGGCCGCACCGGGGCGGAGACCGGTCGCCGCCCCGGTGCGCACCGCGTCGTCCGGGGGCGCACTCCGCCGCCCGGGCCGTACTCCGCCGCGCCCCGCGCTTCGCCGCCCGGGCCGGCTCCCGGCGAACCGGCTGACCCGGCCGACCCGGCCCGTGCCGTGGGCGGAACGCGTGGGTAGAACTGGTGTGATGACCACGACCCTGCGGCCGGCCGAGCCGCTTCAGCAGCATCCCGACGGCACGCGCTCACGCCGCTACCAGGTGTGCGTGAACAGCCGTCCCGTCGGCGAGATCCGCCTCGGCACCTCGCCGACCCTCGGGGACACGGTGGCCCGCGTCGACGAGCTGCGGATCGCCGAGGGGGACCGCCGCCGCGGCCGGGGGACGGTCGCCGCGCTCGCCGCCGAGGAGGTGGCGCGCGGCTGGGGCTGCCGCCAGATCGAGACCGTCGTACCGGCGGCCTCGGCGGACGGCGCGCTACGGCTGTTCGACGCCCTCGGCTACACCCTGCGCAACCGCGGCATGGAGAAACGCCTCGGCGCCGCCCCGCCCGCGCTGCCGCCGGAGATCGGCGAACGGCCCATGACCGAGGCCGAGTTCACGAAATGGCAGGCCCGCGAGCACGAGCGCTACGCCCGCAACTGGGCCGAGCGGGGCGTCCCCGAGGCCGTCGCCCGCGCCAAGGCCCTCGACGACCAGGCCCGGCTGCTGCCGCACGGCCTCGCGACCGACGGCATGCTCCTCAGCGTCCTGGAGCGCGCGGGAACCCGGGTCGGCACCCTGTGGCTGGCCCTGCGGGCGGACAGGGCGTATGTGTACGACGTCGAGACCGCCGCGGCCGAACGCGGCCGGGGGTACGGCCGTGCCCTGATGCTCCTCGCGGAACGCCAGACGCTTGCGTCCGGCCGCCCGCTCCTCGGCCTCAACGTGTTCGCGGGCAACACCCCGGCGGAGCGGCTGTACGAGTCGCTCGGCTACGAGACGGTGACGTACTCCTTGTCGAAGCCGCTGCTGTAGGCGGGACGGCGCCGAGTGGTGCCGCCCCGCCTCGGAATCCTGGGTGTCCGGCGCCCCGGCGCCCCGGCGCCCCGGCGCCCCGGCGCCCCGGCGCCCCGGCGCCCCGGCGCCCCGGCGCCCCGGCGCCCCGGCGCCCCGGCGCCCGGCCCGGCATCCGGCGCCCGCTCCCGATGCCGCTCGCGGTCTCGATCGTGGGGGCGGGACGACTTCCCGGACTCGGGAAAACCCTCAGCCCTCCTGCTCGCCCAGCAGCCGGTCCGCGATCTCCTCGATCCGGGCGCGCAGCCCCTCCTGGCTCTTGCCGCCGTCCAGCCGCTCGCCGCCGATGACGTACGTCGGGGTGCCGGTCACGCCGATCGCCTTGCCCTCGGCCTGGTCGGCGTCGACGATCAGGATGTGCCGGCCGTCGATCAGCGCGGTGTCGAACTCCTCCGCGTCCAGGCCGAGTTCACGGGCCACCTCGACCAGGAGGGGTTCTCCCGCACTGCCCAGCTCGTCGACCCGCGCCAGGACGGCCTCCACGTACGGCCAGCCGTCGCCCTGCGCCAGCGCCTCCTCGGCGGCCTGCGCGGCGGCGAAGGCGTGCTTGTGCCGCTCCAGCGGGAAGTGCCGCAGCCGCACGTCCAGCCGGTCGCCGTACCGGGCACGCAGGGCGCGCACGTCGTCGAGGGCGGTACGGCAGTCGGGGCACTGGAGTTCGCACCAGACGTCGAGGACGACGGCTTCGGTGCGCGCGGGAGAGGAGTCGCTCATACCCCCCAGTCTTCCAGGCCGGCCACGACCACCCCAATCCGGACCTGAACCGGGCCGGGACCCGCGGCGCCCCCCAGGGGCCCGGCACCGCCACTTCTCCCGCCTCCCCGCCCACCGGCACCCGAGGAGGAGGGGACCCGGAGATCACCCTGATCTGTGACCGGGACCGTGGCCCCGCACGGGTCCGGCGGTGCAGGATGGAAGGGACGAAGCGCACGTCCCCGGCGATGGTGTTGCCGTGGTGCCGCTTCCGCCGAACCCGCCTGCCACCCGACCGAGCCCGCCTGGAGGACCGGATGATCGCCGAGACAGTCTGCTCCGCCGTGTCCGCGGCGGGCCTGGGGATCGCGGTGGTCACGGCCTACCGCAGACGTTTCCTGGCGGCGGCCCGCATCGCGGCCTACTCGCTGGTGCCGGTCGGCCTGGTGATGACCGGCGTCGTGGGCTGGCTCTCGGACACCGCCCTCAGCCCCACCGCCTGGGCCGGCTTCGGCGTGCTGGGCGCGGCCTGGCTGCTGTTCGCCACCACCCGCGCGGTGGAGCGCCGCAGGAGCGGCGCGAGCACGGAACGCGGCGCGGCGGCCGGCACCGGGTCGATACACCCGGGCACCACGGCGCCCGCCTCCTCCACCCCGGCCCTGCGCCAGGGCCGGGGCAACGGACCGGCGCAGGGACAGCCGCAGGGCCGGAACCAGGGCAAGAGCCCGGCGACCGGCGACGACTTCAGCGACATCGAGGCGATCCTCAAGAAACACGGCATATGACAGTCACATAACTCGCCGGTACGTCACAGTGCGTCCGCGGACGTCCGGAATCGTTCACCAGCCGAAGCGAGCCGGAAGCAAGATCATGGGATTCGGCGAACTCCCGCAAGATCGTGCGCCGTGATCGCTCACGGGGTTCCGCGTAGGCCATCATCGGCCGCGAGATGCTGGATACGACACAGAGCGAGGCCGCGCCGCCGAAGGACGAGCCGCGCGGGTGCCTCTTCGCCCTTTCCCAGCCACCGCTGATGATCTTCCTTGCGGTGATCGGGTGTCTGATCCTCATGGCTGCGCTGCACGATCTGCTGTTGCTGTGAGCCGTACACGTCCGTCCCGGCGCCACCCGCCGGGACCGACGTCGCCCGAGGACCAACGCCACCACCACCGTCGACGGAGGCGCCGTTCGGATTCACCCGCTCGGACCGGACCAGGTCAGCCGGTCGCTTCCTTGCGGCGCGCCCGGTACGCGGCCACATGCAGACGGTTGCCGCAGGTACGGCTGTCGCAGTAGCGGCGGGAGCGGTTGCGGGAGAGGTCCACGAAGGCGCGGCGGCAGTCCGGGGCCTCGCAGCGGCGCAGGCGCTCCTCCTCGCCGGCGACGACGAAGAAGGCCAGCGCCATGCCGCAGTCGGCGGCGAGGTGGTCGGCCACGGAGGAACCCGGGGCGTAGTAGTGGACGTGCCAGTCGTAGCCGTCGTGATCGGTCAGCCGCGGGGTGGTGCTCGCCGCCGCGACCAGCTCGTTGATCAACCCGGCGGCGCTCCTGGCGTCCGGGGCCGCGAAGATCGCCGCGAACCGCGCCCGCACCGCCCGCACGGCCGAGAGGTCGGCCGAGGAGACCACGCCGACATCGCTGATCTCGTGGTTCCGTACGAACTCCGCGAGGGCCGGGACGTCGGGCAGCCCCTCCGGCGCCGTCTCGTCCTCCGGCGCGGTGTTCACCAGGTCCACCACGGTGTCGAGGGCGCACCGGGTGTCATGGGTGATCAGCACGTTTCGCTCCCTGGCCTGGGGGTCGGGCAGGCGCCCGCCGATGCTGGCCGATGGTAGCGACAACGCGCCCGCCGCACGGGCCGCATCCGGCCCCAGCCGCCGGTGGGACGCCGCCGGAGCCCCGGGGGCTGCCTGGAAGCCGCCGTACGCCCGCCCCGGGCCGCCACGGCGACACGGGGCCGCGCGCACGGACGGACCGACGCCGTTCCGTGAGCGCTCACGGTGACGGCGCCGGCCCGTGCCGTATGCGGTTGTCCTGGCCCGAGCCGTCTCCCCGAGTGGACGGCGCCGGGCTGCTCAAGGGGCGGGCTAGCTTTCCGCCAGGATGTGGGAGAGCTCCTGGTCCAGATCGAAGTGCCGGTGCTCCGTGCCGGGCGGCACGGCGGCGTCGGTTCGCTTCAGGAAGGACTCGAGGGCCCGTGCGGGCGCCTCGAGCAGGGCCTCCCCCTCAGGGGAGCTGAGGGCGATGCAGACAACGCCCTGACCATGGCTGCGGGACGGCCAGACGCGGACGTCTCCGGTTCCGGTGGGCCGATGCAGCCCCTCGGCGAGGAGGTCGCGGGCGAACACCCACTCGACGGTCTCCTCGGCTCCGGTGTGGAAGGTGGCGTGCACGGCGTAGGGGTCGGCCGTGTCGTACCGCAGGCCTGCGGGGACAGGCAGGGAGGACTCGCTCGACACAACGAGGCGCAGGTGCAGCTCGCAGCTGACCGTGGTGTTCATAAGCGCCAGGGCCTTTCGCTCAGTGTGCGCTCGGGGATTCGCACGTCGGCGAAATCGACATGCCACCTACGGTGCCGTTGTAAACCCCTCTGAGGGTTTTGCGTGCCTTTACGGCACTCTTCCGGCCGAGAACTCGTACCGGATCTACGACCATTCCGGTGATGTGAATCACTCGGGTAGCGTTGTCCCTATGAATACGGGGAGTGACGAACCTGGGCTCGGATCACGCGCGCCCGAATTCATCAAGGCGCGCCGGCTGCTGCACCGCGGCTGGCAGGTCGGCGTCTTCGTGATCGGCCTCGCGGTCGTGATCGCCGGCGTGGCCATGCTCCCGCTGCCCGGACCGGGCTGGGTGGTGATCTTCGCGGGCATGGCGATCTGGGCGACCGAGTTCGTCTGGGCCCAGCTTGTGCTCCGCTGGACCAAACGCAAGGTCACCGAGGCGGCACAGCGTGCCCTGGACCCCCGGGTGCGCCGCCGCAACATCGCGTTGACCGTGACCGGGGCGGTGATCATCGCGGTGCTGGGCGCGATCTACCTGTGGCGGTTCGGGCTCGTGGCGCCCTGGAACGTCAAGGGCCGGTGAGCCGTCCGTACGGCTCCGCGCGCGCACCGGCGGGCCGCTGGTCGAAGGCACCGCCTGACATGGGGTAATGTTCTTCCTGCGCCCGGGCGATTAGCTCAGTGGGAGAGCGCTTCGTTCACACCGAAGAGGTCACTGGTTCGAACCCAGTATCGCCCACCCCGGACCGACGGCCCATCCGCGAAAGAGCGGATGGGCCGTCGTCGTATTCATGAGCCGTGACGAACCGTCACCCGGCGGAAGAAGTTCCGGTCACGCGCAACTGGCCGAAACCATCCGGGTTTTCCGGAAAACCGCGGACTTTCCCGCACGCCGCGCCGGGAACGGGGAATTCCACGTCGCGCCAACACCGGTGAACGGTAAGCAATCTGAGCCCCGCTCGGCGTCCGGCGGGGACGGCCGCCCGGGTGCGGGCAGACTCGGCGCATGGACTGGAACCACTACCGCTTCCACAGCCCCTGGCGCCTGCCCGTGCCACCGGCCGCCGTCTTCGCCGTGCTGGAACGCCCCGAGGACTACCCCCACTGGTGGCCCCAGGTGCGTTCGGTGACCCGGCTCGACGACACCACCGGCATCCTCACCATCCGCTCCGCGCTGCCGTACGCCATGACCTTCACCGCGCACGAGCGGCGCCGCGATCCGGCCGCCGGGATCCTGGAGATCGCCATGAGCGGCGACATCGAGGGCTGGGCCCGCTGGACGGTCACCGCCGCGGGCCCCGGCACGCTCGCCGTCTACGAGCAGGAGGTCGACGTCCGCAAGCCCCTGCTCCGGCGCCTGGCCGTGCCCGGCCGCGCGGTCTTCCGCGCCAACCACCGCCTGATGATGCGCGCCGGACGGCGCGGACTGCGGCGGCGGCTGGAAGCGGTTTGAAGGATCGGCGTCGGGACCTGTATTGTTCAGTGCGTTCCCGGGCGATTAGCTCAGTGGGAGAGCGCTTCGTTCACACCGAAGAGGTCACTGGTTCGAACCCAGTATCGCCCACCGGGAAAGAGCCGGTCCGCACAGCGGACCGGCTCTTCTGCTGTCCGAGGGCATGGACGCAGGGCGCTCCGCACCGGCCGGGTCGTCGTCCGGCCGCTCGTCCGGGTGCCTCGCGCACGGGACGCGGCACGGCCCCCGCGGTGATCACTCGACGCCCACGGTGCCGACGCGCAGGCGAGCCGCAGAGCCGCACTCGTCGAGGCACCGACGCCCCTACGCCGCCGCCGGCATCTCCGGCCGCAGCGGCCACTCCGTGCTGACGGTCTCGTCCGAGCCGTTGCGCGCGAACCAGGACTGGAGGCCGCGGGCCTGGGCGGCATGCCAGTTGGCCTGGAGGGTGTGCAGCTCGGCGGGGGAGAGGCGTTCCAGGCGGGTGGCGAAGCGGCGGCCCAGCGCGCGCACCACCTCCAGCGAGGCCAGCGCGTCCGCCGCCGCGTCGTGCGCACCCTCCAGCTCCACGCCGTAATGCGCGCACAGATCCGTCAGCGTGCGGCGCCCCTTGCGATAGCGGTCCAGATGCTTGTCCAGCACCCGCGGATCCAGCACCCGCAGCGGCACCGACGGGAACCACCGCTCCAGCGACGACGCCCGGTGCCGGCGCAACTCCCGGTCCAGCAGCGTCAGATCGAACGGCGCGTTCATCACCACCAGCGGGCGCCCCCGCGCCGCGTGCTCCGCCAGCTGCTCGGCTATCTCGAACATCACCGGCGCCGGCCAGCGCCCGTTGCGCTGCAGGTGCTCCTCCGTCAGACCGTGCACCGCCGTCGCCCCCGCCGGCACCGGGACCCCCGGGTTCACCAGCCAGCGCGAGACGCGGGGCAGGGTCTCCGGCGCGTCCTGGACGACGACGGCGGCCGACACGATCCGGTCGGTCTCGACGTCCACACCCGTGGTCTCCGTGTCGAAGGCGGCCAGCGGCCCCTCGTACCAGTACGTCATGCCAACCCAACTCCTCGTTCACCCACGGCAGATGACGTCCCGTCTCCTGCCCGTTTGGTGATACCCGGGCCGTTTGCGCCGTACGCCGGGCGGAGACAACAGGAGTACGGGTCTTTGCAGTTCAGCAGCCCGCAGCAAGGAAACTCTTGGCTCGGAAGGCTGTTGGTCATGGCCACTCTGCAGCCCGAGCGCGGTGGGCTGCTGCCCGAGCGCACGGGCACCGTCCGCGGCTCGCTCGCCACCACCGCCTGCATGGAGACACTCCAGGTCGGCTATCTGCACGCCGTCGCCGCCGCGGCGGGCTGCTCGCTGTCCCAGCCCTTCCCGGACAACGGCATCGACTGGCACGTCAGCCACAGCGCGCCCGGCCACACCGTCGACGACGAGGTCACCATCAAGGTCCAGCTGAAGGCCACGTACCAGATACCGCCCCACCCCCCGGGCCGTACCTTCTCCTTCACCCTCGACAACGACCACCTGCGCAAGCTCGCCCGCACACCCGTCTCGGTGCACAAGATCCTCGTCGTGATGCTGGTACCGCGCGCCCAGGACGACTGGCTGCGCGCCGGCCACGACCGGCTCGACCTGAGGCACTGCTGCTACTGGGTCAACCTGGCCGGCCACCCGCTCACCGGCCGGACCCGGACCACCGTGCGGATACCGACCACACGCATCTTCGACGACCGGGCGCTGTGCGAGATCATGACCCGCGTCGGGACGGGAGGCAGACCATGAGGATCCGTCCCCACGAGGAGCCGGTGCCGCCGCGGCCGCACCCCGACCCCCTCCCGTGGCACCGCCCGCCGAACCCCGCCGACGTCGACCCCGCCGTCCTCGCCGCCCTGCTGCGCCGGCACGGCTGGCAGCGCCGCGGCGGGGCCGCCGGACGCTACGGCCGCTGGACCCCGCCCGCGCCGGGCGGCGCCGGCACCAGCCTGCTCGTCCCCGAGAGCCGCGCCTGGCCCGACAGCGACGATCTCCTCGCCGAGGCCCTGGACGCCCTCACCCGCGCCGATACCCCCGCCGCCCGCGAGGTGCTGATCGGCCTCGCCGTACCCAGCGACGAGATCCGCTGGTGGCGCGACATCCCGAGCGGCCCGGCCGGCGCCGCCTCCTGGGGCCACGAGGAGCAACTGCGCGACGCCGGACGCCAGTTGCTGCTCGCCGCCGCCCTCGCCACCCGCGCCCGGGCCGGCTACCACGGCGCCCGCCACCGCCGCGCCGCAACCGCCCTCCTCGACGACGTCCTCGTCGGCCCCGCCGCCGACGACGGCCGGCTGACCGCTTTCGCGCCCGTGGCCGTCGCCCGCCCCCTCGCCGTCCGCCTCCACCAGGCCCTGTACGCCGCCCGCGAGGCCATCGACTACCGGCGCGCCACCGGCGGCATGGACGCCTTCGACGGCGCCGTCGAAGCAGGCGTCAGCCGCGAGCTGACCGAGGCGATCGGCGCGCTGGTGCGGGGCACCGAGGGCGCCGGGGTCGCCGTCGCCTGGGCACCCGCCGCCGGCGTCCCCGAGGGCTGCGCCCCGGGCGCCGAACCCGTCGAGTTCTCCCCGGGCGACCTGCCCGCGCTGCGCGAGGCCGCGGCCCGCTATCTGCACGAGGAACCCTCCGTGCCCGTACGGATCACCGGCGCGGTGGTCCGCCTGCGCCGCTCGGGCCCGTGCGGCGAGGGCACCGTACGGCTGCGCGTCCTCGCGGGCGCCGAGGTGCCGCACGTCCGCGTCACCCTGGACGAGGAGGACTACCGCATCGCGGGCCACGCCCACCTCGTCGGCCTCCCGGTGCGGGTGCACGGCCGGCTGGAGCGGCGCGGCGGCTTCCGCAGGCTCACCGGCGCCTCCGGGGTCGTACCCGTGCAGGTGGACGACGCCGAGCGGGACCGGCTGATGAAGTCCCTCCAGGAGAACCTGGACTTCTTCGAGGAGGCCTGCGGGGAGGCGTGAGCGGCCGGGGACCGACCGTAACCGTTTCGCGGTCGGTGCCCCCGGGTCGGTACGATCGCCTGTGCGCGCGCTCCTGGTATGGCGCCGCACCCACCTTCAGTCAGGAGAGACCGGTGTCAGACGTCCGTGTGATCATCCAACGCGATTCCGAGCGGGAAGAACGCGTGGTGACGACGGGCACTACGGCCGCCGACCTCTTCGCGGGCGAGCGCTCGATCATCGCCGCGCGCGTGGCCGGCGAGCTGAAGGACCTCGCGTACGAACTGTCCGACGGCGACGAGGTCGAGGCCGTCGAGATCACCTCCGAGGACGGCCTGAACATCCTGCGCCACTCCACCGCGCACGTCATGGCGCAGGCCGTGCAGGAGCTGTTCCCCGAGGCCAAGCTGGGCATCGGCCCGCCGGTCAAGGACGGCTTCTACTACGACTTCGACGTCGAGAAGCCGTTCACGCCCGAGGATCTCAAGGCCATCGAGAAGAAGATGCAGGAGATCCAGAAGCGCGGGCAGAAGTTCGCCCGTCGCGTCGTCACCGACGAGGCCGCCCGCGAGGAGCTGGCCGACGAGCCGTACAAGCTGGAGCTGATCGGCCTCAAGGGCGCCGCGTCGCACGACGACGGCGCGGACGTCGAGGTCGGTGCCGGCGAGCTGACGATCTACGACAACCTGGACGCCAAGACCGGCGAGCTGTGCTGGAAGGACCTGTGCCGGGGTCCCCACCTGCCCTCCACCCGCCTCATCCCGGCGTTCAAGCTGATGCGCAACGCGTCGGCGTACTGGCGCGGTAGTGAGAAGAACAAGCAGCTCCAGCGCATCTACGGCACCGCCTGGCCGTCCAAGGACGAGCTGAAGGCGTACCTGGAGTTCCTCGCCGAGGCCGAGAAGCGCGACCACCGCAAGCTCGGCGCCGAGCTGGACCTCTTCTCCGTCCCCGAGCAGATCGGCTCCGGCCTCGCCGTCTTCCACCCCAAGGGCGGCATCATCCGCCGCACCATGGAGGACTACTCGCGGCGCCGCCACGAGGAGGAGGGCTACGAGTTCGTCTACACCCCGCACGCGACGAAGGGGAAGCTCTTCGAGACCTCGGGCCACCTGGACTGGTACGCCGACGGCATGTACCCGCCCATGCAGCTCGACGAGGGCGTGGACTACTACCTCAAGCCCATGAACTGCCCGATGCACAACCTGATCTTCGACGCGCGCGGCCGCTCCTACCGCGAACTGCCGCTGCGCCTCTTCGAGTTCGGGACCGTGTACCGGTACGAGAAGTCGGGTGTCGTGCACGGCCTCACCCGCGCCCGGGGCTTCACGCAGGACGACGCGCACATCTACTGCACCCGTGAGCAGATGTCCGAGGAGCTGGACAGGACGCTCACCTTCGTCCTCGGCCTGCTGCGGGACTACGGTCTGACCGACTTCTACCTGGAGCTGTCCACCAAGGACCCGGAGAAGTTCGTCGGCTCCGACGAGGCGTGGGAGGAGGCGACCGAGACCCTGCGCCAGGTCGCCGAGAAACAGGGCCTGCCCCTGGTCCCGGACCCGGGCGGCGCCGCGTTCTACGGCCCGAAGATCTCGGTCCAGGCGCGTGACGCCATCGGCCGCACCTGGCAGATGTCGACCATCCAGCTCGACTTCAACCTGCCCGAGCGGTTCAACCTGGAGTTCACCGGCTCCGACGGCACCAAGCAGCGCCCGGTCATGATCCACCGCGCGCTGTTCGGCTCCATCGAGCGCTTCTTCGCGGTGCTCCTGGAGCACTACGCGGGCGCGTTCCCGGCGTGGCTGGCTCCGGTGCAGGCGCTCGGCATCCCGATCGGCGACGGCCATGTCGAGTACCTGGAGAAGTTCGCCGCGGCGGCCCGCAAGCAGGGCCTGCGCATCGAGGTGGACTCCTCCTCGGACCGCATGCAGAAGAAGATCCGCAACGCGCAGAAGCAGAAGGTGCCCTTCATGGTCATCGCGGGCGACGAGGACATGTCGAACGGCTCGGTGTCCTTCCGTTACCGCGACGGCTCCCAGGAGAACGGCATCCCGGTCGACGAGGCCATCGCCAAGATCGCCAAGATCGTGGCGGAGCGGGCCCAGGTCTGACCCTGGCCGAGAAGGGCCCCCGGCGGACTCCGGTCCCCGGGGGCCCTGGCCTGTACGGGGGCCTTACGCCATATGCTGCACAGCATGACGAGTGAGCCGGAGCAGCAGATCGGCGTGGGGACGCAGGACGCGTTCCAGCGCCTGTGGACGCCTCATCGGATGGCCTACATCCAGGGCGAGAACAAGCCGAGCGGCCCGGAGGCCGGAGACGGCTGTCCCTTCTGCTCGATCCCGGCCAAGCCGGATGAGGACGGCCTGATCGTCAAGCGCGGCGAGCAGGTGTACGCGGTGCTCAACCTGTACCCGTACAACGGCGGTCACCTCATGGTCGTGCCCTACCGCCATATCGCCGACTACACGGACCTGACCGGGTCGGAGACCGCCGAACTTGCGGAGCTGACCAAACAGGCCATGACGGCGCTGCGCACGGCGTCGGGAGCACACGGCTTCAACATCGGCATGAACCAGGGTGGTGTGGCCGGCGCCGGAATCGCCGCCCATCTGCACCAGCACGTCGTGCCGCGCTGGGGCGGGGACACCAACTTCCTGCCTGTGATCAGCCACACCAAGGTCCTCCCGCAGCTCCTCGCCGACACCCGCAAGATGCTGGCGGACGCCTGGCCCGCGTAGACCGGTACGTAGCGCAGAAGAGGGCGCCCCCCGCTCGGGGAGGCGCCCTCTTCGGGTTCCGGACGGCTCACGCGTCGTACAGGTCCGCCTTCCGCGGCGACGGGTCCTGGATCATCCCGCTGAGCACCGAGGAGCGGTTGCCGAACTTCTCCGTGTCGACGCCGTGGTCCTTGAGGACCTTGATCGCGGCCGAGTGCACGACCCGCAGCACCGGGGTGGCCGCGCGCAGCGCGTCGTCGGCCATGAAGCGGTGCTTCCACGGCTGGTCGGCCCAGGCGTGCCGCAGGCCGAACGGCTCGGGCAGGCCCAGCGAGCCGCCGAGCCAGTTGAGCAGCGGCGGGTACCAGGCCAGCGGGGCGCGCACGGCGAGCCGTACGACCTCGTCCGTGGTCATCAGCGGCAGGTTGATCTTGCGGGTCTCCCAGAACCTGAAGGTCTTGGTGACCTCCTTGGTCCGTCCCTCCGGCTTGCTCCAGAACATGCCGTTCACCGGGCCGAGCGCGTGGCCGGTGACCTCGATGCGCAGCGTCTCGTGCAGCACGGTGACGGTGATCATCATGGTGATCACCAGCTGGCCGTCCCACAGCGTCCACTGCACGCCCAGGTAGTGCCGGTCGCCCTTGCCGAACTGCTGCTTGTTGCAGATGTCCTGTATGGCGTGCGGCTTGACCTGGAAGGCCTCCACGTCGGTGCCCTCGGGCCGGGACACCGCGCCCGCGCCCTCGGGGATCGGGGTGACGATCCAGTGCTTGACCGACGGCTTGGGGAAGCCCCCGGTGTTCAGCGGGCCGCGCTCCAGCAGGGCCAGCTGGTCATGGATCGCGCGGATGACGTCCCAGCTGCGGAACGGGTGGATCTCGCGGCCGGGGTCGTCGGACACCAGCTCCTCGGCGAGCTGCCAGGAGCCCCAGCGGGTGCCCATGCCGAGTATGCCCTTGGGGCCCGCGTAGAAGACCGAGTTGGACTGCTGTTCGGCGGTGAGCCGGGCCAGGGACTCGCGCAGCGCGTCGGCCGCGGTCTGGTTCGGGCCGCGCGGCACCGCCTCGGGCACCTTGATGCCGACGCTGCTGCCCGAGAGCAGGCCGTCCCAGCGGGCGCGCAGGTCCTGGGCGGTGTGTTCGCAGATCCGCTTGGCCAGGTACCAGCCGACGACGGGCAGCACCACGGCCGCCCGCGCGTACCAGCCCCAGAAGCCGCCGAACGGCATCTTCCACAGGAACAGCGCGGCCAGCAGGCCCACGCCGAGGAGCAGGGTGGTGCCCAGGGTGCCGGCCCGCTTGTCGTCCCGTCTGGCGACGAAGGCGCGCAGCTGGAAGACGAGCAGCCAGCCGATCAGGCCCGGCAGGAAGAGCACGCCGCACAGGACGGTGACGAGCGTCAGCCGGTTGTCGCGCTCCCGGCGGATGTTGTTGGCCGCCAGGCAGTGCTCGACCACGAACTGGGGTTCGGAGCCGAACGACTGGATGAGCGGCTTGCGGCCGGCGCCGAGCATGCGGTCCACGACGGCGCGCGAGAACGCCTCGCCGAGGTTGGGCCGGAACAGCGCGATCCTGCCGCCCTTGACGGTGGACTGATGCCACTCGTTGTCCGCGTCCTTGATCTTGTCGACCGGGCCGTCCCGGTAGGCCGCGGAGGCCAGGGCGGCCGTCGCCGCCTGCTGGCCGTCGCCGGAGACGGGCACCTGGGGCCCGTCCCACTCCGTTCCAAACGACATTCCCGCCCCCATCGCCGCCGGTGTCGCTTCTGCGGCCTTCCCGACTTCCCTGTCCCGCACACCTGTTGGGCCCGTCGTCGTACCGGAACCGGACGGCCGGCGCGGACGTGCCCAGGTGATCAGCGTATCGGCCGGCACCGACAAGCGGAGGGCGGACGGCCGAAGCCGTCCGCCCCGGGAGCCGGGAACTAGCCCTCGTCGCCGCCCTGTTCGCGGATGCGTTCGGCGATCTGCGCGGGCATCGGCTCGTGGCGCGCGTACGCCCGGTCGAAGCGGGCCGTGCCGTGGGAGAGCGAGCGCAGGTCGACGGCGTAGCGGCCGATCTCGAACTCGGGGACCTCGGCCCGGATCAAGGTGCGTCCGGTGCCCACCTGTTCGGTGCCGAGCAGCCGGCCGCGGCGGCCCGACAGGTCGCTCATCACGGCACCCACATAGTCGTCGGGGACCAGGACGCCCACCTCGGCGACCGGCTCCAGCAGATGGATCCTCGCCTCGGCGGCGGCCTCGCGCAGGGCGAGCGCGCCCGCGGTCTGGAAGGCGGCGTCCGAGGAGTCCACCGAGTGCGCCTTGCCGTCGAGCAGGGTGACCCGTACGTCCACGAGCGGGTGTCCGGCGGCGACGCCCTTGGCGGCCTGGGCGCGGATCCCCTTCTCCACGGACGGGATGAACTGGCGCGGCACCGCGCCGCCGACCACCTTGTCCACGAACTCGATGCCCGAGCCGCCCGGCAGCGGTTCGACCTCGATCTCGCAGATGGCGTACTGGCCGTGCCCGCCGGACTGCTTGACGTGCCGGCCGCGTCCGGCCGCCTTGTCGGCGAACGTCTCCCTCAGGGCGACCTTGTGCGGTACGACGTCGACCTGGACGCCGTAGCGGCTGCGCAGCCGTTCCAGCGCGACGTCCGCGTGCGCCTCGCCGAGGCACCACAGCACCACCTGGTGGGTGTCCTGGTTGTGCTCCAGGCGCATCGTCGGGTCCTCGGCGACCAGCCGGGACAGCCCTTGGGAGAGTTTGTCCTCGTCGGCCTTGCTGTGCGCCTGGATGGCGACGGGGAGCAGCGGGTCCGGCATCCGCCAGGGCTCCATCAGCAGCGGGTCGTCCTTGGCGGAGAGGGTGTCGCCGGTCTCGGCGCGGCCGAGCTTGGCCACGCACACCAGGTCCCCGGCGACGGCCTGGGTGACCGGACGCTGCTGTTTGCCGAAGGGCATGGACAGGGCGCCGACCTTCTCGTCGATGTCGTGGTCCTCGTGGCCCCGGTCGGTCAGTCCGTGCCCGGAGACGTGCACCGTCCGGTCGGGGCGCAGGGTGCCGGAGAAGACGCGGACCAGGGAGATCCGGCCGACGTAGGGGTCGGAGGCGGTCTTGACGACCTCGGCGGCCAGGGGACCGTCGGTGTCGCAGGGCTTGAGTTCGCGGACTTGTCCGTCGGGGGTGGTCACACCGGGCACCGGGTGTTCGAACGGGGTCGGGAAGCCGCCGGTGATCAGGTCGAGCAGTTCCACGGTGCCCAGGCCCTGGCGGGCGCCGTCGGCGGCGGGGGCGGCGGCGAGCACCGGGAAGAAGGTGCCGCGGGCCACGGCCCGTTCCAGGTCCTGGATCAGCGTCTTGATCTCGACCTGTTCGCCGCCGAGGTAGCGGTCCATGAGGGTCTCGTCCTCGCTCTCGGCGATGATTCCCTCGATGAGCCGGTTGCGGGCCTCGTCCAGGCCGGGCAGCTGGTCCTCGCCGGGTTCGGACTCCCTGCGCTCGCCGGTGGAGTAGTCGAACAGCTTGCGGGTGAGCAGTCCCACCAGGCCGGTCACGGGCGCGTGTCCGTCGGGGCCCTCGGGTCCGCGCAGCGGCAGGTAGAGGGGCAGGACGGCGTCCGGGTCGTCGTCGCCGAAGGCCTCCGCGCAGACCCGGGTGGTCTCCTCGAAGTCGGCGCGGGCCGCCTCCAGGTGCGTGATCACGATCGCGCGGGGCATGCCGACGGCCGCGCACTCCTCCCAGACCATGCGGGTGGAGCCGTCCACGCCGTCGGAGGCGGAGACGACGAAGAGGGCCGCGTCCGCGGCGCGCAGACCGGCCCGCAGCTCTCCGACGAAGTCGGCGTATCCGGGGGTGTCCAGAATATTGATCTTGATGCCGTCCCAGGCCACCGGCACCAGGGACAGCTGGACGGAGCGCTGCTGGCGGTGCTCGATCTCGTCGTAGTCGGAGACGGAGCCGCCGTCCTCCACGCGGCCCGCCCGGTTCACCGCCCCGGCGGTCAGCGCGAGGGCCTCCACCAGGGTCGTCTTGCCCGATCCGGAGTGGCCGACCAGCACCACATTCCGTATGGACGCGGGTTGGTCGGCCGTCAGAGCCCTGCCGGCGGCCCCGGGGTGTGTGTGAGTCTTGTCGCCCATGGTCCTGCCTCCCGTGCACGGTGAGGTCATCGGGGCGCGGACACGCGAACCGCGTGCTGCGGCGGCTTCGGCGACGCCCGCGGTCATTCGAGCTTTCCACTCCCGTCACGCGGCGTCCATACGACGGACCGGCTACGGACCGGCGACGGTCCCGATCCCGCCGCCGGCGGCCCGCGCGGAGTCGTACCGTTTCCTCGCGGCGGCGCCGCGCACGGGGTCGTACGCGCCGCTCCCGGGCGGCTTCGCGCGAGCCCGGCGCACCACCTCGGCGCACGGGCCGCGGGTGCCCGCCCGCCACGCGTACGCGCGCGTGGCTACGATGGGCCAGCCGGCGGCCATCAGGGCCGCGGCGACACCGACCGTCGGGAAGGCCATGCTGAACAAGTACGCGCGTGCATTCTTCACGCGTGTCCTCACACCGTTCGCCGCGTTTCTCATCCGGCGGGGGGTGAGCCCCGACACGGTCACGCTGCTCGGCACGGCGGGCGTGGTGGCGGGCGCGCTGGTCTTCTATCCCCGGGGCGAGTTCTTCTGGGGCACCGTCGTGATCACCCTGTTCGTCTTCTCCGACCTGGTCGACGGCAACATGGCCCGCCAGCTGGGCCGCTCCAGCCGCTGGGGCGCCTTCCTGGACTCCACTCTCGACCGGGTCGCCGACGGCGCGATCTTCGGCGGCTTCGCGCTCTGGTACGCCGGGCAGGGCGACGACAACATGATGTGCGCGGTCTCGATCTTCTGCCTGGCCAGCGGTCAGGTGGTGTCGTACACCAAGGCGCGCGGCGAGTCGATCGGCCTCCCGGTCGCCGTCAACGGACTGGTCGAGCGCGCCGAGCGGCTGGTGATCTCGCTGGTCGCGGCCGGTTTCGCGGGGCTGCACAAGTTCGGTGTGCCGGGCATCCAGTGGCTGCTGCCGATCGCCCTGTGGATCGTGGCCGCGGGCAGCCTGGTCACGCTGATCCAGCGGGTCGTCACCGTGCGCCGCGAGTCGGCGGAGGCCGAGGCGGCCGCGCGGGACGCGAGCGGGGCGGCGCAGTGAGCGTCCCGGACCGGCTCAGCGACGCGCTGTACGGCGCGGGCTGGAGCACCGTCAAGAAGCTCCCGGAGCCCGCCGCCGCCCGCCTCGGGCGGACCATCGCGGACCTCGCCTGGAAGAAGCACGGCAAGGGCGTGCTCCGCCTGGAGGCGAACTACGCGCGCGTGGTGCCCGACGCCACCCCCGAGCGTCTCGCGGAACTCTCCCGCAAGGGCATGCGCTCCTATCTGCGCTACTGGATGGAGTCCTTCCGGCTGCCCGCCTGGAGCCCCGAGCGGATCAAGGGCGGCTTCGTCCCCAAGGACATACACCACCTGACCGAGGGCCTGGCCGCCGGCAAGGGCGTGATCCTCGCCCTGCCGCACCTGGCCAACTGGGACCTGGCCGGCGCCTGGGTCACCACCGAGCTGCGCACCCCGTTCACCACGGTCGCCGAACGCCTCAAGCCCGAGACGCTCTACGACCGCTTCGTCGCCTACCGCGAGGGCCTCGGCATGGAGGTGCTGCCGCACAGCGGCGGCTCCGCCTTCGGCACCCTGGCCCGCAGACTGCGCGACGGCGGCCTGGTCTGCCTGGTCGCCGACCGTGATCTGTCCGCCTCCGGCGTCGAGGTCGACTTCTTCGGCGAGAAGGCCCGGATGCCCGCGGGCCCCGCCCTGCTCGCCCAGCACACCGGCGCCCTGCTGCTGCCGGTCACCCTCTGGTACGACGACTCGCCCGTCATGCGGGGCCGGGTGCACCCCCCGGTCGAGGTGCCGGAGCCGGGCACCCGCGCCGAGAAGACGTCCGTCATGACACAGGCCCTGGCCGACGCCTTCGCCACCGGGATCGCCGAGCACCCGGAGGACTGGCACATGCTCCAGCGGCTGTGGCTCGCCGACCTCGACCCCGCGAAGGGACCCTCGTGAGAATCGGGATCGTCTGCCCGTACTCCTGGGACGTGCCCGGTGGCGTCCAGTTCCACATCCGCGACCTGGCCGAGTACTTCATCCGCCTCGGCCACGAGGTCTCCGTGCTGGCCCCGGCCGACGACGACACCCCGCTGCCGCCGTACGTGGTCTCGGCGGGCCGCGCGGTCCCGGTGCCGTACAACGGCTCGGTGGCCCGGCTGAACTTCGGCTTCCTGTCGGCCGCGCGGGTACGGCGCTGGCTGCACGACGGCGCCTTCGACGTGGTGCACATCCACGAGCCGACCTCGCCCTCGCTGGGTCTGCTCACCTGCTGGGCGGCGCAGGGCCCCATCGTGGCCACCTTCCACACCTCCAACCCGCGCTCGCGGGCCATGATCGCCGCGTACTCGATCCTCCAGGCCGCCCTGGAGAAGATCAGCGCCCGGATCGCGGTCAGCGAGTACGCCCGGCGCACCCTGGTCGAGCATCTGGGCGGGGACGCGGTGGTCATCCCCAACGGTGTCGACGTCGACTTCTTCGCCAGAGCCGAGCCGAAACCCGAGTGGCAGAAGGAGACGATCGGCTTCATCGGCCGGATCGACGAGCCCCGCAAGGGCCTGCCCGTGCTGATGAAGGCCCTGCCGAAGATCATGGCCGCCCGGCCCGGCGCCCGACTGCTGGTCGCCGGCCGCGGCGACGAGGAGGCCGCCGTCGAGAACCTGCCCGAGGAGCTGCGCTCCCGGGTGGAGTTCCTCGGGATGGTCAGCGACGAGGACAAGGCCCGGCTGCTGCGCAGCGTGGACGTGTACGTGGCGCCCAACACCGGCGGCGAGAGCTTCGGCATCATCCTGGTCGAGGCCATGTCCGCGGGCGCCCCCGTGCTCGCCTCCGACCTCGACGCCTTCGTCCAGGTCCTCGACCAGGGCCGGGCGGGCGAGATCTTCGCCAACGAGGACGCCGACGCGCTCGCCGGCGCCGCCGTACGGCTGCTGGCCGACCCGGAGCGCCGGGCCGCGCTGCGCGCCCGCGGCAGCGCCCATGTGCGGCGCTTCGACTGGTCCACGGTCGGCGCGGACATCCTCTCCGTCTACGAGACGGTCACGGACGGCACGACGGCGGTCGCGGCGGACGAACGGTCGACGGGGCTGCGGGCGCGGTTCGGGCTGGCGCGGGACTGAGGCCGCGGGCGGCGCCGGGACCTCCGGTGGCGCCGGGGCATCCGGTGGCGCCGGGACCTCTGGCGGGCGCCAGGGCCTCCGGTGGCGCCGGGACCTTCGACGGCGCTGAGGCCTCGTCCGGGGCCAAAACCTCGGGCGGGGGTGAAAGCGGGAGTGAGACAGGCGCCTCCCGGGCGCGCGTCCGGTGGGCGCGGGGCTGCCGATAGCCTTTCCGGGTGACCGCAACCCTCATCTGGATCCTCGTCGCCCTCCTCGCGATCGGCGTCTACCTGAGCTGGACCGCAGGACGCCTGGACCGGCTGCACGTACGGATGGACGCCGCCCGCGCCGCGCTCGACGCCCAGCTGCTGCGCCGCGCCTCCGTGGCCCAGGAGCTCGCCACCTCGGGCGTGCTCGACCCGGCCGCCTCGATCGTGCTGTACGAGGCCGCGCACGCCGCCCGGCAGGCCGAGGAGGAGCAGCGGGAGGTCGCCGAGAGCGAGCTGAGCCAGGCCCTGCGCGCGGTGTTCGCGGAACCGGCGCAGGTGGAGGCCCTGCGCGAGGCGCCCGGCGGCGAGGACGCGGCCCATGAGCTGGCCGAGGCCGTACGCCGGGTCCCGATGGCCCGCCGCTTCCACAACGACGCCGTGGGCGCCGCCCGCCGGCTGCGCGAGCACCGCAAGGTCCGCTGGTTCCGGCTGGCCGGCCACGCCCCTTTCCCGCTGGCCTTCGAGATGGACGACGAACCCCCCGCAGCGCTGGTGGAACGGATCGCCTGACCGCCCCTCACCTGGCATTCCCAGCGAAAACGAGCCACCGGCTTTCCATTGGCCCTTGCTGTGGCCTGGTCCGCTCGCGTTTCCTCGGTGCAGCAGAGAACCCTCTTTCCCTTCAGTGAGGTCGCCCGTGTCCACCACCGAGAACCAGGCTCCCGAGACCGGCACCGCCCGCGTGAAGCGCGGCATGGCCGAGCAGCTCAAGGGCGGCGTCATCATGGACGTCGTCACCCCGGAGCAGGCGAAGATCGCCGAGGACGCGGGCGCCGTCGCCGTCATGGCCCTGGAGCGGGTCCCGGCCGACATCCGCAAGGACGGCGGCGTGGCCCGGATGTCCGACCCGGACATGATCGAGGGCATCATCGACGCCGTCTCGATCCCGGTCATGGCCAAGTCCCGCATCGGCCACTTCGTCGAGGCCCAGGTCCTGCAGTCCCTCGGCGTGGACTACATCGACGAGTCCGAGGTCCTCACCCCGGCCGACGAGGTCAACCACTCGGACAAGTGGGCGTTCACCACCCCGTTCGTGTGCGGCGCCACCAACCTGGGCGAGGCCCTGCGCCGTATCGCCGAGGGCGCCGCGATGATCCGCTCCAAGGGCGAGGCCGGCACCGGCAACGTCGTGGAGGCCGTACGCCACCTGCGCCAGATCAAGGGCGAGATCGCCAAGCTGCGCGGCTGTGACAACAACGAGCTGTACGCCGCCGCCAAGGAGCTGCGCGCCCCCTACGAGCTGGTCAAGGAGGTCGCCGAGCTGGGCAAGCTCCCCGTGGTGCTGTTCTCCGCCGGCGGCGTGGCCACCCCGGCCGACGCGGCTCTGATGCGCCAGCTCGGCGCCGAGGGCGTGTTCGTCGGCTCCGGCATCTTCAAGTCCGGCGACCCGGCCAAGCGCGCCGCCGCCATCGTGAAGGCCACCACCTTCTACGACGACCCGAAGATCATCGCGGACGCGTCGCGCGACCTCGGCGAGGCCATGGTCGGCATCAACTGCGACACCCTCCCCGAGACCGAGCGCTACGCGAACCGCGGCTGGTAAGCACAGGCTCACAGGTATCCGAACCCCATGAACACTCCTGTCATCGGTGTCCTGGCGCTCCAGGGCGACGTACGGGAGCACCTCATCGCCCTGGCCGCGGCGGACGCCGTGGCCAGGCCGGTGCGGCGCCCCGAGGAACTCGCCGAGGTCGACGGGCTCGTCCTGCCCGGCGGCGAGTCCACCACCATCTCCAAACTGGCCGTGCTCTTCGGCGTGATGGAGCCGCTGCGTGCCCGGGTGCGCGCCGGCATGCCCGTCTACGGCACCTGCGCGGGCATGATCATGCTGGCCGACAAGATCCTCGACCCGCGCTCGGGCCAGGAGACCATCGGCGGCATCGACATGATCGTGCGCCGTAACGCCTTCGGACGCCAGAACGAGTCCTTCGAGGCCGAGGTCGACGTGCGCGGCGTCGCGGGCGATCCTGTGGAGGGCGTCTTCATCCGCGCCCCCTGGGTGGAGTCCGTGGGCGCGGACACCGAGGTGCTCGCCGAGCACGGCGGCCACATCGTCGCCGTCCGCCAGGGCAACGCGCTCGCCACGTCGTTCCATCCGGAGCTGACCGGCGACCACCGGGTGCACGCCCTGTTCGTCGACATGGTGCGCGCCAACGCCACCGCGGAGTCCTTGTAGGATCTCAGGCGTTCGTTCATAGATGGGTAACGCGAAGGAGACAGGCAGATGTCCGGCCACTCTAAATGGGCTACGACGAAGCACAAGAAGGCCGTGATCGACGCCAAGCGCGGCAAGCTCTTCGCGAAGCTGATCAAGAACATCGAGGTCGCGGCGCGTATGGGCGGCGTCGACCTCGAAGGCAACCCGACGCTCTATGACGCCGTCCAGAAGGCCAAGAAGCAGTCGGTCCCGAACAAGAACATCGACTCCGCGATCAAGCGCGGTGGCGGTCTCGAGGCCGGCGGCGCCGACTACGAGACGATCATGTACGAGGGTTACGGCCCGAACGGTGTCGCGGTGCTCATCGAGTGTCTCACCGACAACCGCAACCGCGCCGCCTCCGACGTGCGCGTCGCCATGACCCGCAACGGCGGCAACATGGCAGACCCGGGCTCGGTGTCGTACCTCTTCAACCGCAAGGGCGTCGTCATCGTCCCCAAGGGCGAGCTGACCGAGGACGACGTGCTCGGTGCCGTCCTGGACGCCGGTGCCGAGGAGGTCAACGACCTCGGTGAGTCCTTCGAGGTGCTCAGCGAGGCCACCGACCTGGTCGCGGTCCGCACCGCCCTCCAGGAGGCCGGCATCGACTACGACTCGGCCGAGGCCAACTTCGTCCCGACCATGCAGGTCGAGCTGGACGAGGAGGGCGCCAAGAAGATCTTCAAGCTGATCGACGCCCTGGAGGACAGCGACGACGTGCAGAACGTCTTCGCCAACTTCGACGTGAGCGACGAGGTCATGGAGAAGGTCGACGCGTAACGCGTACGGCTGACCGACCGGGCCGACGGGACACACCCCGTCGGCCCGTCGCGTTGCCGGGTGCCGGTGCGGACGCCGACGGGGGCGTTGGTGCGCGGCGTTGTCAGTGCCACCCGATAGCCTGCACAAACAGGTGATCGAGCGGTCGGAGGGGAGGGGCCCGTGCGGGTACTGGGGGTGGACCCGGGACTGACCCGGTGCGGGGTCGGCGTGGTCGAGGGGGTCGCGGGGCGCCCGCTGACCATGATCGGCGTCGGCGTCGTCCGCACCCCCGCGGACGCCGAGCTCAGCCGGCGGCTGCTCGCCGTCGAGCAGGGCATCGAGGCATGGCTGGACGAACACCGGCCCGAGTTCGTCGCCGTGGAGCGCGTCTTCAGCCAGCACAATGTGCGCACCGTGATGGGCACCGCCCAGGCCAGCGCCGTCGCCATGCTGTGCGCCGCCCGCCGCGGCATCCCCGTCGCCCTGCACACCCCCAGCGAGGTCAAGGCCGCCGTCACCGGCTCGGGCCGCGCCGACAAGGCCCAGGTCGGCGCCATGGTCACCCGGCTGCTCCGGCTCGCCGCGCCCCCCAAGCCCGCCGACGCGGCCGACGCCCTCGCCCTCGCCATCTGCCACATCTGGCGCGCCCCCGCCCAGAACCGCCTCCAGCAGGCCGTCGCCCTGCACACCACCCACGCAACGAAAGGCCGTACGGCATGATCGCCTTCGTCAGCGGCACGGTCGCCGCGCTCGCCCCCGACGCCGCGGTGGTGGAGGTCGGCGGTGTCGGCATGTCCGTCCAGTGCACCCCGGACACGCTCTCCACGCTCCGCGTCGGACAGCCCGCCAGACTGCACACCTCCCTGGTCGTGCGCGAGGACTCGCTGACCCTGTACGGCTTCGCGGACGACGACGCCCGCCAGGTCTTCGTCCTGCTCCAGACCGCCAGCGGCGTCGGCCCCCGCCTCGCCCAGGCCATGCTCGCCGTGCACTCCCCGGACGCGCTGCGCCGCGCCGTCACCACCGGTGACGAGAAGGCCCTCACCGCGGTCCCCGGCATCGGCAAGAAGGGCGCCCAGAAACTCCTCCTGGAACTGAAGGACCGCCTCGGCGCGCCCGTCGGCACCGCCCCCGCCGTCGGCGCCCCGGTCACCCAGGGCTGGCGCGACCAGCTGCACGCGGCCCTCATCGGCCTCGGCTACGCCACCCGCGAGGCCGAGGAGGCCGTGACCGCCGTGGCCCCGCAGGCGGAGGCGGCGGGCGGCACCCCGCAGGTCGGCCAGCTCCTGAAGGCCGCCCTGCAGACCCTGAACCGCGCCCGCTGATCCCCACCCCCTTGTTGAGGCACACCACATGAACTGGGACGACACGGCCGACACCGCCGGCACACCCGCCGCCGAGCGGCTGGTGGGCTCCGCCGCCGACCGCGAGGACCAGGCCGTCGAGGCCGCCCTGCGCCCCAAGGACCTCGGCGAGTTCATCGGCCAGGAGAAGGTCCGCGAACAGCTCGACCTGGTGCTGCGGGCGGCCCGCGCGCGCGGCGCCACCGCCGACCACGTCCTGCTCTCCGGCGCTCCCGGCCTCGGCAAGACCACCCTGTCGATGATCATCGCCGCCGAGATGGGCGCCCCGATCCGCATCACCTCGGGTCCGGCCATCCAGCACGCCGGCGACCTCGCCGCGATCCTCTCCTCCCTCCAGGAGGGCGAGGTGCTCTTCCTGGACGAGATCCACCGCATGTCCCGGCCCGCCGAGGAGATGCTCTACATGGCGATGGAGGACTTCCGCGTCGACGTCATCGTCGGCAAGGGCCCCGGCGCCACCGCCATCCCCCTCGAACTGCCCCCGTTCACCCTGGTCGGCGCCACCACCCGGGCCGGCCTGCTGCCGCCCCCGCTGCGCGACCGCTTCGGCTTCACCGCGCACATGGAGTTCTACGAGCCCCGCGAACTGGAGCGCGTCGTGCACCGCTCCGCGCAGCTCCTGGACGTCGGCATCGATACGGACGGCGCCGCCGAGATCGCGGGCCGCTCCCGCGGCACCCCCCGTATCGCCAACCGCCTGCTGCGCCGCGTCCGCGACTACGCGCAGGTCAAGGCGGACGGCGTGATCAACCGGGACATCGCCGCGGCCGCCCTCGCCGTCTACGAGGTCGACGCGCGCGGCCTCGACCGGCTGGACCGCGCCGTCCTGGAGGCTTTGCTGAAGCTTTTCGCCGGGGGCCCCGTCGGCCTGTCCACCCTGGCCGTCGCGGTGGGGGAGGAGCGGGAGACCGTCGAGGAGGTCGCCGAGCCCTTCCTGGTCCGCGAGGGACTGCTGGCCCGCACCCCCCGCGGCCGCGTCGCCACGCCCGCCGCCTGGACGCACCTCGGGCTGACCCCGCCCGGCTCCGCCACACCGGGAAACGGACAACCGGACCTGTTCGGGACGTGATGTCACCGGCCCCGGCCGCCCCTCCGCTTCGGCAGTGGCCCGGTGCGGAACCCAGGTGCCATGCTGGGCGTTGTTCCATGTGCGCGGACTCGCTTAGACTCCGCCGATGCCGCCCTTGCGGGCGGCGCCGACACACCCCCATCCCCGAAAAGGCCGCTCTCCGTCGCGGTCGCGCGAAGGAAATCCCGTCCCGTGAATCCGTATACCCTTCTCCCGTTCATCGTGCTCATCGCGGCCATGTTCCTGATGACGCGCTCTGCCAAGAAGAAGCAGACTCAGGCCGCGCAGATGCGCAATGAGATGCAGCCCGGCTCCGGTGTCCGCACGATCGGGGGAATGTACGCGACGGTCAAGGAGGTCAACGAGGACACCGTCCTCCTGGACGCCGCTCCTGGCGTGGACCTCCTCTTCGCGAAGAACGCGATCGGCGCCGTCCTCACCGACGACGAGTACAACCGCATCGTGCACGGCATCGAGCACGACCTGAAGTCCGACGCCGACATCGTCCCGGACGACGCGTCCTCTCTCACCGAGACCGACGAGACCGACGGATCTGCCGCCGCTGCCGCCGCCTCCGACGACAAGATCGACCTCGGTAAGAAGGACGCCGGCGAGGACACCGCCGGCGAGTCCGAGGCCGCCGCGGCCCCGGCGGAGGACAAGCCGAAGAAGACCGACGGCGATTCCGACGCGAAGTAGTCACGCCCCGGTGGTGCGCGAGACGGCATAATCACGCCCCGCGCACCACCGGGCGCGTCTGTTTCCCGCACGGGGAGCCCGACACCATGTCATGGCCGCCGAGCGCCGACCGGGCGCCGAGCGGCCCGAGAGGGAGTACGAGAAGGTGGCAGCACCTAAGAAGGGCCGGAGCGCGAGCGCCCAGAGCAAACCAGGGCGCTCACTGGCCCTCATCCTGATCGCCATCGTGGCGCTCACCGGAGGGATGTTCGCCTCCGGGCACACCACTCCGCGTCTCGGCATCGACCTCGCCGGTGGTACGAGCATCACGCTCAAGGCGAAGGCCGACCAGGGGTCCGCGGTCAACAAGGCCAACATGGACACCGCGGTCGACATCATGAACCGCCGTGTCAACGGCCTCGGCGTCTCCGAGGCGGAGGTGCAGACCCAGGGAACCGACAACATCATCGTCAACATCCCGCGGGGCACCAACTCCAAGGAGGCCCAGCAGCAGGTCGGCACCACCGCCAAGCTCTACTTCCGGCCGGTTCTGGCCAGCGAGCCCAGCGGTGCCGCGGCCAGCCCCTCGCCGAGCGGCTCCCCGACCAGCGGTTCCTCGCCCAAGCCGGGCTCCAGCTCCTCCCCGAGCGCCTCCTCCCCGCAGAAGGCATCCTCCTCGTCGTCCTCGCCGTCGTCGAGCACGTCCCCGACCGCCTCCGCGACCACGCAGGGCCGTGCGGTCACCGACGCCCTCAAGGCCGGCTCCAGCCCCTCGCCGAGCGCGACGCCCACCGGCGGCTCCTCGCCGAAGCCGACCCCCTCGGCCTCCGGCGGCACGGACACCTCCAAGCTCCAGGCCGCGTACACCGCCCTGGACTGCTCCAAGAAGGCCGACCGCGCCGAGGCCGGCAACAACGCCAAGCCCGGTGATCCCACCATCGCCTGCGGCAAGGTCGGCAAGGGCTACTACAAGTACCTGCTCGGCCCGGCCGGCGTGGACGGCACCGAGGTGAAGAAGGCCCAGGCCGTCTTCGACACCCAGGGCGCCTCCGGCTGGCAGGTCCAGATGACCTTCAACTCCACGGGCGCCAAGAAGTTCGCCGACATCACCGGCGAGCTGGCCAAGAACCAGGCCCCGCAGAACGAGTTCGGCATCGTCCTGGACGGCGAGGTCGTCTCCAGCCCGTATGTCAGCACCGCCATCACCGGCGGCCAGGCGGAGATCTCCGGCAGCTTCACGCAGCAGGACGCGCAGAGCCTCGCCAACATGCTGTCGTACGGCGCGCTGCCGCTCTCCTTCCAGGAGCAGTCCGTCACCACCGTGACCGCCGCGCTCGGCGGCCAGCAGCTGCACGCCGGTCTGCTCGCGGGTGCCATCGGCCTCGCCCTGGTCGTGCTCTACCTGGTGGTCTACTACCGCGGCCTGTCGCTCGTCGCGATGGCCTCGCTGCTCGTCTCGGCGATCCTCACCTACGTGATCATGTCGCTGCTCGGCCCGGCCATCCACTTCGCGCTGAACCTGCCGGCCGTCTGCGGCGCCATCGTCGCCATCGGTATCACCGCCGACTCGTTCATCGTGTACTTCGAACGCATCAGGGACGAGATCCGCGAGGGCCGCTCGCTGCGACCCGCCGTCGAGCGTGCCTGGCCGCGCGCCCGGCGCACCGTCCTGGTCTCCGACTTCGTGTCGTTCCTCGCCGCCGCCGTGCTGTTCATCGTGACCGTCGGCAAGGTCCAGGGCTTCGCGTTCACGCTGGGTCTGACCACCGTGCTCGACGTGGTCGTCGTCTTCCTGTTCACCAAGCCGCTGATGACCCTGCTCGCCCGCCGCACGTTCTTCGGCAACGGCCACAAGTGGTCCGGCCTCGACCCGAAGAGCCTCGGCGGCAACCCGCCGCTGCGCCGCACCCGCCGTCCCGCCGGTCCCGCCGCCGGCCCTGTCGACCCGAAGGAGGCGTGAGCGATGTCGAAACTCGGCTCCCTCGGCGCCCGGCTGCACCGCGGCGAGATCAGCTACGACTTCATCGGCAAGCGCAAGATCTGGTACGGCGTCTCCATCCTGATCACCATCACGGCCATCCTCGGCCTGGCGGTGCGCGGCCTGAACATGAGCATCGACTTCCAGGGCGGTGCCGTCTTCACGACGCCGACCAACATGAGCGTCTCGGTGTCCCAGGCGGAGTCGTACGCCAAGGACGCCTCCGGCCACGAGGCCGTCGTGCAGAAGCTCGGCAACGGCAGCCTGCGCATCCAGGTCGCCGGCCTGGACACGGCCAAGTCCGACCAGGTCAAGCAGAGCCTGGCCAAGGACCTGAAGCTCAACCCCGAGAAGCTCGCCGCCGACCTGGTCGGCCCGAGCTGGGGCCAGGAGATCGCCAACAAGGCCTGGGAGGGCCTGGCGATCTTCATGGTGCTCGTCGTGATCTACCTGGCCATCGCCTTCGAGTGGCGCATGGCCATCGCGGCCCTGGTCGCGCTGATCCACGACATCACCATCACGACCGGTATCTACGCCCTGGTCGGCTTCGAGGTCTCGCCCGGCACGATCATCGGCCTGCTCACCATCCTCGGTTACTCGCTCTACGACACGGTCGTCGTCTTCGACAGCCTCAAGGAGCAGACGAAGGACCTCACCAAGCAGACCCGCTTCACCTACAGCGAGATCGC